>NZ_CP024311.1:2660681-2972954 GCF_002944315.1 Rhizobium sp. NXC24
GCGCGCGGGCCGAATTCCCCAAGGAAACCGCCGATCACAGGTCCAAGGACAAAACCCACGCCGAAGGCCATGCCGATCAGGCCGAAATTCTTAGCCCGGTTCTCGTCATTGCTGATGTCGGCGATATAGGCGGAGCATGTCGAGAAACTCGCTCCGCTGACACCGGCCAGGATGCGACCGGCGAACAATATCCAGTAGCTGCCGGCAATGGCGCAGATGAAATTGTCGATCGCGAAGGTCAACACGGAGGCAAGCAAGATCGGGCGGCGACCGAAACGATCGCTCAAATTGCCGATCAGCGGCGAAAACAGGAATTGCATGGCCGCATAGGCAAGCAATAGCCAGCCGCCATCGGTTGCCGCCTCGCTGACTGAAGCGCCCGTCAGTTCCTCCAGATATTTCGGCATGACCGGCATGATGATGGCGATGCCGATGACGTCGAGGAAGAGGGTGACGAAGACGAGGAAAAGGCCGCGACGGACGAATTTCTGATCGATCATGGAGTTTGCCTATTGGTGGCCCCATCTCCATGAAGAGACAGAACGTGAACGAAAAACCGCAGCGTCCCCCTTACCTAAAGATTTTGCCGGAAACAATGCGTGAACGCTTCAATCTTCCTGATTCACCGACCGATTTTTTTGATCTTTGACATGAGGATGACGCCCTACCCCTCGTTCATCCGCCGCTGCTCCAATTTGAGAAAATCGACGAAGGCTCGAAGCGGTGCCGGCATATGGCGGCGGCTGGCATAATAGAGAAATGGCCCGGGAAAAGCAGTATCCCAGTCTTCGAGAATCGGTATGAGGTCACCGCTTGCAATCTGCGGCGCGACGAACTCCCTGAAGGTTCGGATGATACCAAGTCCCTCCAAGGCGGCGTTGCGCTCGATATCGACGGAATTGGTGGCGAGAACCATGGGCGGCGAAATGACGATCCTCTCGTCCTTCCTTTCAAACTCCCAGGGAAAGGCAGAGCTGCCGAGGAAACGGTGGCGGATACAGCGATGGTCGAGAATGTCGCGCGGGTGCTGGGGCGTACCATTTGCCGCAAGGTAGGCCGGCGACGCGGCGGTGACATAGCATTGCTCCCGTGGCCCGATCGGAACGGCGATCATGTCGCGCTCCAGCCGCTCATCGTAACGAATACCGGCATCATAGCCCGCCGCCAGCACGTCGATAAAACTGTCCTCGGCGACGATTTCTACCGAGATACCCGGATAGGCTTTCAGGAAACGGTTGATGATGCCCGGCATGATGACCATGGCTGCCACGGTCGGCACATTGAGCCGCAGAGTGCCGCCAGGACTGTCACGAAATGTGTTGATATCGTCAAGCGCGGTGGCGATCTCGCCCATCGCCGGTCCCAGCCGCTCGATGAGCCGTTCGCCGGCCTCTGTTGGTGTGACGCTGCGGGTGGTACGGTTGAGCAGACGCACGCCGAGCCGCTCCTCGAGCCGCCGCAGCGCCTCGCTCAATGATGATGCGGAGACACGGCGTTTCCGCGCCGCCTCACGAAAACTGCGTTCGCGCGTGACAGCGGCAAAGGCATCGAGATCGGCAAGCGGCAAATCGTTCATTATGCAAAATTCCAAACAACCTGTTTCGATTTACACGGATTATCGCACAACAGCCAATGCAGTAAAACCAATCTCGAAGACGCCCTTGGAGCGCCGCTGATGAAGGAGACCTGAAATGCAGATGCGTCAATTGGGTAAGACCGGCCCCGAAGTGTCCGCCATCGGCCTCGGCTGCATGGGCATGTACGGCATGTACGGACCATCCGATCGCGCCGAGAGCATTGCCACCATCCACGCCGCCCTCGACGCCGGCATCAACCTACTCGATACCGGCGATTTCTATGGGATGGGCCACAATGAAATGTTGATCGGCGAAGCGATCAAAGGTCTGAAGCGCGACAATTTCCTGCTCAGCGTCAAGTTCGGCGCCTTGCGCGATCCCGCCGGTGCCTGGTTGGGTTATGATGCCCGTCCGGCCGCAATCCGCAACTTTCTCGCCTATACGCTGCAGCGCCTCGGCGTTGACCATATCGATATCTACCGCCCTGCCCGCCTCGATCCGAACGTCCCGATCGAAGAGCAGGTCGGCGCCATGGCCGATCTGATCAAGGCCGGTTATATCAGGCATATCGGCCTCTCCGAGGTCGGCGCCGATACGATCCGCCGTGCTGCGGCCGTGCATCCGATCGCAGATCTGCAAATCGAATATTCGCTGATCTCGCGCGGCATCGAGGATCAGATCCTGCCCACCTGCCGCGAACTCGGCATCGGCATCACCGCCTACGGCGTCCTCTCCCGCGGCCTGATCAGCGGTCACTGGCAGAAGGATGCGGTGCAGAAAGGCGACTTCCGCGCCTTGAGCCCGCGCTTCCAGGCGGGCAATGTCGATAAGAACCTGGAATTGGTGGAAGCACTGCGCCAGATCGCAGATGCCAAGGGCGTTAGCGTCGCCCAGATCGCCATCGCCTGGGTCGACGCCCAAGGCGCGGACATCATCCCGCTCATTGGTGCCCGCCGCCGCGATCGCCTGACCGAGGCTCTCGGCTCGTTATCCGTCCAATTGTCCGAAGCGGATTTCTCAGCGATCGAACGCGCAGTCCCGAAGGACGCCGCCGCCGGCGGTCGCTATCCGGAAGCGCAGTTGGCGCATATGGATAGCGAGAAGTAGGAAACGTCACCTTCTCCCCGCCGGGAGAAGGTATTTCCGTTTAAACCGGATTGTTCAGCGTATCGCAGTTGCTGAGCTTGCCGGAGTCGAAGCCCTGCTTGAACCATTTCACACGCTGGGCCGAGGTGCCGTGGTTGAAACTATCCGGAACAACATAACCCTGGCTGCGCTTCTGCAGCGTATCGTCGCCGATCTGCTGCGCGGCATTCAGCGCCTCTTCGAGGTCGCCTTCCTGCAGAATGCCTTTCTGCTGCGTGAACTTGCCCCAGATGCCGGCAAGGCAATCGGCTTGAAGCTCGATCCGCACTGACAACTTGTTGGCATCTGCCTCGCTCATGGTTTGGCGGGCCTGATTGAACTTCGGCAGAATGCCGAGCTGGTCCTGAACATGATGGCCGACTTCATGCGCAATGACATAGGCCTGGGCGAAATCGCCGGCTGCGCCGAACTGGTCCTTCATCTGCTTGAAGAAGGCCATGTCGAGATAGACCTTCTGATCGCTCGGGCAATAGAAGGGGCCGGTGGCCGCCGAAGCTTGCCCGCAAGCCGAGGGGAAACTGCCGGAGAACAGCACCAGCTTCGGATCCGTATAGGTCTGGCCCATCGACTTGAAGATGCCGGTCCAGGTGTCTTCTGTGTCGGCGAGCACCGTTGCGACGAACTGCTTCATCTCGTCATTGGCGGGCGGAGCATTGCCGCCACGGGAATCGCTCTGCTCGTAACCAGATCCACCACCTTCCAACATGCCGCTTTGCTGTAGCAGGCCGATAACGTCGACGCCCATCGCCCTCAGGATCAGGAAAATCACGACGAGTACGATAATGGTGCGGAAACTCAAACCGCCGCCGCCGATACCTCCGCCGGGGAATCGGAAGCCGCCGCCACCCGTGCCGCCGCTCATCGGCGATGAGCCACGCTCATCCTCGATATTGTCGGATTGCCGACGCCCCTTCCAATCCATATTGCACCTCCCGGCGATGCAGGTCCCTAACAAAAGACTCTAACGCATTCTGAGATATATCGTGCCACTTTAAATTATGAAAAGCGGAAAGAAAATTTTCACCATCGTGTCTTTCGGGCCTTAGACAGCAACAAAAACTGGGCGGATATTCTTTAAATATCTCAGGCGCCCACCTACGTCTTTGGACGCGCCAATATTCTTTACGTTGCATTTTATAACCATGTGGACAACCGCAATTCCGCGTTTCGCGGTACATTGCGGTTGAGTAAGTACATGCACGTCATAATTGAAGTGTAAAGGCGCGTGAACATATGCGCTATGCGCCGAGGGTTTGATGAAACGATCGATGAGTGTGTCACTGCTGCTGATGGGAACGGCGGCGCTGACGGGCTGTGGCCAGAAGGACAGTAACACCGCCAAGATTTACAAGGACGTCGATGCCTGCATCGCCGACGACATCTTTACGGCGGAGAGATGTCGATCCGATTTTGCCGCAGCGGAAAAAGAGCGTCTTCAGAATGCGCCGGCCTACGAGACGGCCGCCGCATGTGAAAAGGACTATGGCGTCAACGATTGCCAGCCTACGACAGACGCTCACCGTGCCGGCTTGGGCCATTTTATTCCTTTCATGGCCGGCTACGTCGTCGGCAACACCGCACAGACCTACAATGCCAATGCACTATACCAACCGCGCGGCAGTAGCGATTTCAGAACCGCCGCCGGGCGAAGCCTCGCCAACAGCACGCCGATCACAAATCGCGATTATGCGCCGAGAAAGAAGGATGACGACACCCAGCCCTCCTATTCTTCGTCATCCGGCGGTGGCGGGGGCGGCGGCGGTGGATCCGGACGCTGGTTTTCTGAACGTTCGGCCAGTTCGACGACAACGGCGGAACGCGGCGGCTGGGGCTTCCGCGGTTTTCACCTTTCGAGTTGAGGAAATCCGTCAATGAAACGTGTGGTCGTCAGCGAAAGACCAGATTGGCAGGCCGATGCCGAGGCCTGCGGCTTTTCCATCCACTCCATGTACGGCGAGCGCTATTGGGACGAGCGCCATGCCTACGTCTTCACACTGGACGAGATCGAAACCAGGCTCGAGGACCCGTCCGCCACGCTCTTGCAAATGTGCTACGGCGCGGTCGACCGGATCGTTGCCGATGCCGGTCTGATGTCCCGCATGGCGATCCCGCCGGAATATCACGACGCAGTCGTCCGGTCGTGGCGCAACCGGGAGCACGATCTCTATGGCCGCTTCGACCTCGCTTACGGCGGCGACGGACCAGCGAAACTTTTGGAATTCAATGCCGATACCCCCACGAGCCTGTTCGAAAGCGCCGTCTTCCAGTGGCAATGGCTGGAGGACATGAAGGCGCGCGGGGAAATCCCGCGGACCGCCGACCAATTCAACTCGATCCATGAGCGACTGATCGATGCCCTGCGGTTTCTCGCCGGCCCATCCAGACGAATGCATTTCGCCGGCGTTCTGGAATCGGAAGAGGATTTGGTGACACTGAACTACCTCGTCGACTGCGCCGCCCAGGCAGGGTGCGAGACGACGCTGCTCGGCATGGCCGATATCGGCGTCGATGCCAAACATTGGCTGACCGACTTGCAGGATCGGCGCGTCGATTGCCTGTTCAAGCTTTATCCGCTGGAAGACATGGTGCGCGAGCCCTTCGGTCGCCATCTGCCGGCGACGCCGACCAGGGTGATCGAGCCCCTGTGGAAATTGACGCTTTCGAACAAGGGACTGTTGCCGGTTCTATGGGACATGTTCCCCAATCATGAAAATCTGCTTCCCGCCTATTTCGATGACGATCCCCGCGCCGAAACCCTTGGCGAGACATATGTCCGCAAGCCGCTGCTCTCCCGCGAGGGCGCGAATGTAACGCTGGTCAACCATCAGGCGGATGGAGGCAATTATCGGGTCGACGGCCCCTATGGCGCGGAAGGCTATATCAGGCAGGCGCTGCGGCTCCTTCCCCGCTTCGGCGACGACTGGACCGTCATCGGCTCCTGGATCATCGCCGGACAACCGGCCGGCATCGGCATCCGCGAAGACGACACGCCGGTCACACGCGACACCTCGCGCTTTGTGCCACACTATATATTGGATTGATGGATATTCGCGAGGGCGACGGAGTTCCGGCGGTTAAGACCCGCATCGATAGCGCCAAACACTGCAACGACCCTCTCCTCGCGATTCCTGTCGATTCCGCGATTTATGGGGTTCCGTTTACAAATACATTTGCCTATAAGCCGCTTCTAGCCTGAAAAGACATGCCCATGCGCCCCGGCCGGTGATCTCCCACCCTGGCCGGTTTTTCGCGCAACAAAAAAACGGATGTGAGCCCATGCCGAAGCGCCAAGATATCAAATCGATCCTCATTATCGGCGCAGGACCGATTGTCATTGGCCAGGCTTGTGAGTTCGATTATTCCGGCACACAGGCCTGCAAGGCGCTTAGGGAGGAAGGCTACCGCGTCATCCTCGTCAACTCCAACCCGGCAACGATCATGACCGATCCGGGCCTGGCGGACGCGACCTATGTCGAGCCGATCACGCCGGAAGTGGTTGCCAAGATCATCGCCAAGGAGCGCCCGGATGCGCTGCTGCCGACCATGGGCGGCCAGACGGCGCTCAATACGGCGCTTTCGCTGAAGCGCATGGGCGTGCTCGACCGCTACAATGTCGAGATGATCGGCGCCAAGCCCGCCGCCATCGATATGGCCGAAGACCGCGCCCTCTTCCGCGAAGCCATGGCCCGCATCGGCCTCGAAACCCCGCGCTCGATGCTGGCGAATGCCACCGACATCAAGGATGCTGACCGCAAGACGCATGAGGCTGAGCGCACCAAGCTGAAGGCGCAGCTTTCCGGCGGTGAGCTCGACAAAGCGCTGGACGAGCTGGAAAACCAGTGGAACCTCGGCGAAAGCGACCGCAAGCAGCGCTATATGAACCACGCCATGGCGGTCGCCGCCCAGGCGCTTGATCATGTCGGCCTGCCCGCCATCATCCGCCCTTCCTTCACCCTCGGCGGCACCGGCGGCGGCATTGCCTATAACCGCTCGGAATTCTTCGAGATCGTCGGCGGTGGTCTCGATGCTTCGCCGACCACGGAAGTGCTGATCGAAGAATCGGTGCTCGGATGGAAAGAATTCGAGATGGAAGTGGTCCGCGACAAGGCGGACAACTGCATCATCATCTGCTCGATCGAAAACATCGACCCGATGGGCGTTCATACCGGCGATTCGATCACCGTCGCTCCGGCACTGACGCTGACGGACAAAGAATACCAGATCATGCGCAACGCCTCGATCGCGGTGCTGCGCGAGATCGGCGTCGAGACCGGCGGCTCGAACGTGCAGTTCGCAGTCAATCCGAAGGATGGCCGCCTCGTCGTCATCGAAATGAACCCGCGCGTGTCGCGCTCCTCCGCCCTCGCCTCGAAAGCCACCGGTTTCCCGATCGCCAAGGTCGCGGCCAAGCTGGCGATCGGCTATACGCTGGACGAACTTGAAAACGACATCACCGGCGGCGCGACGCCGGCATCCTTCGAACCCTCGATCGATTACGTCGTCACGAAAATTCCGCGCTTCGCCTTCGAGAAATTCCCCGGTGCCTCGCCGGTGCTGACCACCGCGATGAAATCGGTCGGCGAAGTCATGGCGATCGGCCGCACCTTCGCGGAATCGCTGCAGAAGGCGCTTCGCGGCCTGGAAACAGGCCTCACCGGTCTCGATGAGATCGAAATTCCCGGCACCGAAGAGGGCGAAGGCAGCCAGAACGCCATCCGCGCCGCCATCGGCACCCCCACTCCCGACCGCCTTCGCATGGTCGCCCAGGCACTGCGCCTCGGCATGTCGCCCGAAGAGGTGCATGAAGGTTGCAAGATCGACCCGTGGTTCATCGCCCAATTCAAGGCGATCGTCGACATGGAAGCCCGCATCCGCGAACATGGCCTGCCGGAAGATGCTGCCAACCTGCGCATGCTGAAGGCCATGGGCTTCTCGGATGCGCGCCTCGCCACGCTGACAGGCAAACGCCCGAAGGAAGTTGCCGAACTGCGCAACGGCTTGAACGTCCGTCCGGTCTTCAAGCGCATCGACACCTGCGCCGCCGAGTTCGCCTCGCCGACCGCTTATATGTATTCGACCTATGAGACGCCCTTCGTCGGTGCTGCCCGCACGGAAGCGCAGGTTTCCGATCGCAAGAAGGTCGTCATCCTCGGCGGCGGTCCGAACCGCATCGGCCAGGGGATCGAATTCGACTATTGCTGCTGCCACGCCGCCTTCGCCCTGAAGGATGCCGGCTATGAAGCGATCATGATCAATTGCAACCCGGAAACCGTCTCGACCGACTACGATACTTCGGACCGGCTCTATTTCGAGCCGCTGACCGCCGAAGACGTGATCGAGATCCTCAAGGCGGAACAGGAGAATGGCGAGCTGGTCGGCGTCATCGTCCAGTTCGGCGGCCAGACGCCGCTGAAGCTCGCCGAAGCGCTGGAAAAGAACGGCATCCCGATCCTCGGCACCGCGCCGGACGCGATCGACCTTGCCGAAGACCGCGACCGCTTCCAGAAGCTGCTGATGAAGCTCGATCTCAACCAGCCGAACAATGGCATAGCCTATTCCGTCGAGCAGGCTCGCCTCGTTGCCGGCGAAATCGGCTTCCCGCTCGTTGTGCGCCCGTCCTACGTGCTCGGCGGCCGCGCCATGCAGATCATTCATTCCGAAAGCATGCTGCAGACCTATCTTCTCGACACCGTGCCGGAACTGGTGCCGGAAGATATCAAGGCGCGCTATCCGAACGACAAGACCGGCCAGATCAACACCCTGCTTGGCAAGAACCCGCTGCTGTTCGACAGTTATCTCACCAACGCCATCGAAGTCGACGTCGACTGCCTCTCCGACGGCACCGACGCCTACATTGCCGGGATCATGGAGCATATCGAAGAGGCCGGCATTCACTCCGGCGACTCGGCCTGCTCGCTGCCGCCGCGCACACTGTCACCCGCCATGATTGATGAGCTGGAGCGCCAGGCGAAGGCCATGGCCAAGGCGCTGAACGTCGGCGGCTTGATGAACGTGCAGTTCGCCATCAAGGACGACACCGTCTACGTACTCGAAGTCAACCCGCGCGCTTCGCGCACCGTGCCTTTCGTCGCCAAGACCATCGGCGCGCCGATCGCCAAGATCGCCGCCCGCGTCATGGCCGGCGAAAAGCTGGATGCGACCTTCGCCGCCTATGGCGAAAAGCCCGATCCGCGCAAGCTGAAGCACATCGCCGTCAAGGAAGCCGTCTTCCCCTTTGCCCGCTTCCCGGGCGTCGACACCCTGCTGGGCCCGGAAATGCGCTCGACCGGCGAAGTCATCGGCCTGGATACGGATTTCGCGCTGGCTTTCGCCAAGTCGCAGCTTGGCGCCGGTGTCGAGTTGCCGCGCGACGGAACGGTCTTCGTTTCTGTCCGCGACGACGACAAGCCGCGTGTCCTGCCAGCCATCCGCATGTTGACCGAGCTGGGCTTCAAGGTGCTCGCAACCGGCGGCACGCAGCGTTACCTGGCCGAAAACGGCATCGAGGCGACGAAGATCAACAAGGTTCTGGAAGGCCGTCCGCATATCGAGGATGCCATCCGCAACCGCCAGGTCCAGCTCGTCATCAACACGACCGACAGCAACAAGGCGATCTCGGACTCGAAGTCGCTTCGCCGCGCGACGCTGATGCAGAAGGTGCCCTATTACACCACCATGGCCGGTGCGGAAGCCGCCGCCATGGCGATCAAGGCACTGAAGGCCGGCAACCTCGAAGTCCGGCCTCTGCAGAATTATTTCTGAGAACTGCTCGGGATGACGGAGCCAGAATAACGGCTTCGTCATCTTTGTTTAACGCACGCTCCCCTCGTCAGTGAGGAGACGCACGCTATGGCTTTAGCTTCAAGAAAGACTGCCGCGCCGAGCCAGGCGTTGGGACAACCGCCTATTATTTCCAACGGTACAACCTAAATCCACGGCTGCGGTTGGCGTCGTCCGTCGCCGCCAAACTGCCGGTCGATGGGTGCCTGAAATCAGGCTTCCGCAAGTATCGGCCAAGACCAGCCTTGCCATAAGTCACCGAATTTTCTGGAAATCGGCCTTCGCAATCTGCTATAGATGACAGAATAATGGCTCTGTATGGTTCCGAAGTACCGCTTCGGGACCTGTTTTCTTTTTGTGTCTGCGACAGAGCAACGCAGGGAGTGAAGGACAAGAAAAATGGTTGAAAAGGTACCGATGACGCAGAACGGGTTCGTCAAGCTGCAGGAAGAACTGCGCTGGCGTCAGCAGGAAGAGCGCCCGCGAATCATCGAGGCAATTTCGGAAGCCCGCGCCCATGGCGACCTCTCCGAAAATGCCGAGTACCATGCCGCCAAGGAGGCCCAAAGCCACAACGAGGGCCGCATCACCGAGCTTGAAGACCTGACGGCGCGCGCCGAAGTCATCGACCTCACCAAGATGTCCGGTTCGAAGATCAAGTTCGGCGCCAAGGTGAAGCTCGTCGACGAGGACACCGAAGAAGAGAAGATCTACCAGATCGTCGGCGACCAGGAAGCCGATGTGAAGGCCGGCCGCATCTCCATCTCCTCCCCGATCGCCCGTGCGCTGATCGGTAAGGAGGTTGGCGATTCGATCGAGGTTAACGCGCCCGGCGGCGCCAAGGCCTACGAAATCCTCTCCGTCTCCTGGGGTTGATCGCCCGTGCGCGATCGCGACGCATCGCATTCAAGCGATCTCAGCGAAATCGAGGTCATCGCGACGAACTTCAAACGCCGGCTCTCCGGCGTTACCTCGACGATCGTGCAATTGATCCCGAAACAGCTCGAACTCGGCTGCCATATCGCCACGCTCGGGCCAGGGCTGCCGGAAGACCTGCCGAAGCTTGGCTGGGCGCGGATACCCGGCCTCTGGATGAAGCCGCGCCGCCACCGTGTTCGTGTCTGGCATGCCCGCCGCAACAACGAGATGCTGGTCGGGCTGTTGTTGCGCTCCGTGCTGCGCATGCCGCTGAAGCTGGTCTTCACCTCGGCAGCTCAGCGCCGGCACACTGCCTACACGCGCTGGCTGATCCGCCGCATGGACGCCGTGATCGCCACCAGCGCGCGCTCCGGCAGCTTTTTGCAGGTGCCGCACACGGTCATCCAGCACGGCATCGACCTGAAGATGTTTCATCCGCCGGAAGTGCCGCATGATCGCATGGCCTCCACCGGTCTGCCCGGCACCTATCTGATCGGCTGCTTCGGCCGCGTTCGCCACCAGAAGGGGACGGATCTCTTCGTCAAGGCGATGATCGAGCTTCTGCCGCGCTATCCGGACTGGACCGCCGTCGTCTGTGGCCGGGTAACTGCGGAGCATCGCGGCTTCGGCGACGAATTGGTGAAGATGGTAGCCGCCGCCGGCCTCACCGATCGCATCCGCTTTCTCGGTGAAGTCGACGATATCAGGCCCTGGTATCGACGCGCGACGCTGTATGTCGCCCCTTCCCGCAATGAAGGCTTCGGCCTGACGCCGCTGGAGGCCATGGCCTCACGCACCGCCGTCGTCGCCTCCGACGCGGGCGCTTATGCCGAATTGATCGTACCCGGAGAAACCGGCGCGATCGTACCCGCCGGCGATGGCGAAGCGCTGACGAAAGCGATCGACTTCTATCTCGCCAATCCCGAAGAAGCGCTCAGCCAAGGGGAAAACGCAGTGCGTCACGTACGTAGCGAGTTCGCCTTGGAAAAGGAAGCGACAGCGATCGGCGACATCTATCGGCAATTGCTCGGCGGCGCCCGCTGAAGCGAGGGCCTATTGGCCGAGATCGATGCGGTTGCGCTCGACGAAATCGATCATCGCCCGGTCCTCGACCAGATCTTTCTCAATGCTTTTGACGATCGACAAGACCTTGTCCCGGTACTTGGTCGGCGAGGCATCGTAGGTCCATCCGCGCGCCAGCTTGGCCATCAGCTCTTCACGGGATTTGGTGTAGTAGTGATTGAGTTGCAGGAACCGGTTCGAATAGAAATCCGGCGATTTCCGTGCGCGGCGCGTGAAACGCTTTCCGGCATCATTCGCCGTCAGATCGCCGAATGATCGCGTCTGAAACTGATGCACCGTGACTTCCGTCACCTCGCAGGGATCAACGATGCATTTGAAATTGCTGACATTTTCCTTGTTCGTCATCGGATCGGCACCGCGCATCGTGTAGTTCAGCGCCAGCGGACCGTCGGGCCGCTTCTCGTGACCGCTCGTCGCGAACATATGCCATGGCAACGAGACATTTGGAAAATCGCCGACTGCCGCTAGCGCCTCCTCGACCGTTCGCCCTTCCTTCGGCAACAGGAATTCGTCGACATCGATGAAGGCCATCCAGCGATATGCGCCGCCGAAATTGAGGATGGCGTGGGCGAAGACGATGACCTGACCGTTCAGGGGCGCCCCCGTGGTTGCATCGGTCATACGTCCGATCCAAGGGATGATCGTCAGCGTGTCGGCATCGAGGAGGCCACGTAGAATAGCGAGGGTCTCGTCCGTCGAGCCATTGTCATAGATATAGAAGTGACGAATGCCGACAGCTTGGTGGAAGCGTATCCATTCCTCGATATAGCGCGCCTCATCCTTGACGCAAACGGCAATCGCGATGCCGTGTCGGCCCGCCTGCGGCTTCGGCGGATCGATTGTAAGCCGCTTCGCATCCGATATCTTGGGCTTCAACCAACCCATGCGTCCGTTCCCCGCAACTCAGATCGTCGATACCGCGGCAAACCGCGCATCGTAGCCAAATCCGTGCTTCAATAGCGCCGAAACCGGCGAATAATTGACAAACGTCACGCCTCGCTCCGACGCGATTTCCTTTGCCAGAACAAAATGCTCAAGAATGCGGTCTTCGGCCTGGGCAATGCCAGAAAAGGCGGTCTCGTCGCTGGTCTCATAAAACCGGGGCTCACCGGCATTGGAAATATCGATACCGAGAAAGCCGATCGTTCGGGGCGAGCAATAAAGCGCGAACTGCAGCGCCGATACCGCGACCGAGCCACCCTGGAAAACACCGCGATCCGGCGCGAAGGAAAATCCGGCGGAGCCCGTTGCGTTGAGCCGCACGAAATCGAGCCTTCTGATGTCATCGATGGAGCGGCGGCGCACGCCGTAAGGCTTGCGGATATCGTCGATCAGGATGATCGTCTTATCCGCCAGCCAACGGCTGTCAAATTCCGAGATCGCCCGCAGCACGGCGACCGAAAACAGGCAAATCGTATCGGACGTGATCCTGCGCCGCATCATCTCGGAATGCCGCCAGACGAAACGCTCGTCCTCAACGGCGATGGCAAGCGGCGCGGCAATCTGCTCATCGATCAACCCGATAGCGCCGTTCAGCAGGATCGCGCTGCCCTTCTCAAGTCCGGTCAGATCGCAGTCGCGGATCGATGGGCCGGAGCCGACGATATGGATGATTTGACCGGACTGTTTGCGCAGCCGGTCGATGGGAGAAAGGGCCGCGACCTTGGCACGTCGGTAATAGACCTCGCCTACCCCGTTTGCCCGCACGATGTTGAGCCCTGGAAACCAGTCCTGCGCATGGGCGCGCGAACCGCCGAGCAGCAAGCGCGCACCCGTCTTGATCAACGATCGGTGCCAGGGGCGGTCCGCCATATCCTAGAGCTCCACCAGCCCGAGTTTCTTCACCTGCCGGATGGTCAGCATGGTGCGCACCGTATCGACATGCTCGTTCGCCGTCAGCACCTCGATGACGAAATCCTGGAACCGGGTGAGGTTTTCGGCGACGCAATGCAGCAGGAAATCGCTGTCGCCGGAAACCATCCATGCCTGCCGCACGAGCGGCCACTCGGCTGTCACAGCGGCGAAGGCTTTGAGATTGGCCTCCGACTGATGCTTGAGACCGACCATGCAGAAGGCAACGAGATCGAAGCCGAGCTTTGGGCTGTTCAGCATCGCATGGTAGCCCTCGATGACGCCGGCCTCCTCCAGCTTGCGCACCCGGCGCAGACAGGGCGGCGCGGAGATGCCGACGCGATCGGCGAGTTCGACATTGGTCATGCGCCCGTCGCGCTGGAGTTCCCGCAAGATCTTGATATCGATGGCGTCGAGTTCAGCCCGCAGCACTTTTCTTGCCTTTCTTTAATTCCCAACCGGCAGCTTCTATATAAAGCGCGAAAATACGCAAGAAAGTTTCCCGCGCGTGACCGAATCTTACACAAAGCAGATTTGCTCTGTTAGTAATGCAAGGCTGCCCTTGAATAAATGCATGCGACAATCATAAATGAGGCGGCGGATCGTGAAATCGCCTGCTTTTGCCCGTTTGAAGCCGCGGCTTCCCGAAGCGCTTAGATTGAAAGGACTACACATGCCTGCCCGCCATACCAAGGTGCTCATCATCGGTTCCGGCCCCGCCGGCTATACGGCCGCCGTTTATGCCGCGAGAGCCATGCTGAAGCCGGTTCTGATCGCCGGCCTCGAACAGGGCGGCCAGCTTATGATCACCACGGATGTCGAAAACTATCCGGGCTTTGCCGATCCGATCCAGGGCCCGTGGCTGATGGAACAGATGCTGCTGCAGGCCCAGCATGTCGGCGCGGAAATCGTCAACGATCTCGTCACCGAAGTCGATACCACCAAGCGCCCCTTTGTCGCGCGCACCGACAGCGGTCAGGTCTGGACCGCCGACACGCTGATCATCGCGACCGGCGCCAAGGCCAAATGGCTGGGCATCGAGAGCGAACAGCATTTCCAGGGCTTTGGCGTTTCCGCCTGCGCCACCTGCGACGGCTTCTTCTATCGTAATAAGGATGTGATCGTGGTCGGCGGCGGCAACAGCGCCGTCGAGGAAGCGCTCTATCTCTCCAATATCGCCAAGTCGGTCACCGTCGTGCATCGCCGCGATTCGTTCCGCGCCGAAAAGATCCTGCAGGAGCGCCTGTTCGCCAAGGCAAACGTCAAGGTTCTCTGGAATACCGAGGTTGCCGAAATCACCGGCACGCCGGCCAAGCCGCCGATGCCGCCGTCGGTTTCCGGCGCACGCCTGCGCGACACCCGCACGGGCGTCGTCACCGACGTAACGATAGACGGCGTGTTTGTCGCCATCGGCCACGCACCGGCAACGGAACTCTTCAAGGGCAAATTGAAGCTCAAGGACAATGGCTATCTCTGGACTGCACCCGATTCGACTGCGACCAACGTCGAAGGCATCTATGCCGCCGGTGATGTGACCGACGATACGTTCCGGCAGGCGATCACGGCAGCAGGGATGGGCTGCATGGCGGCGCTTGAGGCGGAACGCTACTTGACCGGGCATATGCCCGTCGCCGTAGCTGCGGAGTGATGCAGCCGATGAGGGGAAACGGCATGCCATTGGATTGGGACAAGCTGCGTATCTTTCACGCGGCTGCCGAAGCGGGCTCGTTCACGCACGCGGCGGATAAATTGCATCTGTCCCAATCCGCCATCAGCCGCCAGGTCAGCGCGCTCGAGCAGGACGTCGGCATCAAGCTGTTCCACCGCCACGCACGCGGCCTGATCCTGACCGAACAGGGCGAATTGCTGTATCGCACCGCGCATGACGTTCTCTTGAAGCTCGAAACGGTCAAGATGCAATTGACCGAAACGACCGATAAGCCGAGCGGCAAGCTGCGCGTGACGACGACCGTCGGCCTCGGCCAGGGCTGGCTGACCGACAAGATCCAGGAATTCCTACAGCTTTATCCCGACATGTCGATCCAGCTCATCCTCGACAATGAGGAGCTGGACGTGAACATGCGCCATGCGGACTGCGCCATCCGACTGCGCCAGCCGCAGCAATCGGACTTGATCCAGCGCAAGCTCTTCACCGTCCATATGCATGTCTACGCCGCCCCCTCCTACATCAACCGCTATGGCGAACCGCAGTCGGTGGAGGCTCTGGACGAGCATCGCATCATCAGTTTCGGCGAACCGGCGCCGAACTATTTGCTCGACGTCAATTGGCTGGAGATTGCCGGCCGCTCGTCGGACAACAAGCGCGTTCCACATCTGCAGATCAACAGCCAGACGTCGATCAAGCGCGCCTGCCTGCTCGGTATCGGCATCGCCGTACTGCCGGACTACATCGTCGGCCGCGATCCGGGCCTTATTCAGCTTGCGATCAATGCCGACGTGCCGTCCTTCGACACCTATTTCTGCTATCCCGACGAAATGAAAAACGCCGCCAAGCTCAAGGTTTTTCGGGATTTCATCGTCGCCAAGGCACGGAACTGGAACTTTTAGTTGAGCTAAGACTCTGTGTTACAAGCGTTTTTTGCCGTAATATATCTGTCACGCGTATGACGCATGGCTGATATGCACAAAACAGAGTTGAAGCCTGCCCAATTAACTACCATATCGCACATAGCTGATGCATATGGTGGCTTTTCCTCCCAGTTCCACCGCATTGGCTGTTCCCCTCTGGAGGTTTTTAACCTTCATACCTATAGGGCCCTGGTTGTTACCGGTGGCCCTTTTTTTTGCCCTTTTTCAGCAGAGGCCGCAAACGCATAACTGCCATGCACAAAAAAGCATTGCGCACTGCACAAATTAGCATCATACCGCACATAGCTGATGCACATGGTGGCTTTTCCTCCCAGTTCCACCGCAGCAGCTGTTCCCCTCTGGAGGTTTTTGACCTTCACACCTATAGGGCCCTGGTTATTCCGGTGGCCCTCTTTTTTTGCCCAAATTCTAAGCATGCCCACGAAGCGCATTGCATAAAATAATTTGCTGCGCCGCATCTTGATATATCGAAAATCGACGATACATGAATCGTTAATTTTCGATATTCAGCCGGTGACGTCATGGATAGAACTGAGATACTAAAGGCCTTGGCCCATCCCGCCAGGCTCGAAATCCTCAATCAGCTCAAAGATCCGCACGCCCATTTTCCGACCCAGGAACATCCGCTGGAGCTGGGTGTCTGCGCCAGCCAGTTCGAGCGCTGCGGCCTATCGCAATCCACCGTTTCCGCCCATCTCGGCACATTGCATCGCGCTGGCTTGGTGACCACCAAGCGCCTCGGCCAGTGGATTTTTTATAAGCGCAACGAAGAAACCATCGCCGAATTCCTTGCCACTCTTCAGAAGGAACTTTGAGATGCCGCTCGCCCTCCTTGTCCTGGCGTTGAGCTCCTTTGCCATCGGAACGACTGAATTCGTCATCATGGGCCTGCTGCCCGAAGTTGCCACTGATCTGTCCATCAGCATCCCGCAAGCCGGCTGGCTGGTGACCGGCTATGCGCTGGCGGTGGCGATCGGTGCGCCGATCATGGCCATCGCCACGGCGCATCTGCGCCGCCGCTCAACGTTGATCATGTTGATGGGCTTCTTCATCCTCGGCAACCTGCTCTGTGCCATCGCACCCGGCTATTGGGTCCTGATGATCGCCCGCATCGTCACCGCGCTTTGTCATGGTGCCTTCTTCGGCATCGGTTCGGTTGTCGCCGCAAGCCTCGTCACTGAGGACCGCAAGGCTCGCGCCCTCGCATTGATGTTCACCGGTCTGACGCTTGCCAATGTGCTCGGTGTGCCGCTCGGCACCGCATTGGGCCACGCTTTCGGCTGGCATGCGCCCTTCTGGATAATCACCCTGCTGGGCGTCGCCTCGCTTATCGGCCTGGTGCTTGTCCTGCCAAAAGGAGAAGAAGTCCGCCAGGACAGTCTTGCCCGCGAACTCTTGGCGCTACGCGGTCTCGGCCTATGGCTGTCGCTGCTGACAACGGTGTTTTTCGCCGCAGCCATGTTCACCCTGTTCACGTATATTGCGCCGCTGCTGCGCCAAATCACCGGCGTTTCGCCGCGATGGGTATCTTTGACGCTGCTATGGATGGGCATCGGCCTGACCATCGGCAATCTCATCGGCGGCAAGCCTGCGGACTGGCGTCTGGGCACCACGCTTGCCAGCACCTTCGCGGCAATCGCGCTGACCTCGGCCATATTCAGCATCACCAGCCATTCCTTCGTCCCAGCCGAGATCACCCTCTTCCTCTGGGCTGCGGCAAACTTCGCCGCAGTGCCGGCGCTGCAGATCAACGTCGTCGGTTTCGGCAAGGATGCGCCGAACCTGGTGTCGACCATCAATATCGGCGCCTTCAATACCGGCAATGCACTCGGGGCTTGGGTCGGTGGCGTCGTCATCGATACCGGCTTCTCGCTGTCGCATGTGCCGCTGGCCGGTGCCGCGATGGCTCTCCTCGGCCTTGCCACCGTGGCGTTGATCTTCGCGACGGTCAGAGCGAAGAGCGCCGCACCCGCCTCCTCCTAAGCTTTTCTTTCAACACTTCACCCCGGACAACAAGAAAGGACCTCCCATGGCCAAACTCTTTGAACCGACTAAGCTTGGCGATATCTCCCTCGCCAACCGCATCGTCATGGCGCCGCTAACGCGCAATCGTTCTCCGAATGCGGTGCCGAACGATTTGAACGTCAAATACTACGCCCAGCGCGCCACAGCCGGCCTCATCATCACCGAAGCGACCGCCATCACCCATCAGGGCCAGGGTTATGCCGACGTGCCCGGTCTCTACACCCGGGAAGCCCTCGACGGCTGGAAGAAAGTGACCGACGCCGTGCATGCAAACGGCGGCAAGATCGTCGTGCAGATGTGGCACGTCGGCCGTATCTCCCATACGACGCTGCAGCCGAACGGCGGCAAGCCCGTCTCCTCCACCTCCAAGCGCGCCAACAATGCCAAGACCTATCTGGTCAACAGCGACGGTAGCGACGGATTTACCGATGTCTCCGAACCCCGCGCCCTTGAGACCTCGGAAATTCCGGGAATCATCGAGGATTATCGCAAGGCCGCCCGCGCCGCGATCGAAGCCGGTTTTGACGGTGTCGAAATCCACGGCGCCAACGGCTATCTCATCGACCAGTTCCTGCGCGCCGATGTGAACGATCGTACCGACCAGTATGGCGGCTCGATCGAAAACCGCGCCCGTTTCCTCTTCGAAGTCGTGGATGCCGTGACCAAGGAAGTCGGCGCCGGACGCACTGCGATCCGCGTCTCGCCGGTAACGCCGTCGGGCGATTCCAGCGATCCTCACCCGCAGGCCCTCTTTACCTACGTCGTCGAAGGTCTGGCGAAATATGGTCTCGCCTATGTCCACATCGTCGAAGGCCAGACCGGCGGCGCGCGCGACTTCCTGCCCTTCGACTATGACGCGCTGCACGCTGCCTATAAGGCTGCAGGCGGCAAGTCTGCCTGGATGCTCAACAACGGCTACAATCGCGACATGGCGATCGAAGCGGTCGAAAGCGGCAAGGCCGACGTCGTTGCCTTCGGCAAGCCGTTCATCTCCAACCCGGACCTCGTTCGCCGGCTGAAGGAAAACGCCTCCCTCACCGCGCTGAACCAGGCAACGCTCTATGGCGGCGGCGCAAACGGCTACGCCGACTACCCGACGCTGGACGAAGTGGCTTAACTTCCGCCGCTCCGATCATGACGGAAAATCCCGCTGCGAGGCGGGATTTTCTTTTTGGCGACAGCCGTTAGAGTACCCGTATGTTTGATCCCTATCTCAACCGTTGGTCGCTCACGCCGGATGGCAACGCGATCATCACCCGTTCCAGCCATCTCCTGCCGGTCCTCTGGCGCGGCCTGCCCGCCATGCTGAAGGTCGCCCTCGATATTGACGAGAAGCTCGGCAGCCAGGTCCTGCGCTGGTGGGACGGCGACGGCGCCGCGCATGTCTATGAACACGACAGCGACGCTGCGCTTTTGGAACGGTCGACCGGACCGGGCTCGCTGCTGACGATGGCAATGGAAGGCGGTGATGACGAAGCAAGCCGGATCATCTGCCGCACGGCCGCAAAGCTTCACGCACCGCGCGCGACACCGTTGCCGGATCTTGTCCCGCTGGATCTCTGGTTCCGCGAGTTGGAGCCGGCGGCCCGTGCCCATGGCGGTCTTCTTGCCACCTGCGCCGAGATTGCCCGTCACCTGCTTGCCGATCAACGCGATCTCACCGTGCTGCACGGCGACATCCACCACGAGAATATCATGGATTTCGGTCCTCGCGGCTGGCTCGCCATCGACCCGAAGCGTGTTCATGGCGAACGCGGTTACGATTTCGCCAATACCTTCTGCAATCCGGAACTCCCCATCGTCACCGCTCCCGGTCGCCTGCAGCGGCAATTGCCGATCGTCTGCACCGAAGCAAGACTGGAACCGAAGCGGATGCTGCAATGGATCGTCGCCTATGCCGGCCTCTCCGCCGCCTGGTTCCTCAGCGACGGCGATAGCAGGAATGCCGAGTCGGATTTTATCGTCGCCAGGATAGCGTTGGCCGAACTCCGGACCTGACAACGTTTCTCATCGTGCCGGCAGACAGCCGAGTGCCATGAGGCTCGTCTTCACCGCCTCGTCGATCGGAGTATGCGGCTCCTCGCCGAGCACAGCCAGCAGCCTGTCATTCCTCATCTGCAGCGGCACTTTCCAGAGATAGCGCATTTCACGCAACTCCTTCATCAGCGGCACGAAAGGAGCGGCAAGCGGCAGTATCCACCAAGGAAAGGATTTCGCTTTCACTTTATGTCCGACTGCCCGCTCGACCGAGCCGATCATCTGCCGGCCGTCACCATCCCAATGGCCGCGCATGTGATAGACAGCGAAGGCCGGAAGCGCATCGCCTCTCTCGATCAGGCGGATCATCGTTTCCGCGACATCGGGCAGATAGGCCCATTGATGGCCGATGCCCGCCCTTCCCGGGTTGGTCACCGATGTCACTGGTTTGCCGGGTTTGACAATGCCCTGCGAGAACCAGCTATTGGTGCCATGCCCACCGAAGAAATCCCCGGCGCGGAGAATGATGATCGGCGTGCCGGCCTCCGCCGCGACCTTCAGCCGCCGCTCCATTTCGACGCGGATCGCACCCTTGCGTGTCTGCGGATGCTGCGGGCTGTCCTCGGTCACATCGGGAAGGACATCCGGCCCAAAATTGTAGACCGTGCCCGGCAGGACGATCCGCGCGCCGACTGCCTTCGCCGCTGCGATCGTGCCATCGAGCATCGGCAGGACCAGTTGCCCCCAATTGCGATAGCCGGGCGGGTTGACGGCATGCACGATCAGCTCGACACCCGTCGCCGCCTTCAACACATCGCTCGCCTGCATCGCATCGCCTTGCACCCAATCGAAGCCGGGCTCCCGGCGTGCAGCCGCGGCTGCGTTGCGGTTCAGCGCCCGGATGCGCCAGCCGCGGGCGGCAAGGCCGCGGGCAACGGCGCCGCCGATGCCGCCAGTGGCACCCAATATCAGAGCCGTCTTTCCATTGTTCATCTGCTCGGTCATCGTCATCTCCATCGATTTGATGGTGTGACTATGCCGCGCAACTTCGATAAACGAAATTGCCGAAAAATCTGGATATGATATACAAAAATATATGACGACATCGGAACCAAGCTGGGATTTCTATCGCACCTTCCTCGCCGTACTCCGCCACGGCTCGCTTTCGGCTGCCGCCCGGGATCTCGGTCTGACCCAGCCGACCATCGGCCGTCATATCGACGCGCTGGAAGAAACCGTCGGCGCCGAGCTTTTCACGCGCTCGCAACAAGGCCTTCTTCCGACGGACGCTGCCCTCGCCCTCCGACCCTATGCGGAAACGTTGGCCAGCACGACCGCCGCCCTACTCCGCGTCGCTTCCGGTGCACACGATAGGGTCAGCGGCACCGTGCGCATCAGCGCCAGCGAGGTCATCGGCGTGGAAGTATTGCCGCCGATCCTGGCTGGGCTGCAGGCCGCGCATCCCGATCTTGTCATCGAACTCTCCGCCTCGGATGCGGTGGAGGACTTGTTGCTGCGAGAAGCGGATATCGCGGTGCGCATGGTCGCGCCCACGCAGGATGCCCTGTTGGCCCGCCGTATCGGCACCATCTCCCTCGGCTTGTTCGCCCATCGCAATTATCTGGAGCTATACGGCGAGCCCAAAAGCATCGGTGAGTTGCGCCATCACAAGCTGATCGGTTTCGACCGACAGACCGCTTACATCCGCACGATGTTGAAGCGCTATCCCATGCTGGACGGCATCTCTTTTGCCTTCAAGTCGGATAACAGCATCGCTCTGCACAACGCGTTGCGCGCTGGCATCGGCATCAGCTTCTACCAAATGCCGCTTGCGAAAAGGGATGAGGATCTTGTCCGGCTGCTGCCCGAAATCGAGTTACCGCTCGACACCTGGGTCGCCATGCATGAGAATCTGAAGGCGTCACCGCGCTGCCGCGTGACGTTCGATGCACTGGTGAGCGGATTGCTGGACTACGTCAAAACCGACACAGAGCAGAAAAGATCATGACGACGAGCAATCCGGTTGAACTCGTGCTGTGTGATCCCGATTGGCCGGCAGCTTTACGCAGGCCATAACGTTTAGGCGCCGGGAGCCGTATCGACAGGCGGGAAACGGACCTTACCGTCGACAACCTCAGTTTCCGGTCGGTCGCCGCCATCGGTATATTCTTCGTGCCATTTTCCACGCTCGTCCTGCCAACTGATCTCGGCCGAATCGCCGCCGACCTGCTGCTCGGCCGCCACGATCCTGGCCGCCTCCACTGCTTCGGAATGAGTCGGAAATGCCTCGGAATAGACGTCGCCGAAACGATATGCCCATCCTCCATCATGTGGCACAATTTCGTAAGTGACCTTGACCATTCACAGCCTCCTTCTCATCTGCCAAGACCTTCGGATCCGAGTACTACCCGGCAGGACCGCGGTCCATCTGAGACGATTTGCAAGGATGCCGCGATATTGGGTTGGGCAGACCGATCGAGATAGTATTCCATTAAACGGCGCGGACTGCAAATCTTGTCATCTCCGCGCATGCTTGATGTGCGAAATCATTGATTTAGACTGAGAAAGTGAATCCGTGCGAAAGGTGAGGACTTGGCAATATCGAGCTGGCTGAAGCAGGAAAAGTTCCTGATCATCGCGTTTGCAATCGCTGTAATCGCCTATCTCGGTGAGCATACGTTGCTAGAAATGGGGCGGATCGCATCCCTGTTGGCCGCCGTCGCATTGATTGCAACCATCGTACTTGTCTCGATGCGCGTTGCCCACCACGCCGAGATTCTGGCGACGAAAGTCGGCGATCCTTATGGCACGATGATCCTGACGCTGTCGGCCGTCGCCGTCGAAGTGATCATGCTGGCAATCCTGATGGGCGGCGAAAGCTCGCCGACGCTGGTGCGCGATACGATCTATTCCGCCGTCATGCTCGACATCAACGGCATCCTTGGCCTTGCGGCGCTGATCGGCGGCCTGAAGCACGGCGAGCAGCCCTATAACGACGATTCCGGCAAGACTTACGGTGTCATGATCCTAACGGCCATGGGCATTTCGATGATCGTGCCGGAGTTCATCCCCGATGTGAAATGGCACTATTACTCCGCCTTCACCATCGTGGCGATGATCGCGCTCTACGGCCTCTTCCTGCGCATGCAGGTCGGTCAGCACAGCTATTTCTTCAGCTACAGCTATCCGCGCGCCGAGAAGAAACATGGCGCGCATGAGGATCATCATGGCGAAGATGCCACTGCGATCTCCATCGTCACGATCCTGATCGGCGTCGTGCTGATCGGCGGGCTTGCCGAGTTCATGTCAGCCTTCATGGATGTCGGTCTAAGGGATAGCGGCGCGCCGCCCGCGATCGCGGCCATTGTGGTCGCCGCCATTTCCGCCGCCCCCGAAATCCTGACCGCACTGCGCGCGGCACTACGAAACCGCATGCAGGCGACTATCAACATCGCCATGGGCGCCTCGCTCTCGACTGTCATCCTGACCGTGCCGGTCATGGAGGCGATCGCGCTCTATACCGGCCAGCCCTTCATCATGGCCATGTCGCCGGTACAGACCGTGATGATCATGATCACCTTGATTGCCGCCGCGATCAATCTCAACGACGGCGAGACCAATGCCATTGAAGGGATGACCCACTTCATCCTCTTCGCCACCTTCATCATGCTGACGGGATTGGGGCTTTGAGCCTGATTTCAATGACTTGCACCGACAGGCGGACTCAAATTGCGAAGCGCTTGAATCAGTTGATGAACCCGAAGCCATCGGCCTGAACGCAAAAAGCCCGCCATCTCTGGCGGGCTTTCATTTGACTTATCTTCGACTGCTTACTTGCAAGCCGCGCAGAAGCGCTGGATGCGGCGGCAAGCTTCCTCGAGAAGATCTTCCGAAGTCGCGTAGGAAATGCGGAAGTTCGGGCCGAGGCCGAAGGCCGAACCGTGGACGACGGCGACGCCTTCCGATTCCAGGAGTTCCGAGACGAAGTCTTCGTCGGTTTCCATGACCTTGCCGGTCGGCGCGGTCTTGCCGATCAGGCCGGCGCAGGACGGATAGACGTAGAATGCGCCTTCCGGAACCGGGCACGAAATGCCCTTCGCCTGGTTCAGCATCGACACGACGAGATCGCGGCGGCCTTCGAAGATCTTCTTGTTGCGCGGAATGAAATCCTGCGGACCGTTCAGCGCTTCGACGGCAGCCCACTGCGCAATCGAGGTCGCACCCGAGGTCTGCTGACCCTGGATCATGTCCATCGCCTTGATGAGCTGCAGCGGGCCGGCAGCATAGCCGATACGCCAGCCGGTCATCGCATAGGCCTTCGAGACGCCGTTCATCGTCAGCGTGCGGTCGTAGAGGCTGGGTTCGACCTCGACCGGCGTGGCGAACTTGAACTCGCCATAGGTCAGGTGCTCATACATGTCGTCGGTCAGAATCCAGACATGCGGATGCTTGACCAGCACGTCCGTCAGCGCCTTCAGCTCGGCATGCGTATAGGCAGCACCCGACGGGTTGGACGGTGAGTTGAACATGAACCACTTGGTCTTCGGCGTGATCGCCTTCTCAAGGTCGGCAGGCTGAAGCTTGAAGTTGTTCGCCTGCGTCGTTGCGACGAAAACCGGAGTGCCGCCGCAAAGCGCCACCATTTCCGGGTAGGATACCCAGTAAGGCGTCGGGATGATGACCTCATCGCCGGCGTTCAGCGTCGCCATGAAGGCGTTGAACAGGATCTGCTTGCCGCCGGTGCCGACGATCGTCTGCTCCCAGGTATAGTCGAGATTGTTCTCGCGCTTGAACTTGGCGGCGATCGCCTTGCGCAGCTCGGGGATGCCGGAGACCGGCGTGTACTTCGTCTCGCCGCGGTTGATCGCGTCGATGGCGGCTTTCTTGATATTGTCCGGCGTATCAAAATCCGGCTCGCCGGCGCCGAGGCCGATCACGTCGCGGCCTTTTGCTTTCAGCTCGCGCGCTTTTTGGGAAACGGCGATGGTGGCAGAAGGCTTTACACGGGAAAGAGCGTCGGCAAGAAAGGCCATGATGATCGGTCCTAATCGGTTGAAGTGGGCAGAAAGCCTGTGGACCAGATTTCTGCGCTAAGCTCTATGTCGAATGTAGCCCGCTGTTTCAAGCACAAAGGCGTCACAGTGACGTTATTTCGAAAGCCGTAGACGGCGCGCCACACGTCATCGTTGGGCTGCCATACGCCCGCCATTTTCCGAAACGAAGCTCACCCACACGCTCCGGCTGAATGGAGCGAATGAAAGGCGGACAGATGCGAACGCTCTGCCCGACGGTTGAATCATTTTGTGGGGCGGCTGATTCAAGCTCTCAAGTCACCGGAAATTCTTCACGAAAATCATATAGATCGTCATACATCTTGATTGCCACAAATTAGCCTTAACAAATGCTTTACGGCGCCGCAATTCGGTCCTGAAGGAGCCCACCTCTCACACTTTTATCGTGCAATCGGAACCAGTAACGCAGGGGGTAGCCATGTTTCTGGGTGACGAATGCACAACCGAGCGCCTTAGGGCGCACAATCTCATCTCTTCCTTCTCGATCGCAATAACAACATTGGCCGCATTGGCGGTCATGATGCTGAGTCTCATCACCACCGCACGCGCCGAAATCGCCGACCAGGCCGGCCAATCCGGCCGGCAGCTCGCCGGCCTCGTTCGCCCGAACGACGTCAACAGCGGCTCGCTGCTCTTCCCATCCAAGGAGCCTGGCTATTATGTCGAGGCACCGCGCCTGAAGACGGATGTCGAAATCGACGTCACCGGCCCGGTTTCCCGCGTCAAGGTTACGCAGCGGTTCCAGAACCCGAGCAAGGGCTGGGTCGAAGGCACCTATGTTTTCCCGCTGCCGGACAATGCAGCCGTCGACACGCTGCGCATGCAGATCGGCGACCGCTTCATCGAAGGCCAGATCAAGCCGCGCCAGGAGGCCCGGCAGATTTATGAGGATGCCAAAGCCCAGGGCAAGAAGACGGCCCTGCTCGAACAGCAGCGGCCGAACATCTTCACCAATCAGGTTGCCAATATCGGCCCCGGCGAAACCGTCGTCATGCAGATCGAGTACCAACAGAGCGTCCATCAGTCGTCCGGCGAATTCTCGCTGCGCTTCCCGATGGTCGTCGCGCCGCGCTATAACCCGCAGCCGATCGTTCAGAGCGTCGAGTTCAACAATGGCACCGGCTTTGCCGTGCCGCAGGACCCGGTGCCGAACAGAGAGAAGATCGAAGCTCCAGTTCTCGATCCGCGTGAAAATGCCAAGATCAATCCGGTATCGCTGACCGTCAACCTCAAGGCCGGCTTCCCGCTCGGCGAGGTAAAGTCCGCCTTCCACGAGATCAATATCACTGAGAACGGCGAACAGAACCGTGCGATTTCGCTGAAAGGCGACTCCGTGCCTGCCGATCGCGATTTCGAGCTGAGCTGGAAGGCGGCTCCAGGCAAGACGCCGAGCGCCGGCCTCTTCCGGGAAATGAAGGACGGCAAGACCTATCTGCTCGCCTTCGTCACGCCCCCGACGGCACCGGATGCGACGACGGAGCAGCCGAAACGCGAGATAGTCTTCGTCATCGACAATTCAGGCTCCATGTCCGGCCAGTCGATCGAACAAGCCCGCGCCAGCCTGGCGCTTGCGATCTCCAAGCTGCAACCCGGCGACCGCTTCAATGTCATCCGCTTCGACGATACGATGACCGACTATTTCCACGGTCTCGTCGCCGCCATACCGGATAACCGGGAAAAGGCGATCGCCTATGTCGATGGCCTGACCGCCGCTGGTGGCACGGAAATGCTCCCGGCCCTGTCGGATGCACTCCGCAATCAGGGACCGATCGCCAATGGCGCGCTCCGCCAGGTCGTCTTTCTGACCGATGGCGCGATCGGCAACGAGCAGCAACTCTTTCAGGAGATCAGCCAGAACCGCGCCGAAGCCCGCGTCTTCACCGTCGGCATCGGCTCCGCACCGAACACCTACTTCATGACCAAGGCCGCCGAAGTCGGTCGCGGCACCTATACCGCAATCGGTTCGCAGGATCAGGTGGCCGAGCGCATGGGCGCATTGTTCACCAAGCTCGAAAATCCGGCGATGACCGACATTGCTGCCAGCTTCGACAATGCCAAGGCTGACGATATCACACCCAATCCGATGCCCGACCTCTATACCGGTGAACCGGTGGTGCTGACAGCCGAGCTCTCCGACGCACAGCCGAACGGCAAGCTGCAGATATCAGGCAAGACCGGCGCCCAGCCCTGGCGCGTCGAAATGGACATCGCCAATGCCGCCGAAGGCAAAGGCATTTCGCAGCTTTGGGCGCGCCGCAAGATCGACGATATCGAGGCTCGCGCCTATGAGATTCAGGATCAAGGAGCGCTGGACAAGCAGGTCGAAGCGGTGGCACTCGCCCACCACCTCGTCTCACGCGTCACCAGCTTGGTCGCCGTCGACGTCACGCCCTCCCGCCCCACCGACCAGCCGCTTGGTTCCGCCAAGCTGCCGCTCAACTTGCCCGCCGGCTGGGATTTCGACAAGGTCTTCGGCGAAGGCGAAGCTCCGGTCACTGCGCCCAGCGGCGAACGCAAGGCCTCGGTCGAGCCGATCGGCACGACCGATGAACAGGCTGAAGCAGATCAGGCCGATATTAACGGCGCCATGCTTCCCAAGAACGGCTCAGCAAGGCGACAGTCCGCGCTGGCAAGCCAGATTGCCGCCGCGCCGACACCCGCAACCGCCGGCATGATCGCCCGCCAGGCCACATCGAGTGTCAACCTGCCGCAAACTGCGACACCGGCCGAGCGGAACATCCTGATCGGCCTGACCTTACTTGTTTTCGCGGCGATCGCGGCGGGGCTGATGCTGCTGCGCCGCCGAGTCTTTGGATGGTGATGTGATGGGAGGGGAAAGCACTGCATTTTCCCCTTCTTCTCCCCTCGGGAAGAAGGCATTTACACGCCTCGAAAAGCTCGCCCTCGCCTGCATCGCCGCCCTTGCCGTGACAGGCCTGACCTTCCTCGGCAACGGCCTCTATATGAAAGCCAAGGCCGAGCTTGCGCAGATCCTGCTGAAACGCGCCTTCGCCGCCGAGCCTCGTGGCGAGGATGCAAAGCCGTGGCCCTGGGCGGATTTCACCACCGAGGCCGAGGTCCGCGCACCCCGGATCGGTGCGGAAGCGATCGTGCTTGCCGGCGCCAGCGGCCAAGCGCTGGCTTTCGGGCCTGGATGGCTGACGAATACGCCACAGCCGGGCGAAGAAGGCACCGCCGTCATTGCCGCCCATCGCGATACACATTTCCGCTGGCTGCAGGATATCAAACCGGGCGATCTGATCGAAGTCACCCGCCGCGACGGTAGGATACTCACCTTCCGGGCCGGTCAGGGCCGTGTCGCACCATGGGACCGGAACGGCATCGATCCCGCCACGCCCGGTCGTCACCTGGCACTCGCCACCTGCTGGCCATTCGGCGCCGTCACGCGCGGGCCGCTGCGTTATATCCTTGATGCCGAGTTAGTGGACACCGCCAAACAAACGGCTTTACTGGACACAAAGACGTTACCCTCGCCGTAACGCGCCTTGAACAGCAATCCGCTCGTCCCACGTTGCATAAACAGTTCATCGAAGGGAGGAGACGGATTGAAGCGCCTTCACAGAACGGGATATTGCACTGTCCTTGCGGCTTCCGCGCTGCTGATGGCGAACGCCGCCCTTGCCGATCCGGTCAAGACGATCGGCACGCAGAAGGTCAAGGTGAAGATCGAGACGATCGCGAGCGGCCTCGACCATCCTTGGGCCGTCGAAGTGCTGCCGGATGGCGCCTACCTCGTGACGGAGCGACCGGGCCGGATGCGCGTCATCCGTGATGGCCAGACGTCGGCTCCGATCGCCGGTGTGCCGGATGTCTATGCCCGCGGCCAAGGCGGCTTGCTTGACGTCGCCCTCGATCCAAAATTCGCCGGCAACCGTACCATCTATTTCACCGCTTCCATCGCCGCCGGTGGCGGCAGCGGCACGGCAGTCTTCCGCGCGGTCTTATCGCCGGACGAACGGCGCCTGACCGACGTGAAACGCATTTTCGTGATGAACAAGATGTCGCGCGGCAGCATCCAATATGGCTCGCGTATTGCGGTCGCTAAGGATGGCAGCCTGTTCGTCAGCCTCGGCGACCGCGGTGAACAGGACCGAGCCCAGGATTTCCAAGACGATGCCGGTTCGATCATCCATATCGGGACTGACGGCAGCATTCCCGCCGACAATCCGTTCAAGGATGGCGCAAAGGCCCTGCCGGAAATCTGGTCCAAGGGGCATCGCAATCCCGAAGGCATTACCTTCGACGCTGCTGACGGCAAGCTCTATACGGCTGAACACGGCGCCAGAGGCGGCGATGAAATCAACACACCGGAGGCGGGCAAGAATTATGGCTGGCCGGTCATCTCCTATGGACGCAACTATACCGGCACCAAGATCGGCGTCGGTACGGCAAAGAAAGGCATGGAACAGCCGCTTTTCTATTGGGACCCGTCGATCGCGCCCGGCGCCATCGCCGTTTACCGCGGCAAAATGTTCCCGGAATGGAAAGGCGATTTCCTCGTCGCCGCGCTGAAATTCGAGCTGTTATCGCGCCTCGATCGCAACGATAGCGGCAAGGTGACCGAACGCGAGCGCATGTTCGATGGAGAATTCGGTCGGTTGCGCGATGTCGTGGTCGCGCCGGACGGAGCGCTGTTGCTCACGACGGACGAAGACGATGGCGCGTTGCTGCGTGTTTCCAGGGCCGCGGAATAATGCAGGCCGCCGCTAATGGCCTTCGCGCTTGCCCTGAGGAAAAGCAACTGCTAACGGTCGGTCTCCCCTTTCCTCCCCCTCCCGTAGGATGCAGATGACTCGCATACAGGCGAATTTGGTGTTGTTGTTGGCTGCCGCCATCTGGGGCGGCGGCTTCGTCGCGCAGTCGACGGCGATGAAAGCCATCGGGCCGTTCTGGTTCATCGGCCTGCGCTTCGCCGTTGCCACCATCGTTGTCCTGCCCTTTGTCTGGATGGAAAACCGCAAGGCCAAAAAACCGCTGACGCGCCGGAACTGGCTTTCCTTCTTCCTCATCGGCGTTGCGCTCTTCGGCGGAGCGGCAACGCAGCAGATCGGGCTTTTGACGACGACCGTCACCAATTCCAGCTTCATCACCGGCCTCTACGTCGTTTTCGTGCCGCTGATCGCCGTCGTCTTCCTGCGCCGGCCGCCGCATTGGATCGTCTGGCCGGCGGCGCTGACAGCGCTCGGCGGGATATATCTGTTGTCCGGCGGCTCCTTTTCACGGCTGACGGTCGGCGATTTCCTGACCGTCATCTGCGCCCTCTTCTGGGCAGCGCAGATCACCCTCGCCGGCTCCTCCGTCAGCGAAACCGGCCGCCCGCTCGGAATCTCCGCCATGCAATTTGCGGTTACCGCGATCGCAGCCCTTGCGGTCGCCGTGATTGCCGAGCCGATCAGCTTCGCCGCCATCCAAGCAGCACTGGGCGAAATCCTCTATGTCGGCATCTTCTCGTCCGGTCTTGCCTTCGTGCTTCAGGTTATCGGCCAGCGTTATACAACCGCGCCCCAGGCTGCGATCTTCCTCTCCTCCGAGGCTCTGTTCGGCGCCTCGCTGGGCAGCCTGCTGCTCGGTGAAACCATGGGCCCCCCGGGCTATGCCGGCTGCACCCTGATGTTCATCGCCATGCTTGCGGTGGAGTTGGTGCCGGAACTCGTCCGGCGGCGTAGCATCGCAGCGTGAAAATTGTTGAAAATACGCGTTATGGCTGTTCTACGCCGGCCTTAATGAATTTTTTTCGAATGATCCGAAAGATGGATTTTGGCTATATCATTTGGGAAAATTTCGCCAAAATTATATCGCAAACGATACAAAAACCTTAGAAACTAGTTGTCGGCGTGGGAAAATTTGCGATTCGCGCTAACACACTTGCATTACGGCAGTGTGCTCTCCGGAACACGTTAAAAAACTTTTGCTTGCCAATTCCCGATAAACACAGCACTCTCAGCGCTGTTCGGGCATTTTTAGAGCATGGGAAGTCCTTAATAAAGTTGCGCGCCGGAAACGCTAAATTATTCCGGTCAGCTTGGTTGAGAAACGATGCGCGAATTCGCTTCGAAACCACGCCGAGGTATAGGGGACCTTTTCCTTCAAATTGCGAGAACTGCCTGCAAGCGCCCGCAAGGGCAATACAGCAATGCTGCCCGTGTGGATGGTGGGCAGAGAGAAAAGGACCTGAGGCATGGCCGAGACTGGCACTGTAAAGTTTTTCAATACCGATAAGGGCTTCGGTTTCATTAAACCGGACAAGGGTGGCGCGGACATCTTTGTGCACATTTCCGCAGTACAGGCTTCTGGTCTGGCAGGACTGTCAGAAAACCAGAAGGTAAGCTTCGACACGGAACCGGATCGCCGCGGCAAGGGACCGAAGGCTGTCAATCTTCAGATTGCCGGCTGAGAGCGCCTTACGGCTGTCATTCGAGTTGAAGCCCGGCAGTGATGCCGGGTTTTATCATTCAGTCTGCATTCAGCTTGCCGTGTCTAGTGTGTCCTCCATAAAGATTGGGAACTACGGTCTTCCGGTTCCCCTTAGAGGACAGACTCATGAACATGCTCGGCAAATCCCTCCTTATGTCCGCCATGGCTGCAGCCCTGACGCTGACATCCATGTCTACCGCTTCGGCCGATGACCGTTGGCATCATCACAACGGGGAAGGTTGGGCAATTGGCGCGGCAGGCCTCGCCACCGGCCTCATCGTCGGCTCCGCAATTGCCAGCCAACCACGTTATGTCGAACCTGATCCGGTCTACGTCGATCCCGACTATGCGGCGCCCGCGCCTTATTACTATCGCGCGCCACCGCGCCGCGTCTATGTCGAGCGTGATGTCGGCTATTACGCACCGCAGCCCGTCGGCCTGCGCCCCTGGTCGTCCCAATGGATGCGTTATTGCTACGACCGCTACAGCAGCTTCGACGGCCGCAGCGGTACCTATCTCGGCTATGACGGCATGCGCCATTTCTGCACAGCCAATTAATCCCTGTGCAAGCTGATGTCTCGAAAGGAAGCGCCGCCATCGAGCGGCGCTTTTGTTTTGGCGTCAAAGCCCCCGCAGGAAGGGATTGGTGCGCCGCTCTTCGCCGATCTGGCCGCCGGGGCCATGGCCGCAGATGAAGCCAACATCGTCACCCAGCGGAAACACTTTGTCGCGGATCGACTCCAAGAGCTGCTGGTGATTGCCGCCCGGCAAGTCGGTACGGCCGATCGAGCCGTGAAACAGCACGTCGCCGACATGGGCGAATTTCTGCGTTCTGTTGAAATAGATGACATGACCCGGGGCATGGCCGGGACAATGGAAGACCTCAAACTCATGTTCGCCGAAGGAAACCTTGTCACCGTCCTTCAGGAAACGATCCGGCACGACGTTGCGAACGCCCTCGATGTTGAACATCTTGCTCTTCGCCTCGATATCCTGCAGCAGCGGGCGATCATCCTCATGCGGGCCGATGACCTCCAGACCCAGCGCTTCCCGAAGTTCGTCGGCGCCGCCGGCGTGGTCGATGTGACCATGCGTCAGCCAGATCGCCTTCAGCACGATGCCATTTTCGCGCACCGTCTGCAGGATAACATCGACGTCACCGCCGGGATCCACCACGACTCCCTCCTTCGTTTCCGGATCGAACAAGATGGTGCAGTTCTGTTCGAAGGGTGTCACCGGAATGATGCCGGCCTGGAGCATGCCCATGGGAAGCGCCTCGTCTGTTGAATGCATATCCCGCCGATATAATCCCAAACACCGGGCAAAACAGCCCCTCCTCCCCGGAAAATGCCGAGACTGCGAAACAGCGCAGCGGAACCCTCCGCCCCTGCGAGCGTTTGCACAGGTAGGCTGCCAAAGCAGAGGAGAAAACCAATGTTCGCAAAGAGAAACTTGCTGCTGACGGGCCTTGTGCTCCTGGGCAGTGCCGGGCTCGCGCAAGCGCAGATGTCGGCGACAACTGCGACCGATCTCAACGTCCGCACCGGCCCTGGTCCGCAGTACCCGAGTGTCGGCATGGCAACCCGCGGCTCTGAAGCGACCCTCGACGGCTGCATCCAAGGCAGTAGCTGGTGCCGCATCGATGTCAATGGCATGCGCGGCTGGGTGGATGCTGAGGCCCTGAGCGTTGAGCAGAACGGCAATCCGGTGGTGGTAGAGGAGCATTACAGCCAGCTCGGCGTACCGACGATTACCTATACCGAAACCGATCAGGGGACGACGGGCAGTGTTTCCCCCTCACCGGACGACGAGCTGATCGGCCCGGTCAGTGAGGTCGATGCCGTCGCCCCGCCGGCGGAAGTCCGCACCTACATTACCCAGAACCGGGTCAACACCGTGCGCCTGCGCGGCAACGTCGTGGTCGGCGCCACCTTGCCGCAAAGCGTCGTCATCCACCGTATCCCGGATTATCAATACAGCTACGTGGAAGTGAACCGCCAGCCAGTGCTGGTCGATCCGAATACCCGCCGCATCGTCTACGTGTATCAATGATTCACGGCCACTAATCGACATTCCTCAAAATCGCCGGCGGCCAAAGGGCCGCCGCTCTTTTTGCGCGGACTTTCCCGCCGATTATTGCAGAATTCTCCCGTATGAGTTGCCTTCCTGTTTTCACCGGCCGATACATGATGTATTCCTAATATCGACGAGGATTACCGCCACTCCCCAGGCATGAGCAGGGATGTGGCAGAGGGCATTCCGGAAAGGGCTTCCGGAACAAGGGGGAGAAGGTAATCATGGAAAGTCTGGGGCCAATCATCACACAACTGATCGCCGGCGCAATCGGCGGTAACGCGGCCAGCGCCGCCCTGAAGCAGGAAGGGATCAATCTCGTCGCCAGGACGATTGCCGGCGCCGTCGGCGGTCTGGGCGGCGGCCTCATCCTCAACCTGATCGGCAGCGAAGCGCTGACGGGCATTATCGCACAGGGCATCTCCGCGCTCATCGCCGGTGGTGTGCTCTCGGCGATCGTCGGCGCAGTTCTCGGCCGGAAATAAGACGAGGTGTCGGATAGAATAAGAGCCGGGGGGACCAACCCCGCCCGGCTTTTATGGGCTATTCTGAGGTCTTATGCGGCGGCAGCCGCAGTCGGATACACTTCCTTCATATAATCGTTCATCAGCGTTTCGCTGATCGATGCCGGCGTGAAGCGATAGGGGCCGATTTCCGAGACCGGCGTCACTTCCGCTGCCGAGCCTGTCAGGAAACATTCGCTGAAATCAGGCAATTCTTCCGGCATGATCGCCCTTTCGATAACCTGCAATCCACGACGTTTGGCAAGTTCGATCACCGTCTGGCGCGTAATGCCGTTCAGGAAGCAATCCGGCGTCGGCGTATGGATTACACCGTCCTTGACGAAGAAGATATTGGCGCCCGTCGCTTCCGCCACTTGGCCGCGGTAATCGAGCATCATCGCGTCGGCATAACCCTTGGCTTCGGCCGCATGTTTGGAGATGGTGCAGATCATGTAGAGGCCGGCGGCCTTGGAAGCGCAAGGTGCTGTCTTCGGATCGGGGCGGCGATACTCGGCGATGTCGAGGCGGATACCCTTCAGCTTTTCGGCCGGATTGAAATAGCTGCCCCACTGCCAGATCGCGATCGCGACATTGATGCGGTTGTTCTGGGCGGACACGCCCATCATCTCGCTGCCGCGCCAGGCGATCGGCCGCACATAGGCCTCGGAAAAGCCCTGGCGTTTCAGCAGTTCGATTGTCGCCGCATCCAGCTCGGCGACGCTGTAGGGAATTTTGAAACCGAGAATGTCGGCGGACTTGTGAAGACGCTGATTGTGCTCCGTCAGCTTGAAGACCCGGCCGCCATAGGCGCGCTCGCCTTCGAAAACTGCGCTCGCATAATGCAGACCATGGGTCAGCACATGAATCTTAGCGTCCTTCCAGGGCACGAATGCGCCGTTGAACCAGATCTCCCCATCCAGTTGATCAAAAGGAACCGATGCCATCTTGCTTCTCCTCCGGCGCCCGGACGCCATGACTGTTGATTGTTGTCCCCATTACGCATTATCCACGATGGAAGTGGGGAAAATATGAGACGTGTTGGAGTTTTGCGCAGCCGGGCTTAGTTTCCAAATATGGCCATATCCGTCCGGGCGGCGCAAGATCGGCGAAAACTAGCAGCGGCGCAAAAATACGTCAATAAAGCTGACATATTTTTGCATAAGTTTCCCGATTGCCCCAAAATAGGAAAGGAAATGCCAAGGTGCCACGACTGACGAGCCCAAAAGCAGTAAAACCGGAGCTGCTGGCGACGCCGATGGAGAATGCGGGGATCATCGATTTCGAGATTATCGAGCTGCTTTTCTTTGCCTATCGGGACTTCGTGTCCGATCCCGACCAAATTCTGGACAAGAGCGGATTCGGCCGCGCCCATCACCGCGTCGTCCATTTCGTTAACCGCGAACCCGGTATGACGGTTGCGGACCTGTTGGAAACATTGAAGATCACCAAACAGAGTTTGGCGCGGGTTCTCAAACAATTGATCGATTCAGGGTATATTCATCAGGTGGCCGGACCTGAGGATCGTCGGCAGCGCAAGCTCTATCCGACACAAGCCGGCCGAGATTTGGCACTGGCGCTGGCCGAGCCGCAATCGCGCCGTATTGAACGGGCATTCGAAGGCGCGTCCGATGCGACGCGCGAAAGCGTCAAAAGGTTCCTGAGGGGAATGCAGGACTGAGCCATGGTCTCGAACCGAAGAGCCGCAAAGCGGGGTTTTGGACAAGACCATCTCAATCAAACGGATAGAACAAGATCGAGACGGATTGAATGACAACAAAAACAGCAATTTCGGACGATGCAGCGCACCTCCTGGTCGTGGATGACGACACGCGTATCCGCGCCCTTCTCAACCGTTATCTCATGGAAAAGGGATTCCGGGTGACGGCCGCCGCCGATGGCGCCGAGGCCCGCCGTAAGCTCGAAGGGCTCGATTTCGACCTGATCATCATGGACGTGATGATGCCCGGCGAATCCGGAATCTCGCTGACGGCAAGCCTGCGCGCCATCAAGAGCATTCCGATCATCATGCTCACCGCCCTTGCCGAGTCCGAAGCCCGGATCGCCGGACTGGAAGCCGGCGCCGACGATTATCTGCCGAAGCCTTTCGATCCGCGCGAACTCGTGCTGCGCATCAACAATATCCTGCGCCGCAACGCGCCGGCCGACGCGCCGAAGATCGAACAGGTAATGTTCGGCCCCTATACCTTCTCGCTGACCCGCAAGGAGCTGAAGAAGGCCTCCGAGCTCATCCGCCTGACCGACCGGGAGCAGGAAATCATGCTGCTTTTTGCCAAGCGCGCCGGCGACACGATTCCCCGCCACGAACTGATCGGCAGCGACGCCGAAGTCGGCGAGCGCACCATAGACGTGCAGATCAACCGCCTGCGCCGCAAGATCGAGGACGATCCGGCCAACCCCATCTGGCTGCAGACGGTGCGCGGCATCGGCTATCGGCTGAGCATAGATTAATTTCAATTCCCTGGGATCAGCGGCGATGGTGACATTCGACTCGATCAGACGCGATCAGGAGCACATGCCCTCCAATGGCATGCGCTGGCTTTCGCGCTGGTGGCGGCGACGGCTGCCGACCGGCCTTTATGCGCGTACGCTGCTGATCTTCATCCTGCCCATGATCATCCTGCAGGCGGTCGTCACCATCGTCTTCATGGAGCGCCACTGGCAGATGGTGACGCAACGCCTGTCGATGGCCACCACCCGCGACATCGCCGCCGTCATCGACATCATTCAAACCTATCCGCAGGATGCCGACTATTCCCAGGTCGCGCAGATGGCTCGGCAAAAGCTCGACCTCGCCATCTCCATCGAGCCGGGCGGCGAACTGCCACCGCCGCGCGAGAAGCCGTTCTTTTCGATTCTCGATGGCATCTTGAGCGACGAAATCCGCGACCAGATCAATCTCCCCTACTGGGTCGACACGGTCGGAAATTCGAGCCTCGTCGAAATCCGCATCAAACTGCCGGACAAGGTGCTGCGCGTCTTTGCCAAGCGGAGCCAGACCTACGCCTCGAATACACATATCTTCATTCTTTGGATGGTCGGCACATCGCTGGTGCTGATCGGCATTGCCGTCTTGTTCCTGCGCGGCCAGATACGGCCGATCCTGGCGCTGACGCAGGCCGCCGAGAGTTTCGGCAAGGGCCAGCGGCTGGAGAACTATTCGCCGCGCGGCGCCGACGAAGTGCGCCGCGCCGGTCTCGCTTTCATCCTGATGCGCGAGCGCATCGAACGGCAGATCGAACAGCGCACCGCGATGCTTTCCGGCGTCAGCCATGACCTGCGCACCGTGCTCACGCGCTTCAAACTGCAGCTCGCCCTTGTCGGTGATAATCCCGATCTTGTCGGCCTCAGCGAGGACGTCGAGGACATGCAGAGCATGCTGGAGGGCTATATGGCCTTCGCCCGGGGCGAGGCGGAAGAGGATGTCGGCAAGCTGCGGCTCAGCGATATCCTCGACAAGGTCGAACAGGACTTCTCGCTGCACGGCAAATCCATGAGCTTTTCCATCGATGGCGACAATGAAATCTCCGTCCGTCCGAATGCCTTCACACGGCTGGTGACAAACCTCGCCTCCAATGCGCGTCGCTATGCACATACGCTACGTATCGAAGCTAAGCACAGCCCCAAATGGCTGACGATTAATTTCGACGACGACGGCCCCGGCATTCCCGTCAATGCGCGAGAGGATGTGTTCAAGCCGTTCTTCCGGCTGGACGAGGCGCGCAATCTCGACAATTCCGGCACCGGCCTCGGCCTTGCCATTGCCCGCGATATCGCTCGCAGCCACGGCGGCAATGTCACGCTCGGCGACAGCCCGTTGGGTGGCCTGCGCGCCACCATCCGCATTCCCGCTTGAGGACCCAAGAGAGGACATTGCATGCCGATCGACATCAACGACATGCATTGGCTCAATCTGCCGCCGGCCTGGGAAATGAATAACGGCCGGCTCATCGTCCGCTCCGGCGACAAGACGGATTTCTGGCAGGGAACCTATTACGGCTTCCACCGCGACGACGGCCATTTCCTCGGTCGACATTGGCATGGCGACTTCACCGCCGAGATCACTTTCATCGGTCACTATCGCGAACTCTATGACCAGGCCGGCCTCATGGTCCGCCATGACGACATGCACTGGATGAAATGCGGGATCGAATATACCGACGACGCCAAGCATTTCAGCGTTGTGGTCACAGACGGCAATTCCGATTGGTCTGCCTTCCGGCTCGATCATGAGTTTGACGCCATGTCGGCGCGGGTGACGCGCAACGGCGACGCGCTTTTCGTTCAATACCGCACCGACAAGATGAACGAGTGGCGCATGGCCCGCCTCGCCTGGTTCGACCCTACGCTGGAAGACGTCGCCATCGGCCCCGTCTTCTGCTCACCGCAACGCGATGGTTTCGAAGCGGAGTTTCTGGATTTCATTGTATCGGAGCCGGTGTCGCGGGATATTCATTAACGTAAGACCTTCTCCGGGGGAGAAGGTAAAACTCACATCATCTTCCTGCCATTCGGCACAGGCTGGGTCACGGCAGCAAGCACGATCGCGCCGGATTCGTCCTCGAAGCCGAGGGTCAGCACTTCGGAGCGGACGGGACCGATCTGGCGCGGCGGAAAGTTGACGACGCCGAGGACCTGGCGGCCGATGAGGGATTCCGGCGTGTAATGCACGGTGATCTGCGCCGAGGAGCGCTTGATGCCGATCTCCGGTCCGAAATCGATCTTCAATTTGAAGGCGGGCTTGCGTGCTTCTGGAAAAGGCTCCGCCTCGATGATCGTCCCGACACGGATATCCACCCGCTCGAAATCGCCATAGGTGATCTCTTCCGCCATAGGCACACCCTCTGGAAATTTAACCGGCCAGTTCCTGCGCGCGCTTACGCGCTGCCTCCAGCGCCTCATCGAACAGAGGCTGCATGCCATCTTCCGCCATCAGAACGGCAAGGGCTGCGGCAGTCGTTCCGCCGGGAGACGTCACGTTCTGACGCAGTCGCGAAGCGTCATCGGGGGACTGATGCAACAATTCACCAGCCCCCGCGACAGTTTCCCGTGCGAGACGCATGGCGAGGTCCGCCTGCAGGCCGAGCTTCCGGCCCGCCTCCGCCATGCACTCGACGAGATAAAAGACATAAGCCGGTCCGCTGCCGGAAACGGCCGTTACCGAATCGATATCGGCCTCCGCTGGCACCCACTCGACCGGACCGGACACCTTCAAGAGATTTTGCACCAACTGGCGCTGGCGCTCGCCGACTTTGGCATTGGCAAACGCACCGGTAACGCCGCGGCCGACCATGGCCGGCGTGTTCGGCATTGCGCGCACCATCGCCGCTTCACCGAGATGATTTTCAAGAAAAGCCAATGTCTTACCGGCAGCAATCGACACCACCACCGTATTCGGCCCGATCGACGCCTTGAATGGCGGCAATACATCTTCCATGACCTGCGGCTTGACGGCGATGAAGAGAACGCCGGCGGTCACACCTGCGGGAACGCTGGTAACATGGCTCGCACCGGCATCGGCGATCAACTTCAGCATCGCCTCGGACGGCTTGGGATCCACGACGGTCACCGAGGAACCCGGCACGCCGTTCTTCAGCCAACCCGTCAACAGGGCGCCGCCCATGTTGCCGGCCCCGATCAGGATGATCGGATCGGAGGATGCGAAAGCGCTCGAGGATGCCTCAGTTGCCATATCAGGCTTCGCCCACGGTTTCGAAAAGTACGGCTTCCATGGCGCGGTTTGCGTCAAGGCCGGACCACACTACAAATTGGAAAGCCTGATAGTAAGCTTCGCAGGTGTCAAGAGCATTGGACAGCAACACTTCCACCTGCCTGTTGGTCGGCTCGGCGCCGCCGGAAAGCAGCAGCGACTGCCGGAAGATCACGATATCTTCCTGCCGCCACAGATCGAAATGCCCCATCAGCACCTGACCATTGATGCAGGACAGCAGCTTGATGACCTCGTTGACACGCGGATCAGGAACTTTGATGTCGAAGGCGCAGGCGATGTGCAGCGCCTCGAACTCCTCCATCCAGGAGAAGGAGACATGATAATCGGTCCACCGGCCTTCGACGGTCATGGCGATTTCATCCTCGCCGGACCGCTCGAACGACCAGTCATTATTGGCGGCCACGAATTCGATCATGTCGACCGGATTCGACTGTCGTTCGACTTCCATTTCCATAAGGCTCATGCAGCACCTTCTTGACCGGAATGAATGCAGTTTCCCCGTGCTCGAACACTGAAAAAACGCAAACAGTTTTACTCCGGAAACATACTCGGGATGATGTTGAACGGCCGCCAGACTAACGCATCCACCCTGCCCGGAGCTTACCAAGTCCGTTTCGAATCATCATTTAAAATCAGTGTATAACGGCATGCCCGGCATGCCAGCCCCTCATCGGAGATTTTGGCGAAGGGTGCTGTGGACAGCTCTTCCGATGTCTATTCAGAAGGGAGTCATAACTGACTCTGACGATTGGCTTTTTTGCCTGTGTCCACAGGTGGAAAAACTGTCGAAAATTTTAGAGGAAAAATGCGCGGCAGACGCGTGCCGCGCCGATTTCTCGCAAAATTAATTGCGATTACTTGCCTTCGGAGGAAAGACGCGCTTCCAGCGCTTCGATTCTTGCAAGCAGCGCTTCGTTTTCGTCGCGCGCCTTGATCGCCATTTCGCGAACGGCTTCGAACTCCTCGCGCTTGACGATATCCAGGCTGTTCAACCAGCGTTCGGCCTGGGCATTGAACGCCGTTTCGATCTCGCGGCGCACGCCCTGGGCAGCACCGGCGGCATCGGTCATCAGCTTGGCGAATTCATCCAAGATACGGTTCGGTCCAGTGCTCATAGTGATCTCCTTACGGCCGTCGGCCCCGAAAATGGACGGCATCATAGATGGGGCCAGATAGATCTGAGGTAAGATTTCCGAGGGTTCGATGCAAGCAAATTGAGATAGAGCGGGACAACCGGTGCCGTGGTGCGGGACACACGAATAATCGACTTGACCGTTTCATTAGCGAACGCCATGTTCCGCGCACATTGGATTTAGCATGCTCTTATCCAATAGCTGCGTCATAGCTTTGGGAATCATGCTCTAACGGACCCGACAATCTTGCTGACATCCGCCTACCTCGCCGCCATCCTGCCGTTTCCGGATATCGATCCGATCGCTTTTTCGCTCGGGCCGCTGTCGATCCACTGGTACGGCCTCGCCTATGTCGCTGGCATCCTGCTCGGCTGGTTTTATGCGAGACGGCTGGTCGACAACGGCAAACTCTGGCTGAACGACACAGCGCCGATGACGCGTGCGCATCTGGACGACTTCATCCTGTGGGTCGCCTTCGGCATCGTGCTCGGCGGACGCATCGGCTATATCCTGTTCTACGACCTCGATCCGGTGCTCGCCAATCCGATCCGCGCCATCGAGGTCTGGAATGGCGGCATGTCTTTCCACGGTGGATTGATTGGCACGACCATCGCCATGATTTTGTTTGCCAATCGCAACAAGATTCCGGTTTGGAGCCTGTTCGATATCGTCGCCGCCGTTGCCCCGATCGGTCTTTTCTTCGGCCGTATCGCCAATTTCATCAACGGCGAGCTCTGGGGCCGGACCACCGATGTGCCCTGGGCGATGGTTTTCTGCAGCCCGCATATCATAGCCGCTCACCAGGGCGTCTGCCCTGCCGGCCCTGATCCGCGCCACCCCAGCCAGCTCTATGAAGCCGGCATCGAGGGCATCGTGCTCTTCACCGTCCTCTTCATCCTCACGCGCTGGGTGTTGGCGCTGAAGAAGCCCGGCACCGTCAGCGGCGTCTTCGTCATCGGTTACGCCTTCTCGCGCATTTTCGTCGAATTCTTCCGCCAGCCTGATGAGCAGCTCGGCTATCTGCTTGGCACGAACTGGCTGACCATGGGCATGGTGCTCTCCCTGCCAATGGTCGCGATCGGCCTGTGGGCCGTTATCCGCGCCCGCCACGTTGCAGCCAGGCAGACGGCTTGAACTCTGGGTTTAATGTCGCATGATCCGCCCGAAAGCCGCTTCATATTTTTCGGGACCATGCTTTTGCGAGACCAAACGATGACGACCGCGCTCGGGGAAAAAATCAAGGCCATTATCCGTGCCAACGGACCGGTCAGCATCACCGACTATTTCTCGCTTTGCCTCGCTGACCCGCAGCACGGCTACTATAAGACGCGCGAGCCCTTCGGCCGCATCGGCGATTTCGTCACGGCACCCGAGGTCAGCCAGCTCTTCGGCGAGATGATCGGCGTCTTCATGGTGCACGCCTGGCAGCGCCACGGCACGCCGGCCAATGTCCGCCTCGTCGAAATTGGCCCTGGCCGCGGCACGATGATGGCCGACATGCTGCGCGTCATCGCCAAGCTTGCGCCGCCGCTCTTCGATGCGATGAGCGTGCATCTGGTCGAAACCAGCGAGCGGCTGCAGGGGTTTCAGCGCCAGACGCTCGACGCTCATGGTGACAAGGTTTCCTGGCATTCGGACTTTGACGAGGTGCCGGCGGGTTTCACCCTTCTAGCCGCCAACGAACTGTTCGACGCCATTCCCATTCGCCAGTTCGTCCGCACCGCCAACGGTTTTCGTGAGCGCACGGTCGGGCTCGACGTCAATGACGAGCTGAGTTTCACGGCCGGCGTCGCCAGCCTCGACCCCGCGCTTCTTCCCGCGGGGCCGCTTCCGCCGGTCGGCACGATCTTCGAAATCGCCCCTGCCCGCCAAGCGGTTATGACGACGATCTGCGACCGGCTCGCCGCCCATGGCGGCACTGCGCTCGCCATCGATTACGGCCATATGGCGACGGGCTTCGGCGATACGCTGCAGGCCGTGCGCATGCATGAATACGACCCGCCGCTGGATCATCCCGGCGAAGCGGACCTCACCAGCCATGTCGATTTCCAACATCTGGCCGAAACCGCTCTTGCTTCCGGCCTGCATATCAATGGATGCTGCCATCAGGGTGATTTTCTCATCGGCCTTGGGCTTTTGGAGCGGGCTGCGGCGCTTGGCCGCGACCACGATGCCGCGACGCAAGACAATATCCGTACCGCCGTGGAACGGCTCGCCGGCGCCGGCGAAGGCAAGATGGGCGAGCTTTTCAAGGTACTGGCCGTCTCCAGTCCGGCGATCGATCTTTTGCCCTTTCGTCCAGTCCGCTGATCAACGCTAGTGATCTCTGCGGATTGACAGAACGCGCATCGCTGGGCCAACATCCCGCTCAAATCGAACCGCTTCGCCACGGAAGCGTTATTTCCAGCACGAAAGAACATATCAAGGGACGCCGCATTGCCGACTCCGATCGAAAGCACGCTGCTGAGCGCCGCCAAGAGCGCCGGCATCCGCCACGGCTATTTCACCCGTGACGGCGGCGTTTCTGAGGGCCTTTATCGCGGATTGAATGTCGGCCTCGGCTCCAACGACAATCGGGAGCATGTCCAGGAAAATCGCCGTCGCGTCGCTGCCTGGTTCGGCCTGCCGCTGGAACGGCTCGCGACCGTTCATCAGATCCATTCGCCCGACGTGATCGCCGTCGACGCAAACTACGACGGCACGCGCCCGCAAGCCGATGCCATGGTGACGGCGACGCCAGGGATCGTGCTCGGCGTGCTCGCCGCCGATTGCGGCCCAATCCTCTTCGCTGATCCTGAAAACCGGGTGATTGGAGCTGCCCATGCCGGCTGGAAGGGCGCACTGACCGGCGTTCTGGAAAACACCATCGAAGCCATGGTCGCGCTCGGCGCCAAGCGGGGGATGATCACCGCCTGCCTCGGCCCCTCGATCAGCCAGGCAAGCTACGAAGTCGGCCCGGAATTCGTGGATCGCTTCATCGCTTACGACCCGGGCTATGCCAAATACTTCATTCCGTCCGAGCAGGCCGGTCACGCGATGTTCGACCTGCCGGGTCTGACGATCGACCGCCTGCGCAAGGCCGGCGTGACCGCCGAAAACCTCAATCTCTGCACCTATCCCGATCCCGACCGCTTCTTCTCCTATCGCCGCACCACGCATGCGAAGGAACCGGATTACGGTCGACAGATTTCCGCTATTGCCATCGAGGAGACGTTCTAAAATGGCCCTGCATTTCGAACGCAGTGAATTCGACGCCCGCCGTGCCCGCCTTCTCGCGAAAATGCAGGAAGAGAAGATCGACGCCATGCTGCTCTTCGCGCAAGAGAGCATGTTCTGGCTGACGGGTTACGACACCTTCGGCTACTGCTTCTTCCAGACGCTGGTGGTCAAGGCTGATGGTACGATGGTGCTGCTCACCCGCTCGGCCGATCTTCGCCAGGCGCAGCTCACATCGGTCATCTCCGACATCCGCATCTGGGTCGACCGCGTGAACGCCGATCCGACTCTCGATCTCAAGGAATTGCTGGTGGAGCTCGATCTCCTCGGCGCCCGTATCGGCGTGGAATACGATACCCATGGCATGACCGGCCGCGTCGCGCGCCTGCTCGACAACCAGATAGCCACCTTCGGCCAGATCATCGACGCTTCCTATCTCGTCAGTCGTCTGCGCCTCGTCAAAAGCCCGACGGAAATCGCCTATGTCGAGCGCGCCGCTGCGCTTGCCGACGATGCGCTGGACGCAGCACTTGCCCTGATCAAGCCCGGTGCCGACGAAGCTGACATCCTTGCCGCCATGCAGGGCGCGATCTTTTCCGGCGGCGGCGATTATCCCGCCAATGAGTTCATCATCGGCTCCGGCGCCGAGGCCCTGCTTTGCCGCTACAAGGCTGGCCGCCGCAAGCTGGATGCCAACGACCAATTGACCCTCGAATGGGCCGGCACCTATGCGCATTACCACGCCGCCATGATGCGTACGGTCGTCATCGGCGATCCGACTCATCGCCACCGCGAACTCTACAATGCGTGCCTCGAGACCATCCAGGCGATCGAAACCGTGCTGAAGCCCGGCCACACCTTTGGCGACGTCTTCGACATGCATGCCAAGATCATGGACGAGCGCGGCCTTGCCCGACACCGGCTGAACGCCTGCGGCTACTCGCTCGGCGCCCGCTTCTCGCCCTCTTGGATGGAGCATCAGATGTTCCATATCGGCAATCCGCAGGAGATCGAAGAAGGCATGTCGCTCTTCGTGCACATGATCATCATGGACTCCGACACCGGCACCGCGATGACGCTCGGCCAGACCTATCTGACGACCTCTCAGGCTCCAAAATCTTTGTCGCGTCACCAGCTCGAATTTCTTAACCGTTAGCAGCGTAAAATAGCGATCCTGAACGGGGTGACCGTCGAGGGAAAGGATCGCGCAAATGGGACTGGTCAGGACAGCGTTTATTTCCGTTGGCTTCTGCTTCGCGCTCGCCGCCTGCAACACGACGGATGCCCTGACCCCGCCCGAAAGCATCGGCGATGCCGGCTCCAGCCCCGTCACCCAACGCGACGTCGAGCGCATGGCTTCCGCGCCGCAACGCCAGCAGAATTATGAGACCGCGCAGGACAGCTACAGCTACCAGCGGCAGGGCTATCAGCAGCAGGGATATCAGTCGCAAAACTATGGCGGTGGTGGCTCGCTCGACGATCAGGCGGCCGCGCTAAGAAGTGGCGGTCGCAATCCCTATGCCTCCCGCCCGCTCGACGGCTCGCGGACCGCCTCCATCCAGTCACAGGATTCGCAGGCTTCGGACGCAGACGAGCAGCGCGAGGCCGATCGCCGCCTCTCCGACGATCCACAACCGCAGCCGCAGCGGCAACAAGCGGCTGAAGACCCGCAGGATGATCAGCAGCAGCCTGAACAACAGCAACAACAGCAAGCCTCCCTTCCCCCTGCCGTAGCCACGGATAGAAACAGCGTCCGCTTCCTGCCGATCATTGGCGCGCCGGTTCAGGCCGTAACACCACTGTCGCGTCAACTCGGGGCCGAGGCCCGCGCGCTCGGCCTGACGATCAAGAGCTCCAGCGATTCCAGTGCCAGCTATATCCTGAAGGGCTATCTATCCGCCTTCGAGGACGGACCGCAGATTTCCGTCACCTATGTCTGGGATGTTCTCGACAACAGCGGCGCCCGCCTGCACCGAATCCAGGGATCGGAAAGTGCGCCACTGAAACGCGGTGATCCGTGGGCCGCCATCCCGCCCTCCGTCATGCAAAAAATCGCCACGGAAACCATGTCGGATTTCAATTCCTGGCGCGACTCCCGCGGTGGATAGCCACAAGCTTTTCAGAAATATGAAAGCTATTGCGCTGTAGCCCCTTGCATTCGAGAGCGAGGCGGTTAAAAGCGCGGCTATCAGGTTGGTAACAGGCGGGCCACAATGAAGGTTTTCGCAGGCAATTCGAACCGGCATCTCGCCGAAGCGATCTGCAATTATCTCAACGTTCCCTTGGGCAAGGCCAGCGTCCGGCGTTTCGCGGACCAGGAAATCTTCGTTGAAATCCAGGAAAACGTGCGCGGCGAGGATGTTTTCGTCGTCCAGCCTACCTCGTTTCCGACAAACGATCATCTGATGGAACTGCTGATCATGATCGATGCGATGCGCCGCTCGTCGGCGCGGCGCATCACGGCCGTTCTTCCCTATTTCGGCTATGCCCGCCAGGATCGTCGCGCCTCCGGGCGCACGCCGATCTCGGCCAAGTTGGTGGCAAATCTGATCACCGAGTCTGGCGCAGACCGCGTTCTCACGCTCGATCTCCATGCCGGCCAGATCCAGGGTTTCTTCGATATACCCACAGACAATCTCTATGCACTGCCGATCCTGACGCGCGATATCAAGGCGAACTATGATATCGGCAACGTCATGGTCGTCTCCCCCGACGTCGGTGGTGTCGTGCGCGCCCGTGCACTCGCTAAACGTCTCGACTGTCTGCTGGCGATCGTGGACAAGCGCCGTGATCGCCCAGGTGAGTCCGAAGTGATGAACATCATCGGCGACGTGGAAGGAAAAGACTGCCTGCTGATCGACGATATCGTCGATTCCGGCGGCACGCTCTGCAATGCGGCCGATGCCCTGCTCGCACGCGGAGCGGCAAGCGTCACCGCCTATATCACCCATGGTGTCCTCTCCGGCGGCGCCGTCACCCGCATCACCTCGTCGAAACTGCGCGAGCTTGTCATCACCGACTCGATCCAGCCGACGACGGCCGTTCTCTCGGCCCACAATATCCGCGTGGTCTCCACGGCGGGCCTCATCGGCGAAGCGATCAATCGCACCAGCCAGGAAGAATCGGTTTCGAGCCTGTTCGACTAGCGCATCCCGCTTTCAGGTGGAATCACCTTGGGGCGGATAGGATGCTCTGGATTCAAAAGACTAGAGCGACCTTTGTGCGCTCAAATGAACGCACGCCGGTCTAAGGCCGGCCGGCTCTTCTCATGCGGGTTTCGCATCGACCGGATGGCTTTGCCTCCAGACAAGCAGCCCTATGCCAACAAGCCCGGCGACAAAGACAGCCGCACCGGCGCCCATGATCGATGGGCCGATGCCGAACCAGGCAAATAGGCTGGGCGACATGAGATAGGCCAGGAAAAGACCGAGGAAGATCGCGCACATCAGCAAGCGGTAGGCCTGCGCCAGGCGATGGGGTTCGCTGCGCGTCTGCATCAGGTGCAGCATGGCAAGATTCTCGAAGGGGCCGTTGATGGCAGCGAGGCATGCGACGACCATGAGCCATAGACGATCATGCATCAGCGGCAGCAGGAACACACCGGCGCCAAAAATCAGCTTTGCCGCGATGATCCAAACGACCGGTCTGCGCGGCTTTATGTTGCTGAGGATGAGATTGGTCGTCACGTTGCCGACGCCGTAGGCCGTCATCATCAGGCTGTAATCAGTCAAGGGATCGGCGCTGGTCTCGCGCAGATGCAGGATCATTCCGAGCAGAATGCCCATCGCCCAGGCGATATTGCCCATCAGGTTCGTGAACAGGCCATAGAGTATGGCGGCATGGCCGCGCGCCATCCGCCACCCGCCCAAGACGCCGTCGATGACCGCCGCCGCCCCCGAGAATTCGCGCCGCCGCGGCGCCGCCGGTAATTTGGCGACGGCCATCCAAACGGCGAAAGCCGAAAGCAGGAAGGTCGCCGCCGTCACCGTGAAGAACTGCGATTTCGGCAGAAAACCATTGACCAACGCAATCATGCTGGGTCCGAGGATCCGGGCCATGCGCCTCGTCGCGTCGAACAATCCGTTGGTCGCATGACGAATATCCGGATCGACCGCGATGGTCGGAAGCGTTGCCTGCAACGACGGATCGAAGGCGGAGGTCAGCAAGGCAATGCATCCGGCGAGCACCATTAACAACGGCAGGCTCATGAAATGCATGAGACCGGCAACGGACAGCACCAACAAGAGAACCGCACGCAGGACGTCGGCCGAGATCATCGTCGTGCTGTGCCGCCAGCGATCCGTCAGAATGCCACCAAACAGGCTGCCGAAGAGAAGCGCGCCTGACTGCAAGGCAGAAACATAACCCGCGTCACGACCGATGAAATCCGCCGCAATCCAGACGATGGCAACCATGTAGAACTCGGAGCCGGTTGCCGCCAACACCTGACCGGCCCACAGAAGCGAAATCGAGCGTTGGGCCAGCGGCTTTAAGACAAACATGGTCGCATTCTGAAATTCGGGCGGCTTATTTGATGACTTGTCCGTTGATCGTCACGGACTCGTCTTCGGCGATGTTGACCTCCCAACGCGAGCGACCGTCGGGATCGGTCTTTGCAAACCCCTTGGCCATCATCAGACCGAAGGACAATTGATTGAGGTCCGGTTCCGTCTTCGCGGCGTCTTGAACGGCAGAAATGGTCTTGTCGAGATCGCGGGCAAGCACCGTCATCTTCAAGGCGACACGGTCCTTTTCGTTCAACCAACCGCGCATGCTGCCGGAAGCCTCAATGTCGTAAAGGCCCGAAGCCGCGCTGATTTTCGGAAAATTGATCGTCATCGTTCCGTCCGGGAACATGGCCTGCTGCAACTTTTCATCCACGGAGGGCGTGCCCTCGGGATTGCTGAAATCGGCCTGCTGCAGGACATCCAACAGGGCGGTAAAATTCAGGTTGGGAAGTTGCATCTGCAGTTCGGCGGCATCGGGAATGAAGGCGATATAGTCCTCAGGCACCAGGCCGGAGGCCAGGGTCAGCTTTTCGGCACGCATGCCGAAATCGGCATTCACTGCGTTGGCCGGCCCGGCCATCTTGAATGAGTAACCCACCTGCTGCAGCCCGCCATTGCCGAGCGGAGTCGTCACGGAAATATCCTTGGCGGAGACCGACTCTTCGAACGAGTCGGCAATCGGCATCGCGTTCCGCAGCAATGCCTTGAGCGCCGCGCTTTCGCTGTCGGACAGGGTTTTTGTGTCCTTGTGGTCGGAGACGAAGCGCAAAATCTCGTTCAGCGCCTTCAGCGGCAGCTTGGTCGCACTGGCCTTGAAATCGATCGCTCCGATTTTGAATTCGCCAAGCGTCGCAGAATCGGAAGAAACCTTGTCTTGGAAGGATTGCAGGCCTCCGATCATCTGGAGGTCGAGCTTATCCGGCTCGCCGCTGCTGGATGACGAGAGCGCGTAGTTGATACCATCGATCGTGATATCGTTTTTCTCCACACCATTGTCAGTCATCTTGGTGGCGAGCGTGATGCCGTTGCCTTTCACGTCCATCGAGCGAACATAGTGGATAGCAGGGTCGAAGACGCCCGTGAAACTGGACGATGCCACCCCATAACGGAATTCTGCATCCGGGCTGCTGCCCGGCTTCGAACGCGCCGTCACGTCGATCGCATTGTTCCCCTCGATGTTCCACAGGCCGCTGTCCAGCGGTGTCGCAAGGGCGATCAACGGCTTCAGCCCGGTAATGTCGAAACCGGTGACGTTCAATTTGTCGAAGAATTTCTGCAGGTCATAGGTGATTTCATAGTGACCGCTCGTCGGCGTCACAGCAATAAAGCCGCTCTTAACGAGATCGTCGGGCAGGAAATGCGTCAGGTTGCCGAGCAGGTCCTTTGCTCCCTGCTCATTGACGTCGGCTGCCTGCGAGGCGCCGGCCAGACCAACGGCGAAAACTGCCGCAGCGGCAACTGTTTTAAAACGCATAATTCACCCCCGTGATGCTAGGAAAAACAATTTGAAAGCGGGAAAACCCTAAACGTGATTCTCAATTGAATGATGACGCTGCCCGCCCCCCGGCTTGCAAGCTGGACGTGGCCTCAGGGAGCCTTCATCACCTGCCCGTTCACCGTGACGGTCCGATTTTCATCCATCGTGACGTCCCAGCGCAGACGGCCATCCGGATCGGTCTTGGCAAAGCCCTTGGCGGCCAGCAGGCTGAAGGAAACGCTGTTTAGTTGCGGGTCCGTCTTTGCAGCATTTTGAATGGCGGCAACGGTCCCGTCGAAATTGCGTGCAAGAATGGTCGCCTGCAGCGAATAGCTTGCATGGTGCTTCGTGGAACCCTTCAACGCGCCGGAAACCTCAACGTCATAAACACTGGAAGTCGCGCTGATCCTCGGGAATTCGAGGGTCCCATAGCCGCTCGGGAACATGGTGCGCTTCAATGCTTCGCCCGAGATCGGCGTGGCGCGTTCCGCCACGGCTTCCAGAACCGTGTCGACGAGACCATCGAAGTTGATGTTGGGAATTCCGAGCTGCACATCGACCGTCTCGGGCAGGAAAGCCGCATAAGCTGGCGGAATAAGATCGGCGTCCGGCGTGAAATGTTCCGCCCGCACACCGAAATTGATGTTGGAGGCCTTTGTCAGACCATCCATCTTGAAACTATAGTCTAAGCTCTTAACGCCGACCTTCCCTTTATCGGTCGCAAACAGCGCATTGTTCAGCGTCACCGTCTCATTCAGCGAGCCGAATACCGGCAAGGCGCGGCGCACCAGTTCCTCGAACTTCTTGCTGCCGCTCTCCGATAACTGTTTCGCCTTGATGTGCTGGACGAAGAAGCGAATGAGCTCACGCAACTCCTTCACCGGCAAGCTCGTCGCGGTCACTTTGACGTCGATGCTGTCAGCGCTGAGGTTAACGGATGGCGCGCCGGGTGCAGCAGTTTGTTCGCTGAAATGCTGCAGCATACCCTGCGATTGCAGGTCCACTTTGCCGGCCTCGGTACTGTCGGTCACCGCATGGGTGAAGGATGCGCTCTCGATGGTGGCATCCACCTTACGTCCGGCATCTTTGCCGCTGCCGATACTGGAGAACTTGGCGCCGCTGCTCTTCACCTGCATCGAGCGCATCATCTCGATCGCCGGATCGAAAATGCCTTCGACGGAGCTGGATGCGACCGAATAGGTGAGGTCGGACGCAGGCGAATGAACCGAGATATCAACGCTGTTGTCGCCCTTCAGATGCCATCTGCCCTGATCGAGCGACTGCGCGAACAGCGAGAGCGGCTTCAAGCCGGTGACGGAAAACGCGCTGGAATTGACCTTGTCGAAGAATTTCGCGAGATCGTAGGTAATCTCGTATTGATCGCCGGCCGGTTTGACCGCGACAAAACCGCTGCGGGCGAGATCGCGCGAGAGCGAATGCGTCAGGATATTGCGCAGCTCCTTCGCGCCCTGCTCATTGACGTCGGCCGCCTGCGAAACGGCCGCGAGACCGATGGAAAAAACTGCGGCGGCGGCGATAGCCTTGGGGCGCATAACCCGACCTTTCCCTTTGACGCTGATCGATTGGATTCGACTGTTGAAGAGGCCGAGGGTATATGTCAAGCCATTGATAGAAATAGCATCGTCGGCTCTTTATCATGAGTTGCAATGTCATCACAGATGCGCTTTCTCCAGAGATGCTTGCACCGCCGGCCTCTTTGTATTATACGCCACGCGTCCGCGTAGACACCCTTGGAGGCAACGCGGATGAGGCAGGGCTCGCCCTCCTCCAGTTCACCCGATTCCGATGAACGGATGAACTCTCCAAATAACCTCGAAAGGAATAGCCATGAGCCAGGAAAGCTACGAGCTCAAGGCCGAGGCGCGCGAACGGGTTGGTAAGGGGTCCGCCCGTGAACTTCGCCGCAACGGTTTCATTCCCGCTGTCATCTATGGTGACAAGCAGGCCCCCATTTCGATCGCTCTCAACACCAATGAGGTGACGAAGCGCATTCATGCCGGTGGTTTCCTCACCACGATCGCGACGATCGACGTCGACGGCAAGAAGATCAAGGTTCTGCCGAAGGACTACCAGCTCGATCCGGTCCGCGACTTCACGATCCACGTCGATTTCCTGCGCGTCTCCGGCAACACCCAGGTGACCGTTGAAATCCCGGTTCACTTCGAAAACCACGAAAAGTCCCCGGGCCTCAAGGCTGGCGGCGTGCTGAACATCGTTCGCCACGAAGTCGAAGTCCACTGCCCGGCCGATGCGATCCCGGAATTCTTCACTGTTGATCTGTCCGGTCACAAGGCTGGTGCCAGCATCCACATCTCGGATATCACCCTGCCGAAGAATGTATCCCCGGTCATCACCGACCGCGACTTCACGATCGCAACGATCGCCGCTCCGGCTGCCGGTCTTGCCGACGAAGAAGAAGGCGGCGAAGAAGAAGCCAACGCTTAATCGGCCTCTTTATCGCGACACATTCAGACCCGCCTCCCCTTCAGGGGACGGCGGGTTTTTCATGTATAGATTCTAATAAAAGAAATAAGAAATCTAATAATTTTTGAAATCAATACTCTATTTAAATCCATTAACCCCGCGGTTTCAGCAACATTTAACAAATTCGTGAAAGTTTACGCGAAAGAGTTGTAGAGAAAGGCCCAGCCCTAAGATCAGCCGGTCTACGACTGGGGAGCAAGCGGAACTATGAGCCATTCCGTCGAGAACAGGTTTTTCGCGATCGTCTGCGGCGCGCTGCTGGTTTTCGTCGCGCCGCTCTTCGTGTTGTTCCTTTTCCTTTCGTCCGAACGCGCCGAAAAGGAAATCAAAGACCATATTTCCGTCCTGCTCGTCGCCAATGCCCAGGCGCTGGCCAAGCCACTATGGGACCTCGATGAAGACAGCGTGACCCAGATCAGCGCGACGACGGTCGCCGAGGGCGCGGTCGTCAAGGTCAATGTCCGCGACGTCTCCGGCCAGCTCGATGTTACCCAATCCACCATCCCGAGGTCCTACAAGGGCCTCTTGGAATCCATCGCCCGCCCGATCATCTACAACGGCGTGGACGGCGCGAAAAATCTCGGCACCATCACCGTCTACTACCCAGCTCTCGGTCTCTTCGACGGCTTGAAGAACGAGGAGATCGTTTTCATCTCGATCTTCATCTTCGCCGTCCTGACCGTCTTCGGCGCCGCCCTCATCGGCAACCGCATCTTCATCATCCAGCCGCTGATGCGGCTGACCCACGCGGTCGAGGCGACCCGGCGACTCGGCTCGCGCCATCACGTAGATTGGCAGTCTAACGACGAGATGGGACGCCTCGCCCGCAGCTTCAACGACATGCAGAGCAAGCTGGAGCGCGAAGAAACCGAACTGAAGCTTGCCCACCGCCGCGCCACCGACACCTACAATCTGACGCCGGCCATGCTGTTTTCGCTCGACGATGACGATTGCATTGCCGCCGTCAGCGATTATTGGCTCGCCGCCACAGGCTATGGTCGGGCCGATGTGCTGGGACGTAAATTTGCGAGCCTGGTCCTGCCGGAATCGCGCGAGGAATACACCGAACGCAAGAGCAGCCGTCTCGACAGCGCTGCCCGTCTCGACGTCACGGTGAAGTTCCAGTGCCGGGATGACCGGGTCATGGACGTGCTGATCCTCGAAACGACGGCCATCCAGGATGGCCTTACGCTTTCGGTCATGACCGACGTCACCGACCTCAAGCAGTCCGAAGACCGCAACCTGCGCCAGGCAATCACCGACCATCTGACCGGCCTTTTGAACCGTCAAGGTTTCGAGACGGCACTCGATGCGAAGATCAACGAGGCGGATCTGCGCAAGCGCGAGCTCGCCTGCCTCTTCGTCGATCTCGACCGCTTCAAATGGATCAACGACAACATGGGCCATGCCGCCGGTGACGCGGCGCTGCGCGAACTGGTTTCGCGCATGCAGGCACGATTGACCCCAGGCGACATCGCCGCCCGTCTCGGCGGCGATGAATTCGCCATCCTGCTGCTTGCCGAAGATGCCGAGAAAAGAGCATTCGATATGGCGGCCCGCATCGCCGAAGTCTTCGAGACGCCTTTCGGCGGCGATGCCCGCCTCAGCGCCAGCATCGGGATTGCCATCTACCCACGCCAGGCCGCCAACGCCGCAGAACTGCTGTTGAAATCCGATATAGCAATGTATGCCAAAAAGCGCGACGGCAAGAACGGCGCGCAGATCTTCGATAACAGCATGCTGGACGATTCCCGCCGCCGGGCTGAGCTGGAGAGCCATATCGAAAGTGGCCTGAGCGACGACTGGTTCGAAGCGCACCTGCAGCCGATCGTCAATATCGATGACCGCTCCATCGCTGGCTTCGAGGCGCTGATGCGGCTGCATCATCCGCAGAAGGGTATCCTGCCGCCGGCCCGGATCATCGACGTTGCCGAGGAGACCGGCTCGATCATACGCATCGGCAACCGCATCATGGAAAAGGCAATTTCCCACTTCGCCCGTCTCTCACGCCTCGACGGCATGCAGAATACCTACCTCGCCATCAATTTCTCGCCGCTGCAATTCGAGTCTGGCCTGCCGATGCGCATCGCGGCCCTGCTCTCCCGCCACGATATCCGCCCGGAACGTATCGTCGTCGAAATCACCGAAGCCGTGCTGATGGACGACAATCCGGAGACACGCACGGTCATCAACGAGATCTGCCGTTATGGCTGCCGCATCGCTCTCGACGACTTCGGCACTGGCTACTCGTCGCTGAGCTATATCAACCGCTTCCCGGTCGACATCATCAAGATTGACCAATCCTTCGTCCGCGCAATCAACGATACTGCCTCCGATGTCAGCCTTAAGAGCCGCATGCTGGTCGAAAGCATCACGACGTTGTCGCACAAGATGAACTGCACCGTTATTGCGGAAGGCATCGAGACCGAGGAAGAGTGCGCAACCCTGCGCGCCATGGGGCTCGACTATGGCCAGGGCTACCTGTTCCACCGGCCGCAGCATCCGAACGATCTCATGAAGGCGCTTGCGGGACCGCAGGCTGACTACCTCACCCCCGTAGCGCAAGCATCATAGAGAAAGAGGAACTACATGCGAAAACTGCTTCTTCTGGTATTTTTCAGCCTGTCCTCTCTCAGCCTTCATCACACGGCTAAAGCCGCAACCGTCAATTTTACCACCGAGGAATATCCGCCTTTCAACTATCGCGAAGGCAAGACTCCCATGGGCGCGGCCGTCGAGCAGGTGGAGAAGATTATGACCGACATCGGCGTCGACTATTCGATCGATGTGTTGCCCTGGGCGCGCGCCTACAATCAGGCACTGACCGTACCGATGACCTGCGTTTTTGTCACCGCTCACAATGACGCGCGCGACAAGCTGTTCAAATGGGTTCAACCGTTGCTGATCGATCGCAATGTTCTGATCAAGCATACCGGGTCCCCCGTAACCGCCGACACGCTCGACGAAGCTCGGAACTATCTCGTCGGCACATGGCGGGGCGATTATACCGAGACTGTGTTGCGGCAAGCCAACTTTCCGCGGATCGATGTCGGCGCCGATTTCCGGGCGACGCTGAAAAAGCTGATGAGTGACCGTATCGACCTCATGCCGATCTCGGTCCTCTATTTTGACAAGCTGAAAAAGGAAGGCGATGCCGTCGAACAGGTCACCGTCCTCTCCGAACAGGCGATGGGCATCGCCTGCCAGAAGGATTTCCCGGACGATATTCTGAAGAAGATGCAGGCTGCGCTCGACAAGCTGATCGCCGGCGGAACGCAGAAGCAGATATTCCTGAAGTACGGCCTGAACCTCGGCAACTGACGAGGTTGCCGCCTTGACTTTGCCGCTAATTCCCTGTGGTGAAGGGCATCAGCATTTTCCAAGGGGTGAAGCGCAATGCTTCTTATCGCGGGTCTCGGCAATCCCGGCGCCAAATATCAAGGCAATCGTCACAATATCGGCTTCATGGCCGTGGACGCGATCCACCGCCGCCACAGCTTTTCGCCCTGGTCGAAAAAATTCAGGGCTGAGATTTCGGAAGGCGAGCTCGGCGGCCAGAAAGTTCTGCTGATCAAGCCGCAGACCTTCATGAACCTTTCCGGCGAATCCGTCGGCGAGGCCATGCGCTTCTACAAGCTGGAGCCTTCCGACCTAGTGGCGATCTATGACGAACTCGATCTGCCGGCCGGCAAGGCGCGGCTGAAGACCGGCGGCGGCCATGGCGGCCATAACGGCATCAAATCGATCGATGCCCATTGCGGCCGGGAATACCGGCGGCTGCGTCTCGGCATCGGTCATCCCGGCATCAAGGAGCTGGTGCACAATCATGTGCTCGGCGATTTCGCCAAGGCGGACCGGAGCTGGCTGGAACCTCTATTCGACGCGCTCGCCGACAATGCCGACATGCTCGTGCGCGGCGAAGATTCGCAGCTTATGAACAAGATCGCTCTTGCCCTCGGCGGTAAGGCGGAAGAAGAGACGCCGAAGCCGGAAAAGAAGGCCGTGGCCAAATCGCACATCCATCAGGCCCGCAGTCACAACCAGCCACGAATGCCTGAGAGCGGCCCGATGGCCGAGATGCTGAAGAGAATGTTCGGCAAGAAGGACGATTGAAATGGCTGAGGCAGCGGGAGACGGGGCCGCGGGTATTGTCATCCGCCCGGCCACAGCCGGCGACCTGCCGCCGCTGCTAGCTCTCTACCGCCATCTCAACCACGACGATCCCGATATGGATTCCGGATTTGCGGAGGATCGGTTCGCCGCGATCTCTGCCCATCCGGGCATGACAATTTTCGTCGGCTTCGAAGGCGAACTCGCCATTTCCTCGGTCACCCTGGTCGTTATCCCCAACCTGACGCGTAGCGGCGCTTCCTATGCGCTGATCGAAAACGTCGTCACCCATGCCGATCACCGCCAACGCGGCCATGCTCGGGCGTTGATCGAAACGGCGGTCGCGACGGCCTGGGAGAAGAATTGCTATAAGGTAATGTTGCTCACGGGCTCCAAGGATCCGGCGACGCTGCGCTTCTACGCCAATTGCGGCTTTTCACAGGACAAGACAGGCTTCCAGATCCGGCGTTCTGCCGCCGGCTGATATATCGCCGCCCGCGCCTATTCTTCCGGTTCGGTGGTGAACATCAATGGGAAGCCGGCGCTTTTCGCCAGATCGATCGCTTCCTGCGCCTTTGTCTCAGCAATATCCCTGGCGCAGACCATGACGACGCAGGTGCCAAGCTTATGCGCGGTCATCATGACGCGATAGCCGGTCTCCTCGCTCATACGGAACACGGCCTTCAGCACCATGATGACGAATTCACGCGGGGTGTAGTCGTCATTGACGAGAATGATCTTATAAAGCTTCGGCCGATCGAGCTTCGGCTTCGTCTTAGTCTTGGGTTTTAGGATGACATCATTGTCACTCATCGGGCTCACCGTTGATGACAGGGAAAAGAAATTTGTGGCTGATGGGCAATTTATACTGCACCGCAACCAAGCATTCAAGGAAAACAACGTTTTCGGAAGGGCGGTCAGATCAATCGACCGTGAACAGCAGCTTCGCTCACCGCCCGCAACATCATGACTCCATCACAATCGCTGGATTCCTCCGACCATCCTTCTCTACAGAAAAACGGCGCATCCGCCGTGCAAGGCTTGACCCGCAACGGCCCTTCGCCCATACGCACAGCAAAGTTTTTCAAGATATGGACAAGGTGCCATGGGTTTCAAATGCGGTATCGTCGGATTGCCAAATGTCGGCAAGTCCACTCTGTTCAATGCGCTGACCAAGACCGCGGCGGCGCAGGCAGCGAATTATCCCTTCTGCACGATCGAACCGAACACGGGTGAAGTGGCGGTTCCCGATCCGCGCATGCGCAAGCTTGCCGACATTGCCAAGTCGAAAGAGCTGATCCCGACGCGCATCTCTTTCGTCGACATCGCCGGCCTGGTGCGTGGTGCGTCGAAAGGCGAAGGCCTGGGCAACCAGTTCCTCGCCAATATCCGCGAAGTTGACGCCATCGTGCACGTGCTGCGCTGCTTCGAAGACAGCGACATCACCCACGTCGAAGGCCGCATCAATCCGGTCGCCGACGCCGAGACGATCGAGACGGAGCTGATGCTTGCCGACCTCGATAGCCTGGAGCGCCGCACCGAGCAAACGCGCAAGCGCGCCACCGGCAAGGACAAGGAATCCATGGCGATGCTGCCGATCATGGAAGCCTCGCTCCAACTGCTGAACGAAGGCAAGCCGGTGCGCACCCTGCTGTCGAAGCTCGACGCTGAAGAAACCCGCATCCTCAAGGGCTTGAACCTTCTGACCTCTCACCCGGTCCTCTATGTCTGCAATGTCGCAGAGGCCGATGCAGCGACCGGCAACGAGCATACGGCTGCCGTCGCCGCCATGGCGAAGGAACAGAATTCCGAAGTGGTGATCATTTCCGCCGCCATCGAAGCGGAAGTCGCGCAGTTGCCGGAAGACGAATCCAAGGAATTCCTCTCCGCCCTCGGCCTCGACGAAGCCGGCCTCGACCGGCTGATCCGCGCCGGCTACAAGCTGCTGCACCTCATCACCTATTTCACTGTCGGCCCCAAGGAAACGCGCGCCTGGACGATCGAAGTGGGCACCAAGGCTCCACAGGCCGCCGGCGTTATCCATTCGGATTTCGAACGCGGCTTCATCCGTGCCAATACCATCGCCTTTGACGACTACATCGCCTACAACGGCGAAACAGGCGCCAAGGAAGCCGGCAAGGCGCGCGACGAAGGCAAGGAATACGTCGTCCAGGACGGCGACGTCATCCATTTCCGCTTCAACACGTAAGGCATGACGGGATTGCCGGCCTCACCGGAGCGCCGGCAATTTTCCCTGGACCGATGCCGGCAGCAGCCGGACGACAGCGCGGCGCAGATGCGGCCAGCCGACGCCGATCACCAGCACGATCAAGCCGACGATCATCAGCACGATGAAGCTGACCTTGTCGAGCCCGGCATTATTCTGCCGCAGAATGGCGCCGATCGCGACGCCGAGTGACATCAACCCTGCGGTCACGAAAGCACGTCTATCGATGATCAGGCCGATCAGCATCATGACCACCACAATGGCGACGATGGTCAGCGCCTGCACGTAGGTACCATGCTCGGTGCCGGCAAAGAACGCGCCGCTCCTGTCTGCCTCAAGCTGAAATACCAGCAAGAACGCCGTGTAAAGCAGAGCTGGTGCCGTCACGAGATGCAGCCAGAAAGCCACATCCGAGCGACGCGTCCTGCGGTCGGGATCGCTAAGATCGAAGCGCATCGCCACGGCAAATGCCCCGAGCGCAGCCGTAAACATGATGACGAACGACTGCAGCGGATAACTCAAGACGACATTCGATGCGCCGGAGGCAAGACCGATCAGATAGAAGACGCCGGCGAGCATGAGCACGAACAGCGAGAAGAGCAGCATCGCCAGCGACAGCGGTACGCGATAGCGCCAATAATACAGCGCCAGCAGCGGCGGCAATGGCAAGGCCATCATGATCCAAGAGGTCATGAGGCCCGGGCTGGCGGCATTTCGGGTGCCGAAATACGTCACGGCTGCCCAGAAGGTCAAGCAAACCAGCGCGATCGTCAGCACGACGGCGGGAAGCGCCAGACGCTGGCGACGGACCAGGATTTCGGCCAGGATGATGATGGCCGGCAGCGTCGCGTAGTAGCCGGCGAGCCCCCACAAGCCGGAAAGCAGGACGATGATGCCGATGGTGATCAGCACGTCATGAAAGCCGCGGATGAAACGCGGCGCTTCGCTGTCCTCCAGCGGATTCGCAATATCGTCCTCGCGAGGCTGCGAAAGATCGTTCCTGACGGCAGCCGCTTTGATGCCGATATTTCGCTCGGCCAGATAAGGCAAAAGCCTGCTGGCCTGATCCGAGGAGATGATCCCCTCGCCGGCGGCGCCTTCCAGCGCGGTCTTGAGATCGCTCATGTCTGTTCCTGCGTGGTGTTGCGGTCGCCAAGCCTCACCACATCGTCGCTGCACAATCAAGGGCTGCGAAGCACACCATTCGCCGCACCCCTTTTCCTGTCGCGACCATGAAAATGCTTGCGCCATTGCCGGTTGCCGTGCGATTGCGCACGGACGGAATGAAGAAGTCGGTGACGAATATGGCAAAACTGACATATGAGGATTTTCAGGCCGGACAAATGTTTCCGCTCGGCCCGAAACATGTGACTGCCGAAGAGATCGTCGAGTTTGCGCGCGAATTCGATCCGCAACCGATGCATCTCGACGAAGCTGCCGGCCGCGCCAGCATCCTGGGCGGGCTCGCCGCCTCCGGCTGGCACACCTCGGCAATGTTCATGCGCATGATGACCGACAGCTATCTGCTCAACACCGAGGCCGAAGGCGCGCCGGGTATCGACTTCATGGACTGGAAGAAGCCGGTGCTGGCGGGCGATACGCTGTCGGGCCGGTCGATCGTGCTCGAATCCCGCGCCATGCGTTCTCGCCCCGGCATCGGCATCGTCAAGTTCCGCCATGAGGTAGAAAACCAGCGCGGTGAGCTGGTTTGCCTCGGCGAAAATGCGACGATGATCCGCATGCGCTTGCCCGCGGAGGCTTCAGCATGAAGATGACGGAGCTTTATCCGATCGGTGCGCGCGCCGAGATCGGCAGCCATACGTTCACGGTCGAAAATATCGTCCGTTTCGCCTCGCGCTTCGATCCGCAGATTTTCCACATGGATGCAGAAGCGGCCAGACACACGCTGTTCGGCGGGCTTTGCGCATCCGGTTGGCACACCTGCTCGGTCTGGATGCGCACCTTCGTCGACTATTGGAAAAGCGAAACCGCCCGCCTCCACGCCGAAGGCAGAAAACCGCCGAATCTCGGCCCTTCGCCCGGTTTCCAGAAGCTGCAATGGCTTCGCCCGGTCTTTGCCGGCGACACTGTCACCTACGGAGTGACCTTGCTCGCCAGCCGCCCACTGAGCTCACGCCCCGGCTGGACGCTCAACACCATCCTTTGCGACGGAACCAACCAGCACGGCACGGCGGTGTTACGGTTCGAGAGCACCGTGCTGGAGTTCGAATAAATGCCCTCGCCCTCTTTTAGAGGCGAAGGCATGCTGTTCCTCAATGTCCGGCGAATTCCACCAGGGTGTGAACTGGCACATCGAGCGCTTCCAGCTTCTTGCGGCCACCGAGATCCGGGAGGTCGATGACGAAGCAGGCGGCAACGACCTGGGCGCCGATCTGGCGCAACAATTGGGTGGCGCCGACGGCGGTGCCGCCAGTGGCGATGAGGTCGTCGACCAGGATCACCTTCTCGCCGGGATTGACCGCATCGCGGTGCATCTCCATCTCGTCGACCCCATATTCGAGGCTATAGGCGATGCGCACGATATCGTGCGGCAGCTTGCCCTTCTTGCGGATCGGCACGAAGCCGGCCGACAACTGATGCGCCACCGCGCCGCCCAGAATGAAACCGCGTGCTTCCATGCCGGCGACCTTGTCGATCTTGGTGCCGGCATAGGGATGCACGAGAGCATCCACGGCACGGCGAAACGCCCTGGCATCGCCGAGCATCGTGGTGATGTCACGGAAGATGATGCCGGGTTTTGGATAATCCGGAATGGAGCGGATGCTGGCGGCAAGCTCCGAAGCGATAGTGTTCATGAAATATGTACTCTCAGGCTATGATGGGGCCGGCCGCACCCTATCAAGACCCGTGCACGATACCAACAAAAAAGGCGGCCTCTGACGACCGCCCTTCTCTGATTATACGGCCGAGCCGCTTAGTGGGCGCCGGCCTTGGCGTAGACCGACCGCTTGGTGAGATAGATCAGCACCGAGAAGATCAGCAGGAATACGATGACCATGAAGCCGGTTTGCTTGCGGGCTTCGAGATGCGGTTCCGAAGCCCACATCAGGAACGATGAGACGTCCCTTGCATATTGATCGACCGTCTGCGGCGAGCCATCGTCATAGGTGACCTGGCCGTCGGAGAGCGGCTTCGGCATGGCGAAGGTCGCGGCAGCATCGAAATACGGGTTGTAGTGCGAGTTCTGCGGAACCGTGAAGCCAGCCGGAGGCTCTTCATAACCCGTCAGCAGCGAGTAGATATAATCCGGCCCGCCTTCCTGATACTGCGTGAAGATATCGAAGATGAACTGCGGGAAACCGCGTTCGACTTCACGCGCCTTGGCAAGCAGCGACATGTCCGGCGGCACCGCGCCATTGTTCGAGGCCGCAGCCGCTTCATCGTTCGGGAACGGCGGCGGGAAGTGGTCAGATGGAACCGCCTTGCGGGTAAACATCTCACCCTGGGCGTTCGGACCGTCCTGTACTTCATAATTGGCCGCGAAGGTTTTGACCTGCGCTTCCGAATAGCCGAGTTCTTCCAGCGTGCGGAAAGGAACCAGCTTCATCGAATGACAGGCGGAGCAGACTTCCGTATAGACCTTCAGGCCGCGCTGAAGCTGCCCCTTGTCGTAGTAGCCGAAGGGACCGGAGAAGGTCCAGTGCTGCTCCCTCGGCTCCTTGAGCGGATAGTGCGGCGTCGCAGCTTCGGCGGCGGGCTTGGTCTCCGCGGCAACGGCGGCAACGGTCGCGAAGCCACCGATGAGGGCGATCGACAGAAGGCCGGCAACAAGCTTTTTCATTGTTCTCTTCCTCTATCGTCGCCGGTTATGCTTCAACCGGAGCGGCTGTTTTGCCGTTCTGCTTTTCAAGAACCGCTTCCGTAATCGAATTCGGAATGCGTCTCGGTGTTTCCACCAGGCCGAGGACCGGCATGGCGACGAGGAAGAACAGGAAGTAGAACAGCGTCGCGAACTGCGCAGCCGTCGTGTAGATGCCTTCCGCCGGCTGCGAGCCGAGCCAGCCGAGCAGGATGGCATCAGCGATGAACAGCCAGAAGAACAGCTTGTACCAAGGACGATAGACCGCCGAGCGAATCTTGGAGGTATCGAGCCAAGGCAGAAAGAACAGCACGATGATCGCGCCGAACATCGTCAGAACGCCGCCCAGCTTGGAGTCGATCGGGCCGATGTTGAAGGTGATCGAACGCAGCATCGCGTAGAACGGCAGGAAGTACCACTCCGGAACGATGTGGGCCGGCGTCTTCAGCGGATTGGCCGGAATGTAGTTGTCGGCATGGCCGAGGAAGTTCGGCAGGTAGAAGACGAAATAGGCGAACACCAGCAGGAAGATAGACACGCCGAGCGCATCCTTCAGCGTCGCATAGGGTGTGAAGGCCACGGTGTCGGTCTTCGACTTGACTTCGACGCCGGTCGGGTTCGTCTGGCCGGTCACATGCAGCGCCCAGATGTGCAGGACAACCACGCCCGCGATCATGAACGGCAGCAGGTAGTGCAGCGAGAAGAAGCGGTTGAGCGTCGGATCGTCAACGGCGAAGCCGCCGAGCAGGAAGGTCTGGATCCAGTCGCCGACCCAGGGAAAGGCCGAGAAGAAGCCGGTGATAACGGTCGCGCCCCAGAAGGACATCTGACCCCAGGGCAGAACGTAGCCCATGAAAGCCGTCGCCATCATCAGGAGATAGATGATCACGCCGAGGATCCAGAGGATTTCGCGAGGCGCCTTATAGGAACCGTAGTAAAGGCCGCGGGCAATGTGGAGATAGACCGCCACGAAGAAGAAGGACGCGCCGTTGGCATGCATGTAGCGCAGCAGCCAGCCATGATTGACGTCGCGAACGATCTTTTCGACCGAATTGAAGGCGATTGTCGTATCCGCCGCATAGTGCATGGCAAGAACGACGCCGGTCAGGATTTGCAGAACGAGCATGACGGCCAGCATGGCGCCGAACGTGTAGGCATAGTTCAGATTGCGCGGGACCGGATAGGCGATGAAACTGTCATAGACCATACGCGGCAGCGGCAGCCGCGCGTCGACCCATTTTTCGAGCCCCGTTGATGGCTCGTAAGACGAATGACCACTCATGATTCAGCTCCCCCTCAACCGACCTTGATCTTTTTTTCTGCGGTAAACGCATATACCGGAATAGCGAGGTTCTGCGGCGCGGGCCCATGGCGGATGCGACCAGCGGTATCATAGACCGAACCATGGCAGGGACAGAACCAACCGCCGTATTCTCCCGCCTGACCAAGCGGTATGCAGCCGAGATGCGTGCAGACGCCGATCATGACAAGCCAGTTTTCCTTCCCATCACCGGCCGAACGCGCGACATCGGTCGCTTGCGCATCCGCCGGCAAATTGGCATTGCGGGCGTTCGGATCCTTCAGATCGGAGATCTGCGCACCCTTCGCGTCATCGATTTCCTTCTGCGTGCGGTTGCGGATGAAAACCGGCTTACCACGCCATTTCACCGTCATCGACATGCCGGGCTCCAGGCTCGAGACATCGACTTCGATAGAAGCAAGAGCGAGCGCCGAGGCATCCGGCCGCATCTGATCGATAAACGGCCAGGCAACGGCGACTGCGCCCACTGCGCCGGCCATGCCCGTCGTCAGATAAAGGAAATCTCGGCGAGTAGGCTCGCCCGTAGTTTCATTCGTCGTAATGTGCTCGCTCAAGGCTGGACCATCCTCATCCGCAAAACCCGCAGCTTGACGCTGCGGTACCCCCTCACTGCCGGCGAATCAACGCGACCATAATTCCGCCATAGATTCCTCCGTAACCCGCCGCGTTCTAAGCTTGATCGCAAATTATGTCCAGTCTTGGCAAGGGGTGCGGGCACAATGTCGCGGGAAAACTGCGCTATTTGGCCGTGAGTGCCGAGCTTAAAATCCCCACCGCCGGTCAAATAGACGTAAGCGCATGAAAAATCGCGAGATTCGCCCTATAGATTTTCGTATCGCAGCGCAAAATAAACAGTGATTTTAATGCTGCAATGCACCCCGGTCAGCATGAGGCTGACCGCCGATCTATACTAAGCTCTACTTCCTACTCCTTAAATCCGAATGGATTTAAGGAGCGACTTATGCGCCTTTATGCTGCGCCGCCGCTCTATGAGCCATTGGAGATATGGCTGAGGACATGACCATGAGACACACGATCTACTGCGTTCTATGCGTCCTTGCTACACTGGCACTGGCCATCCTTGCGGCGCGTTATGTTACCGATGTATGGCTGCTCGCCTTTTTCGAAAGCCTTCAGACCCATATCAGCCTTTTCGGCATCGGGCTCGCCCTCCTCGCCCTCCTCTTCAAGCGGCATTGGTATGCGGTTTTCCTGGTGGCTGTCGGTGCCGGGCTTGCGGTTCATTCAGTGGTGATGCTGCGCGAATATGCTGCCTCCCCTCCGCTCAACCCGCCGGCAGCGGCCGATGCGAGCAAGAGCTTCACCCTGCTCTCCTTCAACATCGAAGACAGCAATTTCGAAAACGGCACACGGATCGCTGACCTCATTGTCAATTCGAAGGCTGATGTCGTGGAGATTTTCGAAGCAGGCCCGATCCAATCGGAGATGAAGCGAATAACCGCCGTCTATCCCAACCGCATCGGCTGCGGCATCATGACGAGCGATTGCGATTCCCTGCTGCTATCGAAGCGCCCATTCCAGACGCAGGTCATGCACAGCCTCGGCAGCCTTTGGGACAATCGCTTCGTTCTCGCGACCATCGACATGGATGGTCAGCCGGTTAACTTTGTCTCAGCCCACCTCAGCAAACCCTATTTCGACGAGTTTCATGGAATAGAGTTGGATATACTCGGCCCGATCCTGAAAGATATTCAAGGGCCGTTGATCGTCGCCGGCGATTTCAACGCTTCGGTCATTGCGCCCGATATGCGAGGCTTCCTGAACGACACCGGTCTGCGTCACACCTTTCCAGAACCCGCCACCTGGCCGATCATGGCCGGCGCCTATGGCATTTCCATCGACCATGTCTTCGCGCGCCCGCCGCTGCGGCTGAAATCCGTGCAACAGATAACAGACGCCATGGGATCGAACCATTTCGGTTTGATGACGGAGTTCAGCGTTTCAAAATAGCTCTTTGATTTTGCTCAAGCTTATCCGGAAAGCTGTCTGACATTTTGGTGACAGCCTACTCGGCCTCGGCTGCTATGAAGCCGCCCGACTGGCGCGCCCAGAGTTCGGAATAGAGGCCGCCGCGGGCAATCAGCTCGTCATGGGTACCCTCTTCGATGATCCTGCCTTTGTCGACGACGATCAGCCGGTCGAGCTTGGCAATGGTGGACAGGCGATGCGCGATCGCAAGCACCGTCTTGCCTTCCATCAATGCTTCCAGATTGGACTGCAGCGCGGCCTCGACCTCGGAATCCAGCGCCGAGGTCGCCTCATCCAACACCAGGATCGGCGCGTCCTTCAGCATGACGCGGGCAATCGCGATACGCTGGCGCTGGCCGCCTGACAATTTGACGCCGCGCTCACCGACATGGGCGGCATAGCCCGTGCGGCCCTTCTGGTCCTCCAGCGTCGCGATGAACGTATCCGCCTCCGCCCGCCGTGTCGCCTGCGCCATCTGCTCCTCGCTCGCCTCCGGACGACCAAAGAGGATATTGTCGCGGATGGAACGATTGAGCAGCGCGGTATCCTGCGTCACCATGCCAATCTCGCCGCGCAGCGATTCCTGCCGGACCGCGGCGATGTCCTGTCCATCGATCAGGATGCGTCCGCCTTCGAGATCGTAGAAGCGCAGCAGCAGATTGACGAGTGTCGTCTTGCCGGCACCGGAGCGACCAACGATGCCGACTTTCTCGCCGGCACGAACGGTCAATGAAAAATTGTCTATGACGCCACTGCCGCGACCGTAGTGGAAGGTCACGTGCTCGAAGCGAATTTCCGGATGGACGATCTGCAGATCCCTGGCGCCCGGCCGATCGACCAGGCCGATCGGCTCCGAGACCATCTCGGCGGAATTCTGGATCGTGCCGAGATTGCGCATGATCGCATTGAACTGCGCCATCATGCGGCCGAAGAGCATGTTGAGCCGCAATACCATGCTGAGCGTGAAGGCGACGCCGCCGGTGGAAATCTCGCCCGCAAGCCAAAGATGGATGGCAAGCGCCGCGATCGTCGTGATCATCACGCCTGACAGGAGGGCCAGCGACGAGCGCACGCCGGTCAGAAGCCGCGTGAAAGGCATGACGGCGGCCAGGAAGCGATCGAAGCCGTTGCGAATATAATCATCGTTCTGCTCTTCGCGGCCGAAGAGCTTCAACGTCTGGATATTGGCATAGGCATCGACCATGCGGCCGTTCAGCATCGAAGATGCCTCGGCAGCGTTGCGCGCGTGTCGCCGGATGCGCGGCACGAAATAGCGGGCAAGCAGCGAAAATATGCAGATCCAGATCGCGATCACCAGCGCCAGGCGCCAATCAAGCCCGCCGACCAGCGCTATGGTCGAGGCGGCATAGATGATGATGAACCAGACCACCTGCAGCAGCGAGACGACGAGATCGCCGGTCGATTGCCCCGCCGACCAGACCTTGGTGACGATGCGGCCGGAAAAATCATTCTGGAAGAAACTCACCGACTGGCGCGCGACATGCACATAGGCCTGCCAGCGCACGAGATTGAGGAAGCCGGGTACGACGACCTGCTCCTCGACCAGCGCCCCGAGGCTGACCACCACGAAGCGGACGACCAGCACGACGAAAACCATGCCAAGCAGCGCGCCGCCATGGCCGGAAAGCAACCCTGCCCAGCCCGCTCCCGGCTGCACCTTGTCTAGGATATCGACCAGATGGCCAACGAACCAGAACAGCGCCGCCTCCAGCACCGCCACTGCACCACCGAGCGCCGCCATCGCCAGAAACGGCCCCTTCGCCTGACCGACATAGTACCAGATGAAAGCCCAAAGCGACCGCGGCGGACGCAGGTCGCCAGTGCGGTAATAGGGATCAATCCAGGTTTCGAACAGGCGATAGACGGAACGGATCAGCATCCCAGCGATATAGGTGGTTTCGCCTGGGGTGCAAAGGAAAGTAGGCGTGATGGAATCTTATATTTTTGTCATGTTTGACGTAGGGAAAGCGCTACGATTCACGGCGCCCTGTCGTCGACATCCAGAATGCTTTGCAAGTCACGCCGCCCATTCAAGACGCGTACGACGACGAGGGTTTCACCTCGGACAAGGTAATAAACGCGAATTGTCTCGAAACCCAATACTGTACGCGATCTCAGACCATCGATATCCGGGTTGTCGAAATGGCGAGGCGATCCAGTCAATGGCGATTGTGCAGCAACTGATAAGCATTCGCGGACCGCTGGATAAGGCCATCATAACCTCCTAATTGTTCTCAATAGATAAGAAACAACAAAGATCGAATAAGGCAGTTCCACGCAGCGACATGAGCTAGCCGAAACAAAAAGGGCGAGCCCGAAGCCCGCCCTCTTTTCATTCCGCCGCCGCCTCGGCCTCTTCGTGGTCCGCCAGGAACCCACCGGACTGCCGGCTCCAGAGGTCAGCGTAGATGCCGCCGTGCTGGACCAGATCGTGATGCGTGCCCGTCTCGATGATGCGGCCCTTGTCGAGGACGATGAGGCGGTCCATCTCGGTCAATGTCGACAGACGGTGCGCGATGGCGATCACCGTCTTGCCCTGCATCAGCGCGAAGAGGTTTTCCTGGATCGCCGCTTCCACTTCGGAATCGAGCGCCGAGGTCGCTTCGTCCAACACCAGGATCGGCGCGTCCTTCAGGAAGACGCGGGCAATCGCGATGCGCTGCCGCTGGCCGCCGGAGAGCTTGACGCCGCGCTCACCGACCTGAGCGTCGAGCCCCTTGCGACCCTGCATATCCGTCAGCCCTTCGATGAACTCCCAGGCATTGGCGCGCTTGGCCGCCTCGATCACCTCCGCATCGGTCGCCTCCGGTTGACCATAGGCGATGTTGTCGCGGATCGAGCGGTGCAGCAGCGACGTATCCTGCGTCACCACACCGATCAGCGAACGCAGGCTGTCCTGGCTCACCTTGGCGATATCCTGGCCATCGATGGTGATGCGCCCGCTTTCGAGATCGTAGAAACGAAGCAGCAGGTTCATCAGCGTCGTCTTGCCGGCGCCGGAGCGGCCGACGAGACCCACCTTCTCACCCGCATGGATATCGAAGGTCAGGTTTTCGATGACACCATTGGCCTTGCCGTAGTGGAAGCGGACATGATCGAAATGGATCGCGCCCTGCTTGGCCGTGATCGCGGGTGCGGCCGGCACGTCGACGATGTCATGCGGCTTCGTCAGCATCTCGATGCCGTCATAGATCGTGCCGATGTTCTCGAACAGTGCCGAGACTTCCCACATGATCCATTGCGACATGCCGTTGACGCGCATGGCAAGCCCGATGGCGATGGCGATCGCGCCGATCGAGATCGAGCCGCTCAGCCAGAACCAGATCGACAGCGCCGAAATGACGAACAAGGCCACGCAGTTGTTGACGTAGACCGCGATGTAGAACAGCGTCACCTTGCGCATCTGCCCGTAGACGGTCTGCAGGAATTCGCTCATGCCTGCTTTGGCGTAGCCCTCTTCGCGGCCTGCATGCGAAAACAGCTTCACCGTCGCGATGTTCGTATAGCTGTCGACCACCCGTCCCGTCATCGTCGAGCGTGCATCCGCCTGAGCGGCTGCGATCTTGCGCAGTCGCGGCACGAAATAGCTGACGATGCCGATATAGATCAGGAGCCATGCGAGGATCGGCAGCATCAGCCGCCAGTCCGCCGCAGCGATGACCAAGATCATCGACAGGAAATAGGTGACGACATAGACGAAGACATCGAGGATCTTCATCACCGCTTCGCGCACGGCAAGCGAGGTCTGCATCACTTTGGTGGCGACGCGGCCGGCGAACTCGTTGGCGAAGAAGGTCATGCTGTGGCGCAGCAGGAAGCGATGCATCTGCCAGCGGGCGATCATCGGATAGTTTCCGAGCAGCACCTGATGCATGATGATGGAGTCGAGCACCGCCGCGAGCGGCAGACCGACCAGCACCATCGCGCCCATCCAGAAGAGCTTATGCCACTCCGTCTGCAGGAATGTCGCCTTGTCCGCATGCGACAGCCAGTCGACGATATCGCCCAGGAATTGGAACAAAGCCACTTCGCCGACCGCGATCAGCATGGTGAGAACGGCCATGGCGATCAGCCAGGGCGCGGCCGGCTTGGTATAATGCCAGCAGAAGGCAAAAAGACCCCGCGGCGGAACGTGCGGCACTTCGCTTGGAAAAGGGTTTAGTCGCTGTTCGAACCAGCCAAACATGAAATGCTCCAAAGACTCAGGCCCTTCGGCCACCGCTTCCGCGTCTAAAAGGGATCGCGGACTGATATGGTGGCCGGGTGATGAAAGAACGAGGCCATATCGGCCGCGCAATGAATCAAAAAAGGGGAAACTTGCAAAAACGCGCTTTAAAGCGCCCGCATCATGGCCGCGCGGCCACGGCTCGGAGGCGCATCATCACAAACAAAATATTCATCTGAGCCTCCTATGTCGCAAGTTGTAGAGCGGTTCTCTTTTACCGTGCATTAATCGCTTTGGAAAGCGAAATGTGCCCAAAAACGCGCCTGAAATCTTCAATTCTGCTGATGAAGACATCACAGAAACAAGGGATTCGACAAAAGGCGAAGACAACGCCCGGCAATTTCGTTAGTTGCAGATTATGACTTCGCTGCGCATCGCCCTCTACCAGCCCGACATTCCCGGCAACACCGGCACGATCCTTCGACTCGCCGCTTGCCTCGGCCTTGGCGTCGATATCATCGAGCCAGCCGGTTTCGACATATCGGATCGCAATCTCAAGCGCGCCGGCATGGATTACCTCGCCACCGTCACGCTGACGCGACATGTCAATTGGGAACGTTTCGAGGATTGGCGGGCGGAAAGCGGGCGGCGTCTGGTGCTCGCCTCCACCAAGGCGGCCGAACGCTATACGGATTTCACCTTTCGGGCAGACGACATCCTGCTCTTCGGCCGCGAGAGCGCCGGTGTGCCCGATCATGTGCACGAAAAGGCCGATGGTCGCATCCTGATCCCGATGGTCGCTGGACAGCGCTCCATCAATGTCGCCATGTCTGCAGCGATGATTTCGGGCGAGGCACTGCGGCAGACAAACTGGTCATAAATGTCGCGGCAAATCTGAACGCTGCAGTGGCCAATTGCCGTTGGCACGTCGGGTAAAGTGTGAGAAGCTTTCTCCTGGAAGTGCTTTACCTAACGGCAGCTCTGGCGAGGTGACCCATGTTCCAGACGGCATTCACCCTCACCCTTACTCAATTCGCGCGCACTCTCAGTCTCCCTGAACGGCTGCAGCGCTCGCCGCTACGCAATCTCACTCTGGAAGCTTTGCGCCAGCGCAACACTGCGCTCGATGCCCTGTTTTATGACGTCAAGGTCATCACCCCGGAAGAGGCCTTCTACATCAGCGGTTCGCTTGCAGCCGAAGGCTCGATCATGATCGTGCCGCCGAGCGGCGGTGCTGCGATAACTCTCTGCGAAACGCTTGAGGAGTTCGCACTTCGCGGCGGTGGCGATGCCCAGGCGCTGGCCGTCGCGGGCATCGGCGGCTCCGCCCTTGGTGCTGCTGCCTTCGCCCGCAATGTCGCCGACGCCATCGGCGCGCCGGTCGCCATCGTCGTTTCAGGATATGGTCTGGCTGACTTCGTCACAGAGGCCTTTGGCGGCCACTTCTTCTTTGGCCATATGAAAGGTCTGCGGCCCGTCTTCCAAATGCTGGACGATTTTGCCGGACGACCCAAATTCGGAGTCGCCGACAAGAATGACGACGAAACAGCCTCGCGCACCAGCCTCGACACCAGGACCGTGCGGGCGCTTCTTGCCGATCCTCGCTTCTCCTTCCGCCTCCTGGCCGGCCACTCGAAAGGCAATCTGGTCATTTCGGCCGCCCTTCACGATCTCTGCAAGCAGGATGAGGCCAGGGCCGCGACATTGGCGAAGATATTGAAGATCGTCACCATCGGCGCCCGCATCGCCATGCCGCCGATTTTTTCCGATGTCGTCGATGTCATCGGCGAATGGGACTGGTTCGGCGAGATGAACTCCAGGCCATTCATTCCGGCCGATCAGCGCATTCCGCATGCCTGGCACCACACCAACACGGATTTGGCCGGCCATTTGCCTGTCACCGCAGTGCTCAAAGAGATTTTGGCCACGGCCTCAATTTCGGAAGAGACTCAAGCGGCGCCGGCGCTGCATGTCGTGGCCGAGCGGGAGGCATCGAATGCCTCGACAACCGAAACCGCCGTCCCACGGCCGTCGGAGCGCCCGGCACGGAAGCCAGCAACGATCAAGAAGGTGAAGGAAGCCTTCTCTGAAAGAACGTTGCCCGACATCCCGCCGAGGCAAGCCGACCGATCCGGTGAAATGCAGCCGCCGAAGCCGCATTAAAATCAGGCGCCCCGCAAATATTGTCAGATATGTCGTTCGCAGTGTTGAACCGCGAGCCACCGGAGACATATAATCATTAGCCGGCGAGCAAAATTGCTGCTGCTCACCAGTCGTTTCCAAGCACTGAAATTCATGCCTTTTCAGTAGCTTCCGTCCGACTTCCGACAATCATTGAAAACATGACGGCATGAGAAAGACATAAAAAGGCGAAATGGAATCCACCGTCGTGATGATCAATTTGTTCGGGGCCGTTGCTTTGCTGCTGTTCGGCCTCGCACAGGTGAAGGATGGTGTTTCACGCGCCTTTGGCGCCAAGCTCAGAACCGGCCTTGCCAGCAGCACGCGCGGCGGGCTTCGTTCCTTCACCGCCGGCTTCGTGGCAACGGTCGCGCTGCAGAGCTCGACCGCAACGGCGCTGATGATTGCCTCTTTCGTTGAGCGCGAACTCGTCTTGCCGAGCATGGCGCAGATCGTGCTGCTCGGCGCCAATGTCGGTACCGCGGTGACTGCCTGGATCGTCGCGACCGGCATCGAATGGCTGTCGCCGCTGATCATTCTCATCGGCATCGTGCTTTATCGCCGCTCGTCCACCACCAAGCAGGGCGCGGGTGCGGCACTGATCGGCATCGGCTTGATGCTTCTGTCGCTGCAATTGCTGAGCCTCGCCACGGCACCGATGCGGCAATCGCCGGCGCTTGGCGCCTTTATCGGCCTGCTGGACGGCGCTCTGCCCGTGGCATTGATCTTTTCGGCCGTGCTCGCCTTCCTCTCGTCGTCTAGTCTTGCCGTGGTCGTGCTGATCCTGTCTCTCGCTTCGACCGGCATTCTCTCCCCGGCCCTGACCGTCGCGCTCGTACTCGGCGCCAATCTCGGCGGCGCGGTCCCTCCGGTCATGGCCACCCTCTCCGGTCCCGCCACTGCGCGGCGGGTGACGCTCGGCAATCTGATCGTGCGCACCGTCGGCTGCCTCCTCGTCCTGCCCTTTGCTGGCTATATCGGCGCGTGGATGCAGGCCCTGCATTTTTCGCCGGCCAAGCTACCGGTCGACATTCACCTGCTCTTCAACATCGCCCTCGCGATCTGCGCCTGGCCTTTCTCGTCCTTCTTGTCGAAGATGATGCGGCGGATTGTGGCCGACGATCCGCGAGCCGACGACGGCCCGAAATTTCTCGATCAGCACGCCCTGAACACGCCGGTCATCGCGCTCGCCAGCGCAACGCGCGAGGTTCTGGGTGTCGGCGACCTCATCGAGCGCATGCTGATCCGGACGGAAAACGCGCTCAACAACAACGATCTTGCTCCGCTGAAGGAAATCGCGGTTCTGGAGAAGCGCGTCGACCGGATCCAGCAAGAGGTAAAGATCTACCTCTCCAAGCTCGGGCGCGAGGGATTGGACGACGAAAACGGCCGCCGCTCGATCGTCATTATCGACTATGCCATCAACCTCGAACATATCGGCGACATCATCGAGAAGGGTCTCGCCGAACAGGTTGCCAAGAAGATTGGCAAGGGCCTGACCTTCTCTGGCGATGGCTATCAGGAGCTGCAGAGCCTCCTCAACCTGACGATCGATAACCTGCGTATCGCCCAGACGATCTTCGTCACCCGCGATTTCAACCTCGCCCGCCAGCTCATGGAGGTGAAGGTCGACGTCCGCCGGCTGGAGAAACAATCCTCCGAGCGGCATCTCGAACGCCTGCGCGACGGCCGCGTTGACAGCCTGCAGACCAGCTCGCTGCATCTCGACATGCTGCGCGACCTGAAGCGCATCAATGCCCACATCGTCTCGGTAGCGCATCCGATCCTGGATGAGAGCGGGCTGCTGATCGAGAGCCGGTTGCGAAATACGCAGTAGCCGGTTGCGGCGAACGCGAAGATCGAAAACGGAAGAAAAATCCGTCCCTTATGCTTTGATTTCGTTCAACAATACAGAAAATTTCTCGTCATTGCATTATCGCCACTTTAGAAGCCTATGCTGTAAAACATTCGCAAATGACACATGGAGGAAACGTCATGCGTCTGGATGCCTATCTGATCTTTGACGGCGATTGCCGGCAAGCTCTCGAATTCTACCATCGATGCCTTGGCGGCGAGCTCACCGTCATGGACTACAGCCATCCGAATGTGGCGAGCCAAACGCCGGAGCACTGGCGCGACAAAGTCATGCATGCGCGGCTGACGGTCGGCGACGCTGTCTTGATGGCTTCGGACGGCAGGCCAGGTGAAACCGGCAAGAAATACGGTTTCTCGGTCTCCGTTCAAATCGACAGGCCGGAAGAAGCGGAGAAGCTGTTTGCGGCTTTGCAGGAGGGTGGCACGGTTACCATGCCGATCGATGAAACCTTCTGGGCGGAGCGTTTCGGCATGCTGGTCGACAAGTTCGGCGTGCCGTGGATGATCAATTGCCAGCGTTCGACTGCCTGATATCAATCGGCTGACGGGAGGCGCCGCATGGTGAATTCGATGCGATCGCCTTCCACCTGCCGCCAGCTTTCGACTTCGGTCCAATAGGCGGCTTTCGGAAATTCATCGAACCACTCGCGGGCCTTGGCCCGCGCTTCCGGGCGACTGAGACAAAAAGTCTCGCGGACAAAATCACCTTTTCCGCCGGTAGGCTTTTCCTGCCGGTAACGTGAAATCCTGCGTCTCAACCCGTCAAGGGGCGGCGGTCCGGGTATTTTCATCGTGAAACCTCGCCTTTGAGAGGGAAGATAATACCGCATTTGGCAATTTGCGAGTCGATTCTCCGGCGAGCCCGGTGCGCTGGTGACGATGCGATGATGCTGATATTCAGACCGGGAATCGACATTACGTGAATCGCGGGCTCCTGGCGGCCCGCCCCGCCGGAGAACAGCATGGAACGACCCGAACTTCCCAAGGGACTACCCGAAGATATCGAAGAGAAGAAAGAAGCGGCCAAGGGCTGGTTTGAAAGCCTGCGGGACACGATCTGCGCGCAATTCGAACAGTTGGAGGACGAGCTTGCCGGCCCCCTCTCGGACCAGGAGCCGGGGCGTTTCGTCGCCAAGGACTGGCTGAGAGAGAACGGCGAAGGCGGCGGCGGACGTATGTCGATCATGGAGGGCCGCGTCTTCGAAAAGGTCGGCATTCATACGTCCACCGTCTATGGCGAATTCTCGCCCGATTTCCGCAGCCAGATTCCGGGTGCAGAGGAAGATCCGCGCTTCTGGGCCTCCGGCCTGTCGCTGATCGCCCACCCCGTCAACCCGAACGTACCGACCGTGCACATGAACACGCGCATGGTGGTGACGACCAGCCATTGGTTTGGCGGCGGCGCCGACCTGACGCCCGTGCTCAACCGGCGGCGCACACAGGAAGACCCCGACAGCGTCCTCTTCCATCGCGCCATGCAGATTGTTTGCGACCGTCATACGGTTGCAGACTACCCGCGATACAAGACTTGGTGCGACGATTACTTCTATTTGAAGCATCGCAATGAACCGCGCGGCATCGGCGGCATTTTCTTTGACTGGCTGCACTCTGGGGAGGAGGCAGGCGGTTGGGACGCGGATTTCGCCTTCACGCGGGATGTCGGGCGCGCATTTTCCATGGTCTACCCACGGATCGTGCGCTCGAATTTCAATGACGTGTGGTCCGAAGAAGATCGTGACGAACAATTAATTCGTCGCGGGCGCTATGTGGAGTTCAATTTACTTTACGATAGGGGTACAATATTCGGGCTAAAGACAGGAGGCAACGTGGAGTCGATCTTATCGTCCTTGCCACCCGTCGTGCGCTGGCCATAGAATGGCAAATGCTAAATCAGAAAAATCTTGAATTAGTTCGGAGGAGTACCGAGGTTAGGTAATGCTCGTTTCAATCGGAGGAGGTTGTAATGGCAGTACAGAATCAAGTGGCAGAAGCCGCGAAGGAACAAAAGCTTTCGCGCACAGTCGATACGCCGGATTTCGTCGTCCGGCTGGCTGAGGACATGAGGGTTAGAAGCGGGTCGGATCTGCCACTCTCCTGCTTCATCGAGCAGGTCAGAATGCAGTTGGCTGGCAAGTCGCCGAGCGATGTGGCACGCATCGTATCCGACCGCCCAGCAAAGCAAGCGCCCGTTCCGAAGTATCAATCTTCGGATTGCTTCAAATCCTGGGCCATGCCGGATTGATATCCGGGAAGTAATCGTCCGGCAGGGTGGAGGCCCTGCCGGACGTCCGAAACCTTTCCCCACCTTTTGCGTTTTGACCTTCAAGCCGCCGTTCGGCTGGAAGTCTTTCATGGCGTCAAAATATCAGGAGGCAGATATGCGACTGTTCGAATGTGGTACACTTGTACCTGGCTGCGACTGGCACACGCGCGCCAATGACGATGCCGAAGTGGTTCGCCGCGCTGTCGAGCACATGCGCAACGCCCATGGCGAGACGATCATCCGCGAAAATATGGTCGACAACATCAAGGCCCGCATTCGCGACGAGGCGAGCGCCGCCTGATCAACAGACATCAGGACTCGGTCAATTCCTTGAGCCGGGCGAGAAGAGCCGCCCGGTTCATGGCGAAATTGCCGTCGAGCCATTGTTGCTCAAGTTTACCCAGGATCTCGCCGACCCGAGGCCCTGCGCTCACGCCTGCGGCCAGCGCATCCCCGCCATTGACCGGAAAGACCGGCTTCTTCCACCGGGCCGTCCGCTCCAGCAACTTGCCGAGCCGTGCGGCGCGCGCCATCTCCCCGAAATCGCCTTCCGCCTTGCCCCGTGCAACTGCAAGCGCCAGCTTCAGCCGGGTGGCAATGCCGGATGCATCGTGGCGGTAGAGCAGGCGATCGAAGGCCGCTTCGGACACATCGTCCTTGATGCCGGGCGCATTCGCCCAGTCCTGCAAATAGGCCGCTTCCGCCTTCGACAGCCGCAGTCGTTCGCCAAGCTTTGCCAGCCGCGCGGCATCCGGCGGCACGATGGCTGCCAACCGCAGCAGCGGATCGAGCGCCCAGCCGAGTGCCTGTTCCGTGGCGACGAGTGCGGGAATGGCGTCGATGCCCCACTTCTCGGTCTCCGGCAGCACCTCGGTCAAAACTCCGACCTGCCGCATCCAGAGCAGCGCTCGGCCTGGATCCTTGGCTGCAAGCAGCTTTTTCATCTCCGACCAGACACGCTCGGCAGAAAGCGTCGCGATCTTCGACCGCGCGGCCGCGCAGGCGCGAAGTCCGCCCGCATCCGGTCTTCCACTGCCGTAATGCGCGAAAAAGCGGAAGAAACGCAGGATCCGCAAATGATCCTCGGCAATCCGCGTCGCCGCATCACCGATGAAGCGGATATTGCGGCGCTCCAGATCGGCGAGCCCGCCGACCATATCGACGACTTCGCCATCGGCCGAAGCATAGAGCGCGTTGATCGTGAGATCGCGCCGCTCGGCATCGGCCTGCCAATCATCGCTGAATGCCACCAGGGCACGCCGGCCGTCGGTTTCAATATCGCGCCGCAAGGTCGTGGTTTCGAAAGGCTTTCCATCGACGACCAGCGTCACCGTCCCATGCGCGATGCCCGTCGGCACTGCCTTGATGCCGGCGGCAACGGCCCTCCCGACGACAGCCTCGGGCAGCAGCGTCGTGGCGATATCGATATCGGCAACAGGCAGCCCGAGCAGGCTGTTGCGCACTGCCCCACCGACGACACGCCCCTCGCCGCCATCGCCGTTCAACAACGCCAGCACCCGCTGCAGCGCTCCGTCCTGGAACCAGGCCTCGCCGGCAATGGAGGTCATGAATAAAGCCTTTCGTAAAGCGTGCGGACGATGCCGGCGGTAATGCCCCAGATCATGCGCGGACCATAGGGCATGCGATAGAAATGCCGCTCCATCCCCTGCCAGACCATGCTGTCGGTCACGTGATGGCCGGGATTCATGAGGAAGGAGAGCGGGACTTCGAAAGCGTCCTCCACCTCTGTAGGATTGAGCGCCAGTTCGAAGCCAGGCTTGACCACGGCGAGGATTGGCGTGATGCGGAAACCGGTCGCAGCCAGATAATGCGGCAATCGGGCGACGGGCTCGATGAAGACGTCCGCCAATCCGATCTCTTCACCTGCCTCACGAACCGCCGCCATTTCCGGCGACGCATCCTCCGGATCGATAGTACCACCGGGAAAGGCGATCTGACCGGAATGTTTGCGCAATGTCGAGGTGCGCAGCGTGAAGATGACGCTGGCGTCGTCGCCATCGTCCACCACGGGCACCAACACCGCAGCGTCGCGCAGCTTCAGGCCTTCGACTTGCAAGGTAGTATCCGGATTGAGGGCGTGGTCGCCATGGTCGCGCCAGGCAAGCTCGACCGGACCGCCGCTCTGATTGAGCGCGCGGCGGCGGAATTCGGCGGCGGAATAAAGCGGAAATTCGCTCATCGCGTTAAGGCATCCAGTTCGGCAACCGGCATGACCGGGAAGATCGTACCGCCCGAGCGCACGCAGAACATCTCGCGCCCGGCGATCACAACGGTCTCGCCGAGTTCGACGAGATCATACATCACCGCGCGCGTCACCAGCGCCTCCAGCCGCCCGCGGACGTGAAGATAGGGTTTCAACTCGTCGTTCTCGCCACGGATGACGAAACGGATTGGATGTTCCCTGCCCGCCTCGACAACGTCGCCGACATTGGTGCGGAATGTCAGTACCCGCTTGCCTTCGCGCTCGGTCACGCTCATTTCGACAGCGATGAACGGCGCATCGACGACGCGGATACCCACCTTTTCCACAGGTGTGACGAGATAGGTCTTTTCATCCGCATCCTTGCGCAACACTGTTGAAAACAGCCGGACCAGCGGTGCACGGCCGATCGGCGTTCCCATATAGAACCAGGTGCCGTCGCCACGGATTTCCATGTCGATATCGCCGCAAAACGGGGGCTCCCAGCGATCGACGGGCGGCAGGCTCTTCTTGCGTGCGCCGGCATCGCCGGCCGCGCGCGAAATCAGCGCAGCCAGACTTGCCGCATCGCTCGCCCCTCTGATTTCCTCGGTTGCCATTCTTCCGTCCCGGTTTGTGCTTAGTTACGAATACGGCCCTCTCTCACGAGATAGTCATTCGAAACGCGCTTGTCAGCCGTCTTCATAACGATAGGTTCTATTGATTATGGGGCAAATGTGTAAGGTCTGCGAATCGCGCGTACCGTTTTTCTGCCGTTGGAGATGCAAATGGGCATGATCAAATCGACCGAAACGAGCCTCGACGACCAGGCCATCATCGCATCCGCCGAACAGGCGCTGAAAGATATCGCCTCCATCCGTGCCGAAGTCTCCAAGGTCATCTTCGGCCAGGAGAGCGTTGTGGAGAATACGCTGCTTGCCGTGCTGGCCGGCGGCCATGCGCTGCTCGTCGGCGTGCCGGGCCTCGCCAAGACCAAGCTGGTGACCACGCTCGGTGCCGTTCTCGGCCTTGCCGCCAATCGCGTCCAGTTTACGCCGGACCTGATGCCATCGGATATTCTCGGTTCGGAAGTCATGGACCAGGATGAGACCGGCCGCCGCTCCTTCCGCTTCGTCAAGGGCCCGGTTTTCGCGCAATTGCTGATGGCTGACGAGATCAATCGCGCTTCGCCGCGCACGCAATCGGCGCTGCTGCAGTCGATGCAGGAGTATCATGTCACCATCGCCGGGCAGCGTTACGATTTGCCTGCGCCGTTCCACGTTCTCGCAACCCAGAACCCGCTGGAGCAGGAAGGCACCTATCCGCTGCCGGAAGCACAGCTCGACCGCTTCCTGCTGCAGGTCGATGTCGATTATCCGGAGCTTGCCGACGAACGCAAGATCCTGCTGGAAACCACCGGCCTCAGCGAAGCGACGCCGCGTGCCGTGATCGATGCCACGCGCTTGATGGAAATCCAGAAATTGATCCGCCAGATGCCGGTCAGCGACGGCGTCGTCGATGCCATCCTGTCGCTGGTGCGTTCCGCGCGCCCCGGCCAAGGCAATGAAACGACTGACAAGCACGTCGCCTGGGGCCCTGGCCCGCGCGCCGGCCAGGCAATGATGCTCTGCGCCCGCGCCCGCGCGCTGTATGAAGGCCGGCTTGCGCCGTCGCTCGACGACGTGCATGCCCTGGCCGAGCCTGTGCTGGAACATCGCATGGCTCTGACCTTCGCCGCCCGTGCGGAAGGCATGTCGGTGCGGGATGTGATTGCAGGCCTGGTCAAGCGGTCGAGATCGTAACCAGGGTGTCGAGGAGAGTATAGCGCGTGGCATCCATCGGACAGATCGTCAGCCCGACCCCAGGCAATGATGCCCTCTCCCGAGCCCGCAGCCGTGCTGCCCTCGTGCCGGATTGCCTTGTCGAAGCCAAGCGCATCGCCAATACCGTGATTGCCGGCTGGCATGGCCGGCGCAAGCGCGGCATCGGCGAAAATTTCTGGCAGTTCCGCCCCTATACCGAGGGCGAGAGCCTGTCTCGTATCGACTGGCGCCGCTCGGCCCGCGACGATCATACCTATATCCGCGATCATGAATGGGAGGCCGCTCACACGATCTGGCTCTGGGCCGATCTCTCGCCTTCCATGATGTATAAATCGACCTACGGCCATGTCTCGAAGGAAGGCCGTGCGCTCGTCCTCATGCTGGCGCTGGCGGAAATTCTTTCCCGTTCCGGCGAACGCATCGGCTGCCCCGGCATCATGGAGCCGGTTGCGACCCGCAACGCCGCCGAGCGCCTGGCAGCGGCCCTGATGCACACCCCGCTCGAAGGCGGTCTGCCGCAGACCAGCATGATCCGTGGCTGGAGCGATATCGTCCTGATCGGCGATTTTCTGGACGATGCCGACACCGTCATGGGCCGGATCGGGCCTCTGGCTCGCCGCGGATTGCGCGGCCATGTGGTCGAGGTCGCCGACCCGGCCGAAGAGGTCTTCCCCTATAGCGGCCGCACCGAATTCACCGACCCGGAAAACGGCACGAAGCTAGTGGCGGGCCGGGCGGAAAACCTGCGGGAAGATTACCAGCGCGCCTATCTCGCTCGCCGCGAAAATCTCGGCCAATCACTGCGCCATCTCGGTTGGACTTTCGTCAGCCACCGCACCGACCGACTGACATCGGAAGCGCTGGTCGCCGTGCATATGTATCTCTCCGGCATGCCCGCCAAGGCGACGCTTGGGGGGCAGCCATGAGCGCGCTCTCCTTTGCCTTTGCCTCCCCGGCTATCCTTGGCGCTTTGATCCTGCTTCCGGCGATCTGGTGGCTGCTGCGCCTGACGCCGCCGCATCCGAGAGCGGAAGTCTTTCCGCCGCTGCGTATTCTGGCAACGATCCTGAAGCGCGAGGAAACGCCGGCGCGTAGCCCCTGGTGGTTGACCCTGCTGCGTATGGTGCTTGCCACTCTGGTCATCCTCGCCATCGCCAATCCGATGTTCAATCCGCGCACCAATACGCTGTCGAGCGACGGACCGTTGGTATTGGTCATCGACAATAGCTGGGCGAGCGCTGCCGATTGGGAGCGCCGTGTGCAGACGGCCGACGCGTTGATCGACGACGCCGACGCCAAAGGCATCCCCGTCTCCATCGCCTTCACCGCAGACAAGAGCAACGACACGACGCCCGGCGCTGCTGGCGCCGCCCGTGACAAGCTGCACGCGGCCAATGCAAGGCCGCTGGTGCCGGATCGCCAACGCGTCGCCCAGGCGATCAAAGCCGCTTTGAACGGCACCAAGCCGGGCACGATCGCCTTCCTTTCCGACGGCGCCGAAAGCAAGAACAAGGACGATATTGTCAACCAGCTCGCCGCCCTGGAGCCCAGCGAATTGCGCCTCATCGAAGGCGATGGCAGCGAAGTGCTGGCCATCACCGGCGCCACCAACGCCGCCGACAATATGACCATCACCGCAACGCGGCTGAACGGCAGCAGCCCGCTCCGGCTGGGGCTCAGCGCACTCGACAATCAGGGACGGCCGATCGCGGCCGGTTCGCTGAATTTCGCCGGCGGCCAGACGGTCGCAACAGGCACCATCGCCGCCCCATTCGAAATGCGCAACGATTTTGCCCGTATTAGTATCGACCGCCACGCAAGCGCCGGCGCTGTGCATCTGCTCGACGATGGTTTCAAGCGCCGCCGCGTGGCGCTTCTGTCCGGGCAGGCCGCCGACGAATTCCAGCCGATCCTGTCGCCGCTTTATTACATCCAGCGCGCCCTGCAGCCCTATGCCGATCTGATCCAGCCGAACAGCGCGGATGTGGCAAAATCGATCCCCGAGCTGCTTGCCGGCAATCCCTCCGTCATGATCATGGCCGATGTCGGCCGCCTGCCTCAGGAAAGCTACGCGCCATTGCAGCGATGGATCCAGAATGGCGGCACGCTGGTGCGCTTCGCCGGACCGCGCCTTGCCGCCGCTCCCGCCGAGGACCCGCTGGTGCCGGTGACGTTGCGCCAGGGCGAACGCACCTTCGGCGGCGCACTCTCCTGGGCCGAACCGCAGCCGCTTGCCGACTTCCCCTCCTTCGGCCCCTTCGCCGGCATGCCGAAGCCGACCAACGTCCTCATCAAGCGGCAGGTGCTGGCCGAGCCGACACCCGATCTTGCCGAACGCACCTGGGCTAGCCTCGCCGACGGTACGCCGCTGGTGACCGAAAAGCAGATGCAGGCCGGCCGCGTCGTCCTCTTCCATGTCAGCGCCGAACCGCAATGGTCCGATCTGCCGATCTCCGGCGATTTCGTCGAGATGCTGCGTCGCATCGTGCAGCTTTCGCGCTCCGGCGGCGTCACCTCGACCGAAAGCGCGCCGAAGACCAGCGAAGCCCTGCCGCCATTCCGGCTGCTGACCGCCAAGGGCGTTCTGACCAGCGAGACCGGCAACGCCCGCCCGCTCGATCCGAACAACAAAGGCGCAATCGCTGCCAACTTCGACAACCCGCCCGGCCTCTACGGTTCGGAGGAAGGCTTTACCGCGCTCAACGTCCTGCCCGACGGCGCAGAACTCCGGCCGCTGGATGCCTCCGGCCCGAGCGTATCCGTGGCGCGTGAGGGGCTGATTGGCGGCGAGGCTTGGTCGGCCAAGCCGATCCTCTTCACCATCGCTTTCCTGGTGCTTCTGGCTGACAGCCTCATCGTGCTCTTCATGAACGGTGCCTTCCCGCGCCTTCGGAAATCACCGAAGACGATCGCCGGCGGTGCAGCAGTCCTATTGCTGGCAATCTCGACCGCCGCCTTCCTGCATCCGACGAATTCCTGGGCCGACGATTCCAAACCCGGGGACGACACCATCTATTCGCGGCTCGACAAGACCCATCTTGCCTATGTCGTCACGGGCGAATCCGACGTCGATCATACGTCCGAGCGCGGACTTGCCGGCCTCTCCGATTTCCTCACCTACCGCACGACTCTGGAGCCGGGACCGCCTGTCGGCCTGGATCTCGCCAAGGACGAGCTCGCCTTCTATCCCATCATCTATTGGCCGATTTCCGCCACCGCGCCGATGCCGTCCAACGATGCCATCAATCGTATCGACGCCTATATGCGCAATGGCGGCACCGTGCTTTTCGACACGCGCGACGCCATCGACACGATGGGCGACAACACGACGCCGAGCCCGAATGGCCAGCGGCTGCAGGCGATCCTCGCCAATCTCGACATTCCGGCGCTGGAGCCGGTGCCCGCAGGTCACGTGCTCACCAAATCCTTCTATCTGCTGTCCAGCTTTCCCGGCCGCTATGCCGACAGCCCGCTCTGGATCGAGGCGCGGCAGGATACGCGCGGCGACGGCAATGCGGTCTCCTCCTCGGACGGAGTGACCCCGATCATGATCACCGGCAACGACTTTGCCGGCGCCTGGGCGACCGACGACAACGGCATTCCATTGCTGCCGACCGTGCCGCCGGACGAGACACAGCGCGAATATGCCTACCGCACCGGCGTCAACATCATGATGTACATGCTGACCGGCAACTATAAGTCTGATCAGGTGCACATCCCGGACATTTTGGAACGGTTGGGGCAGTAAGATGAATATTGGTTTCGCCCCTTTCCTGCCCTGGCCCGTTCTCGCCGCCCTTGCGGTGCTGACGCTTGGCATCGCCGCACTCGCGATCTACCGGCGCATGCGCGGCAGTTGGATCCGTGCGCTGGCGGCATTCGCCTTGCTGGCCGCCCTTGCCAATCCCGTGCTGATGCAGGAGGATCGCGACCAGCTCTCCACCATCGTCCCCGTCATCGTGGACCGCAGTCCGAGCCAGGAAACGCCGGAACGCATCAAGATGACCGACGATGCTCTGGAGGCACTGAAAGACCGGCTGGCGCAATTCCCGCGCATCGAGCCTCGTATTGTCGAGGTGCGTGAACCGGCCGAATCCGAGTCACCTTCAACACGGCTCTTCGCGGCGCTCTCCTCGGCAATCGCCGATGTGCCACCCGCACGCGTGGGCGGCGCTATTTTCCTGACCGACGGTCAGATCCACGATATCCCCGGCGTCAATCAGGCACTCGGCTTCGACGCGCCGATCCACGGGCTGATCACCGGCAAGCCGGATGAGTTCGATCGGCGCATAGAGGTGGTGCGCGCGCCTCGCTTCGGCATCGTCAACGACGAGCAGCAGCTCGTGCTGCGTGTCGTCGATGATGGCAAGAGCCCCGGCGGCACCGCGGCCGTCACCGTGAGAATGAACGGCGACGAGATCGCCACGCTGCAGGCGACGCCCGGCCAGGACACGCCCTTTAGCTTCAAGGTGCCGCGCGCCGGTAACAACGTGCTCGAATTCGCTGTCGCCGAAGTGCCGGGCGAAGTGACGCCCATCAACAACCGCACCGTTCAACTGATCGAGGGCATCCGCCAGAACATGCGCGTGCTGCTCGTCTCCGGCGAACCGCATGCCGGCGAGCGCGCCTGGCGCAATCTTCTGAAGTCGGATGCCTCCGTCGACCTCGTCCATTTCACCATTCTGCGTCCGCCGGATAAGCAGGATGGCACGCCGATCAACGAGTTGTCGCTGATTGCTTTCCCGACGCGTGAACTCTTCGTCGACAAGATCACCTCTTTCGACCTGATCATCTTCGACCGTTACCAGGACCGCCCCAACGTCCTGCCGACGATCTATTACGACTACATGGCCCAATATGTCGAAAACGGCGGCGCGTTGCTGGTTGCTGCCGGCCCCGAGCACGCAGCCGGCAATTCGATCGCGCTCACACCGCTGTCCTCCGTGCTTCCGGCCGAGCCGACCGGCCAGATGATCGAGAAGCCTTTCTATCCGCGCCTGTCGGAACAGGGCCGCAAGCACCCGGTCACGCGCGGTCTGGATGGATCGGACACCGAGCCGCCGCATTGGGGACGCTGGTTCCGCAGCGTCGATGTCGAGAAGCCGCAGGGCCAGACCGTGATGGTCGGCGCCGATAACCATCCGCTGCTGGTTCTGAACCGCGTCGGCCAGGGCCGCGTCGCCATGCTGCTCTCCGATGAAGGCTGGCTCTGGGCCCGCGGCTACGAAGGTGGCGGACCGCATGTGTCGCTCTATCGCCGCATCGCCCATTGGCTGCTGAAAGAACCGGCTCTGGAGGAGGAGGCCCTGACGGCAAGCGCCGCCGGCCGCGCGCTGGAAGTTACCCGCCAGACGATCGGCGACGATCCCGGCCCCGTCACCGTCAAAGCACCCTCCGGCAAGACGCAGACCCTGCAGTTGAAACAGGCACAGCCGGGTCTTTACCAGGCCCAGAAGCACATGGACGAAATCGGCCTCTATCAGATCACCAGCGGCAATCTCTCCACGCTGGTGCATGTCGGCGCTGTCGACGCGCCGGAATTCAAGGCGATGATCTCGACCACGGAAACGTTGAAGCCCTTGGCGGAAAAGACCAAGGGGCTTGTCGCCCGGGTTGCGAGCACCGGAGGCGGCGTCACGGTGCCGCCGATTCTGCCGGTGCGCGGCGCCGTCCGCATCGCCGATAACCAACGCCTGACCATCCGCATGACCGATGAAACCGTCTTGAAGGGCGTCAATAACCTGCCGCTCTTTGCGGGCTTCGCTGGTCTTTCCGCCCTCCTCTTCGCCTTCTCCGCCATGTGGTGGCGCGAAGGACGGTGAATATAGATGCCGCAACTCGATGTGACCGATACCCCGTCAGAAAGCGAACTTGCGGCAATCGGCGAAGGATTGACGGCCTTCAACGCCGCCGATGTCGGCCCTTCCAGGCGCCGCGCGCTCGCCGTCCTGATCCGCGACGAAAGCGGCAAGACCATAGGCGGCATCTCGGGCTATACGGCCTGGGGCTGGCTGTTCACGGCCTGGCTGTTCGTGCCGGAAACGCTGCGCGGTCAAGGCATGGCGGGAAAGCTGCTGGAAGCAGCGGAGACGGAGGCGATCGCCCGCGGGTGCCAAGGCGCCTGGATCGACACCTTCAATCCGCAAGCGCTACGGGCTTATCAGCGGCAGGGCTACACCATCTTCGGCGAACTGCCGGAATTTCCTATCGGCCGCAGCCGTTACTTTTTGCAGAAAAAGCTATCGCCCCGCTGATGGAAACGAGGCGGTAGGCTTTGTTTTTGTAGAAGCTTAAACCGCGATTGCCGTCAGCGGCAAATCTTCGTCGTCATCCATCTCATCGGAGACAGCAACCGGGATATCCGCCTCACGCCAGGCGATCGTGCCCGCCAGTCGCGCATGCGTATCGGCGGCGATCGGCACGACGAGAACCCGGTTGGGATCGACCGGCCCCGGAAAGGCGAGCGCATTGTAAGCGACCTTCTCGAAGCCGAGCGGACCGTAATAGGGCGGATCGCCCACCAGGATCACGGCTTCCGACCCCTTGCGTTTGGCGGCTTCGACGGCGATCCGCACGAGTTCGCGGCCGATACCCTGGTTCTTGTGCGAGGGCCGGACGGCGAGCGGTCCGAGCAGATGCCCCTTGACCGAACCGGCCAGCACCGGCGTCATCCGGACGGAAGCGATCGTCTCGCCGTCATCGGCGCAGATGAAGGAGAGCGAGCGGTCATGCGGCCCCTGCTCGCGAATCCGCGCTGCGGCGCGGGTGAACCGGCCGGGGCCGAATGCTTCTTCGTTGATGTGTTCGATGACAGCGTCATGCGACGCGTCCTCAGTGAGGTAGACCAGTTCGTGCTTGTGCATTAGACCAAAGAAACCAGATGGACATACGGGATGGTTCTCGAAAACGCTTGTCGAGCGTTCGGGATCATCGGCGTCGTCGCAGGCTTCTGATTGCTTCCATGGCAAGTGGTCCTCAAAGTGTGACAAGCCCGATAGCAGGAAATGCCCGCCTCGTCCAATGCAAAATGCGAGCGCCTGGATATTGACGCATGATCTTATCCGAAAGCCGCTTCGCACTCTCCGCATCATGTCTGTAACGCACTGTTCATCGTTTGCCGTCTCGAAATTCCGCGGCCATACCGTATCTTCCGGATCAAGTTCTTCGACAGGATCTCCGAAAGGATAGAGTAAATGGGCATGTTGGTTGACGGCGTCTGGCATGACATCTGGTACGACACCAAGGAAACCAAGGGTCATTTCAAGCGCGCAGCTTCGCAGTTTCGCAACTGGGTCACCGCAGATGGCGCGCCCGGTCCGAGCGGCACGGGCGGCTTCAAGGCCGAAGCGAGCCGCTATCATCTCTATGTGTCGCTCGCCTGCCCATGGGCGCACCGCACCTTGATCTTCCGCAAGCTGAAGAAGCTCGAAAACCTGATCTCTGTTTCCATCGTCGACCCGCTAATGCTGGAAAACGGCTGGGAGTTCAAAGGCCGGGATGGTGGGACTGTCGATCACCTCCTCGGCGCAAAGGCGCTCTGGGAAGTCTACGTCAAGGCCGATCCGCATTATTCCGGCCGTGTTACCGTTCCCGTCCTTTGGGATAAGCAGACCGGCACGATCGTCAACAACGAATCCGCCGAAATCATCCGCATGTTCAACAGCGCCTTCGATGGATTGACGGGCTCGAAGAGTGATTTCTATCCGATGGATCTTCGCAGCGACATCGATGCTTTGAACGATATCGTCTACGACACGGTCAACAACGGCGTCTACAAATCTGGTTTCGCCACCACACAGGAAGCCTACGAGGAAAATGTCCGACGCCTGTTCGAAACCCTCGACATGCTCGACAAGCGCTTAGAAGGAAGCCGCTACCTCTTCGGCGACCGGCCGACCGAGGCCGACTGGCGGCTGTTCACCACGCTCGCCCGCTTCGACGCCGTCTATGTCGGCCACTTCAAATGCAATATTCGCCGCATCGAGGATTATCGCAATCTCTCGGGCTATCTGCGTGACCTCTACCAGGTCCCCGGCGTCGCCGAGACGACCAATCTTGCGCACATCAAGACCCACTATTATCGCAGCCACAGGGCGATCAACCCCACCGGAATCGTCCCCGTAGGTCCCGACCTCGATCTCGACCGCCCGCATGCACGCGAACGGCTGGCAAAGGCAGCTTGAGGCAAGGCTACCAATAGTTCGAGGGCGGCGCGTCGCCCTCCAGCTCCTTCAGCCGCCGATAGGTTGCCTTGGTCGTCCCCGGCGGCAAGGCGTCGAGCGAGAAGAAGCCGCTTTCGACGATCTCGAGATTCGGCTTGCGCGGCACGGTCTGCTCGACCTCTACACGGTAGAAGACGACGTGATCGCGCTTGCTGATGTGGTTGTTGAAATAGACGTGGAAGAGCTGGGGCCGGCCCGATATCACCAGATTGCCCTCTTCCCGCAATTCCTTCGCCAGCGCCTGCTCCACTGTCTCGTGGCGCTCGACACCGCCGCCCGGCATGTGCCAGCCGGCGACATAGGAATGCCGCACCAGGAAAATCCGTCCCTCCCTGTCGAAACAGGCCGCACGCACGCCCATGGTCATGCTGCGGGTGAGCACGAAATAGCTGTGCAGCATTCTGCCGAACAGCTTGGCCCGCCAATTGCGGGCTTCGTCGGGAGCATTGCTGTCCTTCATGCCCCGGCTCCGGCGTTGTGATCCACCACCGAAAAACCGATGTATTTGTTTTGACAATAGACTGAGCTATGTCTCATCTCATGTTCAAGCTCGCGCATATTTCCGACGTTCACCTGGGCCCCTTGCCACGGCTTTCGATCAGAGAACTGGCCTCCAAACGCATTACCGGATTTGTGAACTGGCACCGGAACCGGCGCAAGCATCTTTTTGGCGGGACGCTCGATCTTCTGCTCGAGGACATCAAGTCGAAGCAGGCCGATCATCTTGCCGTGACCGGCGATCTCGTCAATCTCGCCAGCGGCATCGAGATCCGCACCGCCGCGGAATGGCTGAAGACGCTTGGTGATCCTGCCTTCACCTCCGTCGTGCCCGGCAACCACGATGCCTATGTGCCCGGCTCCTACGAAAAGGCCATGCGCGCCTGGTATCCTTATGTCCAGGGCGACCATGCGCCTGCCGAATGGCAGGAAGACCGGCGCATTTTCCCCTATTTGCGTATTCGCGACCGTGTCGCGTTGATCGGCTGCTCGACGGCAGTGGCAACGCCTCCCTTTGCGGCCAGCGGCTTCTATTCGGCCCGGCAGGCGCGCGAAACGGTGAATATGCTGCGCGCCGCCGGCGAGGCCGGCCTTTTTCGCGTGGTGATGATCCACCACCCGCCGATCCGCGGCGCCACCAGCTTCTATAAGCGCATGATCGGCATACGCCGTTTTGCCGCCGTCGTCTCGACAGGCGGCGCCGAACTGGTCCTGCATGGCCACACGCATCTCAACACGCTGCATTGGCTGAGGGGGCAAACCGGCCCGGTGCCGGTCGTCGGTATTGCATCGGCCTCGCAAGGTCCCGGCGGGCTGAAGCCGGCCGCTGCCTACAATCTCTTCACCATTGATGGCCATCCTGGCGCCTGGGAGCTCAAGGCCGAGCGCTTCAGTCTCAATGGCCGGGGTGACGATGTAGAGGACCAAGGCGTCAATATCCTGGCGTGATAATCTGTGGCATTTTGTGAATGCCACTTTGTCGTTTCGGTGGCGTTTTCGAATATCCGGAGCTACAATTCTCTCATCGAATTTCGGGAGGGATATGATGGGCTTTGGTGTAGCGATGAAGAGTTCCGCCGTGACCGCGCTTGCCGTGGGATTTCTGTTTGGCGCCAGCCTGCAGGCCCTCGCCGCCGGCTCAGAGAGCGACGAGACAGCACCGCCGCCGAAGACCAAAACCACGACCAAATGCACGGATGGCAAAGTCTGGGACAAGGATAAAAAGGAATGCGTGAAACCGCAGAAAAGCGGTTTTAACGACGATCAGCTTTTCCAGGCAGCACGCGAGTTCGCCTATGCCGGCCAGTATGACAACGCCATCACCGTCCTGAAGCTTGCCAAGAACCAGGACGATCCCCGCATTCTCAACTATCTCGGTTATTCCAACCGCAAGGCCGGCCGCATGGAGCTCGGCATGACGTATTATCGCAAGGCCCTGCAGCGCGATGAGAATTACATCCTCGCGCGCTCCTACATGGGCCAGGCGCTGCTCGAGCAGGGCGATGTTCAGGCGGCGCGCGTGCAACTTGTTGAAATCCGCGATCGCGGCGGTGAGAACACCTGGGCCTATCGCTCGCTGCTGCAATCGCTGAATGGTCAAATCAGCTATTGAGAGGTGCGCGCACTCCATTCCTCAAGATCGCGTGAGAAGTGGAGATGAAGCGCACAACCACTTTTTGAAGACTTGCGAAACGGCACGAAAATGGTTCATACCAACACAGAACGATCCTTCGGCTCAGTTAGCTTTTTTCGAAAGAAAAGCCGTCTTTTGCCGGATGACGCCTGCAGCTCTCCAACCCCCAACGTCTCCGTGGAAAGACAATGCCTACGCCGGTAGCCGCCATCGACATCAGACGAGATCTGGTCGGCCTTCTGCCGAAGCTCCGGCGCTTCGCCTTGACACTGGCCGGCGATCTGACCGACGCCGACGAACTCGTGCAGAGCGTTTGCCAACGCGGCATTGCGAAATTCCATCTGTGGAACAATGACGGCCGGCTCGAAAGCTGGCTCTACACCATGGCCCGCCATCAATGGGTGGATGAGGCCCGACGCCATCGGCTGCGGTCTGCCACCAAGGGTGGCGCGCTGGAACAAGGCGAACTGGCAGCGCCGGGCATGCGCGCCAATCCGGTCGAAGCAAGCGAAGCGCATCAGATGGTCACATCTTTGCCCGAAGGACTTGCCAGTGTCTTCCTGCTCGTCGATGTCGAAGGGCATAGCTACAAGCAGACGGCCGACATTCTTGGCATTTCCGTGTCGACGGTAGCGTCCCGGCTTTCCGGTGCCCGCCTTCGCCTCGCTACTCAAGGTCACAGCCGCTCGCCGCGAAGGTTTTAGCATTGCAGGATATGAAAAAAATGCCGCTCGAAACTCGCCTGTCCGCCTTTATGGACGGCGAGACGAGTCGCGAGGAGAAGGAGGAGCTGGAACGGCTCATAGCCTCCGATCCGGAAGCGCGGCGGATTTTCGATGAGCTGAAGCACGGTTCCGATGTCGGCCGCAAGGCTTTTGACGAGGTGCTGAAGGAACCGGTGCCGCTGGCGCTGGTACGCTCCATCAAAAGCGCGCAGGCACCGAAGGCGCGTGAGCCCGCCCCTCGCCTTTCCCGGCCATCCCTGAAGCTTGCTCCGACCGGTCGCCAGGCGCTCGCCGCAGCCCTTATCCTCTTCGTGGTCGGCGGCGGCATCGGCTATCTCGTCGGCATGCAGCCGTCCGGCGCACCCGCTGCGGCCCCGGCCTCACCGGCGCCGAACCGCACATGGCTCGACGATATCGCCGCCTATCACCGCATCTATGCGCATCAACCCCGCCATATCGTCGAAGTACAGGCAACCGAGGTCGACGAGATCAGCAAATGGCTGACGGGCACTGTGGGCGTGAAATTCAATATACCGGATCTTGCCGCCGACGGGTTGGTCTTCCAAGGCGCACGCATGTTCATTGCCAACGGCAAACCGGTCGGCCAGTTGATCTATAAAGACCTCGACGGCGATGTCGTCGCCATCTGTTTCATGAAGGATGAAGGCGCCGCCGGCGACGGCAATTTTGACGAGACCATCAAGGATGACGTGAGCATCGTATCCTGGCATCGCAGCGGTACCGCTTATGCCGTCGTGAGCCCCTCCTCCGACGCGATGCTCGACCAGATCGCTGACCGGGTATCGTCGGAAATTTGAGCTGATCCGCTGGCGCTGCTTGCGACTTCCGTTCAGCCGGGAATACAATCCATCCGCCAATCGTACCCGGAGGCTTCGTCCGATGGGGCGCATTCTGGAGATCGATCATGTCCGACATTCTGCTGACCATCCCGGAGATTGACGAGCGCATCGCGGCAATAAGAGAAAATCTTCGCGAGTTGATCGAACAGGCCGCCGCATATTCCGGCGCAGCGGACGAGGAGCTCGCATCGGAGCGCATTGCCGAACAGGAAGAAGAACTCGAACGCCTGTTGAAGCGGCGCGAGGAGCTTTCCGGGCAAAAATCCTGATGGCAAAAAGACGGCGGTGCTGATTTCCCCTGCCGTCTCTCGTTCGCAAGATCAGCGAGACGACGCCGGCGAAATCGTCCTGGTGGCTTGCTCGCTTGAAAAGATGATGAAGGCGAACAACAGAACGCCAATGAAGATCACGATCGACGCTGCTGCAACGATCGGCTCCATCGCCATATTGCCGAGAAGCATGAGATACAGTGCCGGCACAAGGACTGCGACGCCGGCCGTGTAGATGTAATATTGGATCATCGCCAGCCGTCTTTCCGCCTTTTGCGGGTTCAGTGCGTGGTAGCCGCCGAAGAGCGCCATGGTCACCCAGCCGAGAAGGTTGGCATGCGCATGAGCGCCGATGACGCTGTGATCCTCGGTGATTGCCATTTTCAGGCCTATTCCAATTCCGATGATCAGAAAGATGATGGCTGTCTTGAAATAGAGATTGGCAAGACGTGGCATGACTTCCCCCCGATAGGATTGCCGGTCGTCTAAAATATCACGTCACTCAGCCTCCCCGAAATTCAGCTTAATGGACAATAGCGGGTCAACTGCTTCGCGAGTTTCACGGAGAGGCGCCCGTATGGATTTCTCCGCCATTTCTGCTGACATCAGCACCATCATGCGTTATAGAACCGCCAAGCGACTTCAAAGGAGAGCGTTTGATGAGAACTCACGGCACAGGAAACCACCGCTGAAAAGCAGTGCCGTGAAGGGCTGCTTATTCGGCCCATCCATCAAATTGTTGTCTCCCGCCCCTGGAGGGCACTCATGTTTCGTCGCTTTGAAAAGCTCGTCGATCCATTCCAGTATTATGATGATCTGAACCCGCCGTCGGATTCATGGCGGTATCTTAAAAGCAACCTGCGCCCGTTCCGCTTCGTCATGGGAATGAGCCTTGCCCTGACCGTCATCGGTGCGGCGATCGAGATCTGGCTCATCGGCTATACCAGCCAGCTCGTGGACATTCTCGCGGCCGCTCGCCCGGATCAACTTTGGGCGTCCCACGGCGCCGAATTGCTGGCCGCCGCCGCCCTTGTGCTGATCGGGCGGCCGCTCGCCGGCTATATCAGGGAAAGCCTCGACGACATCGCGTTTCGGCCGAATGCTGAGACCCTGTTCCGCTGGCGGGCTCATCGCCACGTCCTGCGGCAATCCGTCGGCTGGTTCCGCCAGGACTTTTCCGGACGCATCGCCAGCCAGGTGCGCGACATCGGCAATTCCGCGACCGGAGCAGCCTATGCGGTGCTGCACACGCTATCCTTCGTCACGATCTATGTCGCCGGCTCGCTATGGCTCATGGCTTCGATCGATCTGCGTCTCATCTGGCCGTTGCTCGTCTGGATCTGCTGCTACCTGGGTCTGATGGCATTTGTCATACCGCGGCTCCGCCGGGCGTCCGAGGAGTTTCAAGGCGCCTATGCCTCCCTGACGGGCATGCTGGTCGATACCTACGCCAATATCGATGTCATAAAGCTCTTTGCCAATGCGGCCGAAGAAGACCGTGAAGAGCGGGAGCGCTTCGCCGCTGCCCGCAGGAAGTTTGTGCGCGTGCAAAAGCTCGAAGTCATGGTGAATTCGAGCATGCTGTTCCTGGGCAGCTTTCTTATCGTCGGCCTGGTCGGCTATGCCGTCATCCTTTGGCAGGCCGGCAGCGCGCCGCTCGGCCTGATTGCTGCTTCGCTCGCCTTGAGCTTCCGCATCACCGGCATGGCGGAATGGATGCTCGACGCCGTCTCGTCGCTGTTCGGCCATCTCGGCGCTATGCGGCAATCGCTGCTGACTGTGGCACAGCCGCTCGCCATTACGGATGAACCCGATGCCCGCCAGCTCATAGTCAACGGCGGCGCCATCACCTTCAACTCCGTGACGCATCATTACGGCAAGGGCAATGGCGGTCTGGACGGCGTTTCGCTGCAGATCGCACCCGGCGAAAAGGTCGGCCTTGTTGGCCGCTCCGGCACCGGCAAGTCGACACTTGTCAATCTGCTGCTGCGGTTCTTCGATCCGGAAGCAGGCTCCATCGAGATCGACGGACAGAATATCCGCGGGATCGCCCAGGAGAGCCTGCGCAGACAGATCGGCATGGTGACCCAGGACGCTGCCCTGCTCCACCGCCCGGTTCGCGACAACATCACCCATGGCGACCCCCGCTTCTCCGACAGCGCGATCGCAGCGGCGGCGGACAAGGCAGCCGCAAGCGGCTTCATCGCAGCTCTCCGGGATCATGAAGGCCACACCGGCTACGACGCCCATGTCGGCGAGCGTGGCGTCCAGCTATCGGGCGGACAGAGGCAACGCATCGCGCTTGCCCGCGCCATCCTGAAGGACGCGCCGATCCTGGTGCTCGACGAGGCGACGTCGGCTCTCGACTCGGAGGTGGAGGCCGCCATCCAGGATACGCTCTATGGTGTCATGGATGGCAAAACTGTCATCGCGATCGCCCACCGCCTGTCGACCATCGCCCGCATGGATCGCATCGTCGTCCTCGATGAAGGGCGGATCGTCGAAGACGGTAGCCACGACGATCTGCTCGCGCAAAACGGCATCTATGCCGCATTGTGGGCACACCAATCCGGCGGCTTCATCGGCGACGATGTCTAATTGGATCATGCCGGGTAGCCGGTCGACGCACCGTAGCCTCCGTCCGGCACCCAGAATACGAAGGCGACCATCATCAATGGTCGCCTCACGCCAACTCCTCAGCACAATAAGGTGGCATTGGAGCTTCTCTCTGGTACCCGATGTCATTTCACGGGTATGACAGTCGGAGCATCCTTGTTCTTGAGCAGCACAACGATGAATTTTGCGGGTTTGGTCTTGCTTGCGTTGCGGCTGACCACGTGAATGTCGGACGGACCTTCATAGAAGGTCTCGCCAGGCGACAGGGTGACTTCTTTTTCCCCCTTGACCTGCATCACGATCGAGCCTTCCAGAACATAGACGAATGCATTTGCGTCATGTTTGTGAATAGGATCGGAACCTCCTGGCCCATACTCGACCGATATCATCAGCCCCTCCTTGCCAGGATAATTTGGAAGGTCCTTTTTCATGAGCGATGTGACGTGCGCAGTGTTGTCAGCGGCAACCGACATCGTGCCGAGGAGGCAAACCGTAGCCGACACAAATAGTCCTAGAAAAATTGACTTCATTGTCGTAATCCCCTTGGTTGTTGAAGCATAGATGCGCGTTGGCATGATTTCGTTTCGACTTCGAATGCTTCGGGCAAAAGCCTTCGCAGAGTGCGGGCATCGTTTCATACACCCAGCAATGCATCGTCTCGCACTGTTTGCGCCCATCGTTGCGAAGTCGAATCGACGAACGTGACGGTTTCATCGAGCGGCGCCCGGCCGGTGCGGGCGTAAGGCTCAGTGACGTCCTCGTACCCAATCGACATGCCGCAGAACAGGATGAGCCCTTCGCGCGGTGACAGGATCTCCGCGACGGTCTTGCGGTACACCGACCACGCCATTTGGGTGCAACTGTGCAACCCCTCGCCGCGCAGCAGCAGCATGACGGTCTGAAGGTACATGCCGACATCGGCCCATTGGGGTACACCCAAGTCGCGGTCGATATAGCAGAACAGGGCGGCGGGCGCGCCGAAACAATTCCAATTTGCGGAAGCAGCTCTCTGACTTGCCTCCCAGTCGCCGTCCGCAATGCCGAGCGCATGGTAGCGTTCATGGCCGAAGGCAGAGCGACGCTCGCGGTACGGAGACTTCAGTGTGTGCGGGTACATTTCGTATTCCCGCTCGTCCCAGGGGTCGCCTGCCGCCACGCGTTTCCCCGCGCGCTTCTTGAGCTCGGCAAGCGGCTCTCCGGTCATTACGTAGGTGTTCCATGGCTGGATGTTCGATCCGGAAGGGGCCCAAGCCGCGGCAAGCAGCACACGCTCCAGCACCGCCTTCGGGATATCCCGGTCGGTGAACTTGCGCACCGCCCGTCGACTCTTGACCGCCTCATATACGTCCATGATCGTTCACCTTCTAGTTGTCAGGTTCCCAATAACCAAGAGGTACCAATTCGAGATGAGCCGGCCAATTCTGCGCAGTGTTTGTCCGCGCACTGCATTTGGTTAGACGAAGCCATACCAATGGCTAGGCTAAGTCCTATCGACGCTCTGACTATTTCGTACTCAGTGGCTAGGTTCGGGCGCGCGCCTGGATAGCGGCCAGCTCGGCGTTTGCAGCGGCCAGCCCGCTGAACGACAAAACAAAAAATCCCCTCGACCATATCGAGGGGATTTTGTCTTCACGGCGCTTACTAACGGCTGAAAGTCAGCCCTTTTTCGCCTGAATATCGAGCACGCGGTTCGCCGCCGAGACGATCGCCTCGAGAGAAGCGGCGACGATGTTGGTATTGATCCCTGCACCGAAGAGCTTGCCGCCGGGATAGGAGGTCTCGACATAGGAGATTGCCGCGGCATTGGAGCCGTGCTGCAGCGAATGCTCGGAATAATCCTCGACCGACATCGGAATGCCGAGATAGATCGAGAGGGCATTGATGAAGCCGTCGATCGGGCCGTTGCCGCGGCCTTCGATGCGCTTCACCTCGCCATTGTCGGTGATCTCCGCCGCGACGATACGCTCGCCCTTATGCGCGGGATCGGCGAAGGTGTGGTGATCGACGAAGCGGATGCGAGCGTCGGACTGCGTCACGTAACGTTCGATGAAGTGATCGTAGATGCGCCTCGACGGCAGCTCCTTGCCCTCTTCATCGGTGATGCGCTGGATCTCCTCGCGATATTCCACCTGCAGATTGCGCGGCAGGTTGAGCCCGTAATCCTGTTGCAGGATATAGGCGATGCCGCCCTTGCCCGACTGCGAGTTGATGCGGATAATCGCCTCGTAGGTACGGCCGACATCCTGCGGATCAATCGGCAGATACGGCACTTCCCAAACCGGATGGTTGGCGACCTTCGCCGCCTTCATGCCCTTGTTGATCGCATCCTGGTGCGAGCCGGAAAAGGCGGTGTAGACCAGCTCGCCGACATAAGGGTGACGCTCGCTGATCGCCATCTGATTGGAATATTCGAAGACTTCCTTCATGCGCTCGATGTTCGAGCAATCGAGCTCGGGATCGACGCCCTGCGTGAACATGTTCAGCGCCATGGTGACGACATCGACATTGCCGGTGCGCTCGCCATTGCCGAACAGCGTACCTTCAACACGGTCGGCGCCGGCCATCAGGGCCAGTTCGGCAGCGGCAATACCGGTGCCGCGGTCATTGTGCGGATGCAACGAGATGATCAGATTTTCGCGGTTGTCGAGATTGCGGCACATCCACTCGATCTGGTCGGCATAGATGTTCGGTGTTGCCATTTCGACGGTCGACGGCAGGTTGATAATCAGTTTGTTGTCCGGCGTCGGCTTCACCACCTCGATGACGGCGTTGCAGATTTCCAGCGCCACTTCCAGTTCGGTGCCGGTAAAGCTTTCCGGTGAATATTCGAAGCGATAGCCCCCGCCCGCTTTGGCCGCCATGTCGGTGATCATCTTGGCCGCATCGACCGCGATCTCCTTGATGCCCTTCACATCCTTGGCGAACACCACGCGGCGCTGCAATTCGCTGGTGGAATTGTAGAAATGCACGATCGGCTTGTTCGCGCCTTCGAGGGCCTCGAAGGTGCGGGTGATCAGCTCAGGGCGGCACTGCACGAGAACCTGCAGCGACACGTCGGCCGGCACATTGCCGTGCTCGATGCACCAGCGGGCGAAATCAAAATCGGTCTGCGATGCCGACGGGAAACCGATCTCGATTTCCTTGAATCCCATCTCCAGCAACAGATGGAACATGCGCGCCTTGCGGTCGTGGCCCATCGGGTCGACCAGCGCCTGGTTGCCATCGCGCAAATCGACGGAGCACCAGATCGGCGCCTTGGTGATGGTTTTCGAAGGCCAGGTTCGATCGGGAATATTGATCTGCGGGTAAGCGCGGTATTTCACCGCTGCCTCGGGCATGCCTTTGGGGGAATGGCTGTTCGCGTCCATGTTTCGTCTCTTCCTTTCCCGTCATTTGCCCCGCGTCTTAGCCGATCGTACGCGGCTTGGCGATGACAAATACGGACCCGCTACGGGGTATACTGTCGATTTTGGGGATATGTCGCGAGGAGCGATGGCCGGGCGGGCTCTACGGCCGCCGAGCGCTCCTCAAAGGACCCGGCAACCGCGCGTAAGGCCGAGAAGAAGAAGCGAAGTAAGGGCGCGCGTATTGTCACGCAGGGCAACGCGCCCGCGTGCAATCTGTTCGGAAATCTTTGCGCCAGTCGTCTTCATGGTCGCGCTTATAGCCGCGCCATAAAAAAGAAGCAACCCCTTGCTCACCGTTTGAGCACTTGCACCCCATGCGACAGCGCCATCATCAATCCGCCGGCGATCAGCCCCCAGAAGGCGCCCGAGATGCCACCGAAGGAAACGCCTGATGCCGTGACGAGGAAGGTGATCGCGGCCGCCTCGCGCGATTCCGCCTTTTGAAAAGCATTCATGGCAGAGTTGGACAAAGCGCCGACCAGCGCCAGGCCGGCGACAGCTTCGATCAGGATCGGCGGCGCCAGTGCCACGAAGGCGGTAACGGCGCCTGCCAGCAATCCGAGGATGATGTAGACGACCCCCGCGGTGATTGCCGCCCAATAGCGCCGCTTTGGATCGGCATGGGCGTCCTGCCCGGCGCACATGGCGGCGGTGATCGCGGCAAGATTGACGGCATGGCCGCCGAAGGGTGCGCTCAACAGCGAAAACAGGCCGGTCACGGCAAAGAGCGGGCCGGGCTTCGGATCATAGTGGTGGACCTTCAGCACCGCGATGCCCGGAATATTCTGCGACGCCATGGTGACGATGAAAAGCGGCAGCGCGATGGAGACGAGGCCGGCGACCGTGAAGGTCGGCTTCACCAGTTCGAGGCTCGGCATCAGCGAATGCTCAAGCGATGCCAGCGCTCCATCGGGCACCTTCACGCCGAAAGCCAGCACCAGCGCAAAAGCGGCAAGCGCCGCCGGAACGGCCCAAAGCCGTTTGAAGGCCCCAACCACGATCCAGGCGATGATAATGGGCAGGCCAAGCAATGGATCGAAGGCGATGGCCTTCACAGGCGCAAAGCAAAGCCCGAGCAGGACGCCGGCAAGCATGGCGTTTGCCAGCGCCGCCGGAATAGCTGCGACGGCGCGTCCGAGCGGCCGGAACAGGCCGGCAATCACGATCAGCACCGCACAGATCAAAAAGGCGCCGACCGCCACCGGAAAGCCGCCCTCGATGGCGCCCGCACTCGCCAGAAGTGCTGCCCCCGGCGTCGACCAGGCAATGCTGACCGGCAGCCTTGTTGCCAGGCTGAGCACGATGGCGCAGAGCCCCATCGCGATCGACAGGGCCGTCAACCCGGACGCGGCCTGCGCATCCGTGGCGCCGACCGCCTGCAACCCATGCAGCACGACCGCGAAGGAACTGGCAAAGCCGACAAAGGCGGTAAGGCAGCCCATGAACAGGCTTTGGACGGAAAAATCTTTGAGCATGGCGGCGGCTGGAGACTCGTGGATCCGGTGGAAAGCGCATGGAGCATCACAAGCGGCGGTCGTGCAAGTGCAGTTTGACGAAAGAATGCAGCGGTATCAGGCAACGCACGGGGTCAGCCGCATTTCGAGCGGACGGACTGCGGCGATTTTCGCCAGGGCAATCCGGGCCAGAGAGCGCCCCTCGATTGGCAGAAGAGCTTGAATAGGTATTGCGCACGAAACATCAAACTTGTGTAGTCAAACGCATCTAGGTTTCTGAATTTCAGTCGGCTGAAATCGATAGGTGCGTAAAGGGGGGAACGATCCATGTATTACGCTATCCTGGCCTACCACGAAGAGGGAGTGGTCGAATCCTGGACCAAGGAGGAGGATGCGGCGTTGATGACCGAACTCCTGCAGGTGAATGATCGCCTCGTTCAGGAAAAGTCTCTGGGGCCGGCCGCGCGGCTTGGCCCGACCGAACGCGCGGTGACGCTGCGGGGCAAGGGTGCCGGCATCGTCACGGACGGCCCCTTTGCTGAAACCAAGGAGCAATTGCTGGGCTTCTATGTCGTGGATTTTCCAACGCTAGAGGCAGCGGTCGCAGCCGCGCGCGACCTCCGACGCGTCAATCCGACGGCAGTCTATGAGATCAGGCCGATTTCGCTTTATCTGCCCGGCGCGCCGCTGGTATCGCGGGATGAGGAATAGCGCCAACACAAAAGCGCCCTCGCCTGCCTTTGGGCAAACGAGGGCGCTTTGACTGAGCAAAGAGCCGTCAGATCAAATCTCGGCCTGCGACGTCACGATCCGCGAAACCAGGCCGTAAGCCTTAGCCTCTTCCGCAGACAGCCAGTAGTCGCGGTCCGTGTCCTTGGCGATGCGCTCGACCGGCTGGCCGGTGGCTTCCGAGAAGATCTTGTTCAGGCGTTCGTTCATCTTGATGATCTCGCGAGCCTGAATTTCGATATCGGAGGCCATGCCGCGGGTACCGCCGGACGGTTGGTGCAGCAGGAAGCGGGTGTTCGGCAGGCAGATGCGGCGCTCCTTGGGGGCGGCGACGTAAATCAGTGCACCCGCGGAAGCGACCCAGCCGGAACCGATCATCCAGACCTTCGGCTTGATGAACTTGATCATATCGTGAATGGAATCGCCGGATTCGACGTGGCCGCCGGGCGAATTCACGTAGATCCGGATATCCTCATCGCTGGCGGCCGCGAGTGCCACGAGCTGCGAGCAGACCTTCTGCGCCAGTTCCTGCGTAATGCCGCCATAGATGAAGATCGAGCGCGATTTGAAAAGATTCGCCTCCGCGTCCTTGCCCAAGGGCAGCTCTTTCGTCTTTTCTTCCTGTTCGTCTTCGTCGTTCATTCGCAAGTCTCCAGCAGATGTATCCTACCGCACATAATGCGACTCCATGCGTAAAACAATGCCGGAAAAAGGCAAGGCGTGAATAGCCAGGGAAAGCATGGCGTTATGGTTGCGGATTACCGAATTGTAACTTGAAGAGGCTTTGAAAAGCCGGAATTCCATCCTACGTCAGGTGGGCGCGACGAGAATCGCGCCCGGAATTTGCAGCAACAGATCGCCAAGGAGGCCATCATGTCGCCTGAAGAACGTCAAATGCTCGCTTCCCTCTTCGATCGCGTCCGCACTACGGCGAGCACCCAGCGCGATGCCGATGCGGAAGCCTTCATCAATCAATCGGTTCGCGAGCAGCCCTATGCGCCCTATTTCCTTGCGCAAGCCGTGCTCATACAGGAACAGGGCATGAAGGCTGCGGCCGACCGTATCCAGCAGCTCGAAGCACGCGTGCACGAGCTGGAACAGCAGGGCGCCGACACTCACCCGCAGGCCCAGAGCGGCAGCTTCCTCGGCGGCCTCGGCTCGCTGTTCGGCGGCAACCAGCAGCAGCGCGTCCCTGCTCCACAAGCCCCGCAGCAGCAGGGCCGTCTCTATGACGATTATGCCCGCAACGCTCCGCAACCGGGCCCATGGGGCGGCCAGCAACAGCCGACCGGTCCCTGGAACCCGCAGGCCGGCGCTCCCTCCGCGGGCGGCAGCTTCCTGCGCGGCGCCCTTGGCACGGCGGCAGGCGTTGCCGGCGGCGTGATGCTGGCGGAATCGCTCTCCAGCCTGTTCAGCCCGCATCTCGGCGGCACCGCGGCAGGCTCGGGCCTTGGCGGCCTTTTCGGCGGGACTTCCGCCAACGCAGCCGAACAGCCGGTTCAGGAAACGATCATCAACAACAACTATTTCGGCAACGACGACAAGAACGATCAGAACGACAATGATCAGACCAATGTCGACTACGCCTCGAACGATCAGGACGACGACTACGATGATTCGTCGGACAATGGCGGCGACGACAGCTCGTTCGCGTAATACCGATCGCCTCTAATGACAAAAGCCGCCCTCCCTTCGGAGGGGGGCTTTTTCAATTTCAGCCACGCCCGCGATAGGGTTGCACGCCCTGATCCGGTAGCCACACGCCCTCGGGCGGCTTGCCCGTCTGCCAGAATACATCGATCGGGATACCGCCTCGGGGATACCAGTAGGCACCGATGCGCAGCCACTTCGGCTCCAGCAATTCGACCAGCCGCTTGGCGATGTAGATCGAGCAATCCTCATGGAAGGCGCCGTGGTTGCGGAAGGAATGCAGGAAGAGCTTCAGCGACTTCGATTCCACCAGCCATTCGTTGGGCACATAGTCGATGACGATATGAGCAAAATCCGGCTGTCCGGTCATCGGGCAGAGCGAGGTGAATTCCGGTGCGGTGAAACGCACGACATAGTCCGTGCCGGCATGGCCGGACGGCACTTTTTCGAGAACGGCAGCTTCGGGGTTCGCGGCCGTTTCGGTCTGGCTGCCGAGCATCGACAGGCCGGAAACATCCGTTGTAGGCATCTTAGGTCTCCTTGATCACTTTAACGCGGATGCCATGGGCCTTCTCGCCCTCGGGCTCCACGTGAATGGTTATTTCTGCGCCCGCATGGATCGCCCGTATGGCGTCTTCAAGGCGGTCGCAAATGCGATGGGCCTCGCGGACCGGCATCGCCGCTGGCACGACTAGGTGGAAGTCGACGAAAGTGACGGCACCCGCCCGGCGCGTCTTCAGATCATGCACGCCGAGAGAGCCGTTGGCATGCGTCGCGATCGCCTCCTTGATCACCGCTTCCTCTTCGGGCAGGACGGCCTTGTCCATCAGCCCGTCGATGGAATTGGAGATGACTTTCCAGCCTTGATAGAGAATGTTGACGGCGACGAGAATTGCAAGCACCGGGTCGAAGATCGGGTAGCCGGTGCCAAGCGCCAGCAGCAGGCCGATGAGCACACCAACCGACGTATAGACATCGGACATGATGTGCTGCCCATCCGCCGTCAGCGCCGGCGAGCGGTGTTCGTGCCCGGCGCGGATCAAAGTCAGTGCCCACAGGGCATTGATGATACCGGCGGCAAAGTTGATGGCAAGACCGAGGGCAGGCGCCTGCAGCGGTTGCGGATTGCTCAAATGCCCCACCGCCTCCTGTACGATCATCAGCGCAGCGACGACGATCATCGCACCCTCGGTGACGGCCGAGAGATATTCCGCCTTATGGTGGCCGAAGGGATGGTCATGATCCGCCGGCTTCTGCGCATAGCGGATGACGAAGAAAGCGATGAAAGCGGCCACGACATTGACGAAGGACTCCAGACCGTCCGACAACAGCGCGACGGAGCCCGTGACCCACCAAGCGACCATCTTCAGCGCCATGACGCCTAGCGATAGCGGAATGCCCCAGAGGGCCAGCCGCCGTATCGTCTGGTTGCCCTGTCCGTTCATGCGTTTCTCCAATGCGGATGCGCGCCTGCATATGCGAACGAATTGCAAGAACCGCGCCATTCAAATGCAAAACCGCCCGCGCGAAAATCGCGCAGGCGGCTTATTGAGGCTCATATGATGCAGAATACACCATTTGTCAAAGGACGGCTCGGGCCTAGCGCATCACAATTTATCCCAAATGGCCCGCTTAAACAAAGTCGAGCGGCAAGGGCGATTGCCGGCCGATCCTATGCTTGCCTGTGAAAATCATGATGGCACCTTCCCGTGCGAGCGCGCACTGAGCTATACAGCAACCCATTAAGCCCCAGCGAACGGCATTCCGCCACGAAACGTCGCCGCTCCCTCCAAATCCACGGTGGAACATGCCCGCTCTTGATGAACCCTCTCATTCGTACGACACCGCTTCGCTCGCCGATGTGTCGCCAAAGGAAGCGGATCATCTGATAGCAGCCTGTGCGTTTTCGGAGGAGGAACGCGCCGCCGTCTACCGCGCCATCGAAACCCGCCGCGACGTCCGCGATCAGTTCCGGTCTGATCCCCTGCCCGAAGATCTCGTGAGACGGCTGCTCGAGGCAGCCCATCGCGCGCCGTCCGTCGGTTTCATGCAGCCGTGGAACTTCATTCTGATCCGGCAACCGGAGACGCGGGACCGCGTGTGGCAGGCTTTCAACCAGGCGAACGAAGAAGCCTGCCGGATGTTCGAAGGCGATCGCCGCGCGCAATATCAGCGGCTGAAACTCGAAGGCATCCGCAAGGCGCCGCTCAGTATCTGCATCACCTGCGATACCCGGCGCGGCGGACCTGTTGTGCTCGGGCGAACGCACAATCCCGCAACGGACGTCTATTCGACGGTCTGCGCCGTTCAAAATCTCTGGCTTGCCGCCCGCGCCGAAGGTGTCGGGGTCGGCTGGGTGAGCATTTTTCATGAGGACGCTATCAAGGGCATCCTGAACATACCGGAGCACGTCAAAATCGTCGCATGGCTGTGCATCGGTTACGTCGACGAACTCTACGACATGCCCGAGCTGGCAGTGAAGGGATGGCGCGACCGCCTGCCGCTCGACAAGTTGATTTTCGAGGAGTGCTGGCGGAACGATCAGGACACTTCCGAGCAGCCTTGATCAGCGCTAATCCATCTTAGTGGACGCGAAACGATCGCGATCATTATGCAGGCTGAGCGACAGCCGCAACATCCAGGGCAGCGCCGTCCATAGGCCCGAAGTCAATCCCGCTTGCCTCAACCCCGCCGCCGTCCACGTATTGCACCCCATCAGCGCATTGAAATATCCCCGCGCCTCGAAGAATGCATCATTCTCGCTGTAGTTGCTACCCGGCAAGGACACCGGCCCGCTATCCGCCTGCACGAGACTGCCCAGGATGAATTGCTGCAATCGCTTAAGCCCGCCGTCATCGATGTTGAGCACGGTCACACCGGGCGCACTTTCGGGTATCTCACCGGCCAGTTCCGCATGAATGACAGACCGATCCAAGGTAAAGCTCTTCAGCACCGGCCCTGTCTTCAGATCCGCCCAGGTCCGCGTCTCGGTATAGAAACTCCTGCCGCCCCAGCCGAAAATGAGGTAGTGCAGGTTCGGGTTGTCGAGATCGAGCCCGGCTGTCCGCAGGAACGCAAAGCGGCTCAAGAGATCGGCATCGACGGGAATGGCGATATCCGTGTGGATGGGATTGCTGAGCACGAGGATGCGACGCGAGCGCTCCGGCACCGCCGGCCCATCATGCCAGAGCGGACGCGGCACCACGATGCCGAGGACGACGATCACGACAAGCGCAAGTATCGCGATCAGAACGCGTTTGAATATCTTTGAAATCACCGACCGTAAGCCCCTACCGACATTGAATGTCTTCAGGGCTTGTTGGCCTCTTTCAAGGCAAAAAACATCCCCATGCACTTTTTTCGTGTGCACGGGTTTGTTCAAGCATCAGTGGCTGCGATTTTGCGTCACGCAGCCTTGGTTTTTGCCCGCCGCGCCAGATGAGCGACGACGTTCTCGATCATCCGCATGCCGGCATCGCCGCCGAGCGTCATGATCGATTCCGGATGGAACTGCACGGCCGCGATCGGCTCCTTCACATGCTCGATGCCCATGATCGTGCCGTCCTCGCTTTCGGCCGTGATCATGAAGTCACGCGGCAAGCTGGACGGATCGGCAAAGATCGAATGATAGCGCCCGACGGTCACCTCACGGCCGAGGCCAGAGAAAACCAGACCGGGCTCCAACACGCGGATGCGTGAGGGCTTGCCATGCATCGGGATCGCCAGATGGCGTAGCTCGCCGCCATAGGCTTCGGCAAGCGCCTGCAAGCCCAGGCAGACGCCGAAGATCGGCAGATTGCGCGCCCTCGTCTTTTTGATGGTCGCCTTGCAATCGAAATCTTTCGGGTTGCCGGGACCTGGCGACAGCACGACCAAATCCGGATCCAGCCGGTCGAAAACCTCTTCCGGCACGGGCGTACGCACGGTCGAAACCGTCGCACCGGTCTGGCGGAAGTAATTCGCCAGCGTGTGCACGAAACTGTCTTCATGGTCTACGAGCAGGATCTTCACGCCCTTGCCGACCGAGGCGACGTCGCGCTGCTGCTTGCCGGAATTCGCAGCCTTGGCATCACGGATAGCGGACAACATGGCGGATGCCTTCAATTCGGTTTCTGCTTCTTCTTCTTCTGGGATGGAGTCGTTCAGCAATGTAGCGCCAGCACGAACCTCGGCAATGCCGTCCTTGATGCGCACGGTGCGCAGTGTCAGGCCGGTATTCATGTCGCCGTTGAAGCCGACCATGCCGATCGCGCCGCCATACCATGCGCGCGGGCTCTTTTCATGGTTCTCGATAAAGCGCATTGCCCATAGCTTCGGTGCGCCGGTGACGGTGACGGCCCAAGCGTGGCTGAGGAACCCGTCAAAAGCATCCATATCGTCGCGCAGGCGGCCCTCGATATGGTCGACCGTGTGGATCAACCGCGAATACATCTCGATCTGCCGGCGGCCGATGACCTTCACCGAGCCTGGCTCGCAGACGCGGCTCTTGTCGTTACGGTCGACGTCCGAGCACATGGTCAGCTCGGACTCGTCCTTCTTGGAATTCAAAAGCTTCAGGATCTGCTCGCTGTCGGCGATCGGATCGTCGCCGCGCTTGATCGTGCCGGAGATCGGGCAGGTTTCGATGCGGCGGCCCGAGACGCGAACGAACATTTCCGGCGAAGCGCCGACGAGATATTCCTGATTGCCGAGATTGATGAAGAAGGAATAGGGAGACGGATTGATCGCTTTCAGCCGCTTGGAGATATCGGAGGGCTTGCTCTCGCAGCGTTCCATGAACTTCTGGCCCGGAACGACTTCGAAGAGATCGCCCTTGCGGAAACTTTCCTTCGCCTTGACCACCAGCTCGGCATATTCGCCGGGGCGATGATCGCTCTTCGGGGGAATGGTGCTCGTCTGACGGAACGGCTCGGCAGCGATGTCGCCGGACTTGCCTTCGGTGGAGACGCCGCCCTTGGCGAAATCGTAACGATCGATCCAGGCCTTAGCGGAGTAGTTGTCGACCACCAGGATTTCGTCCGGCAGATAAAGCACCATGTCGCGCTGATCGTCGGGACGCTTGAGCTTCAGATCGATCGCATCAAACTGGAAAGCGAGATCGTAGCCGAAGGCACCGTAGAAGCCGATGCTGGCGTCGGCCTGCGAGTAGAAGAGATCGGTCACGGCGCGCAGCACCGTGAAGACGGTCGGCATCTTCGAGCGCTCTTCCTCAGTGAAGACACGATCCGGCATCTTTACCGCCAGATCGAGCCGGCGCGGCGTTGAGGCACCAAGCACGACCTCGGAAACGGTCTTCAGCTTCTCCGCGATGAAGCCGAGAATGACCTCGCCACGCTCGTTATAAGCTTCGATCCAGACATTGCGTCCATTGCAGGAAAGACCAAGCGGCGGATCGACGATGGCGGTATCCCAACGGGTGTAGCGGCCGGGATATTCGTAGTTCGACGAAAACACCGCGCCGCGGCGCTCGTCGAGCTTGTCGATATAGGACGAAACCGCATCCGCATAAGGCGTCGGCCGGCGCTGCCGGGTGACGGTGATCCCGCCCTTCGTCTCGTAGATTTCCGCACCATCATCCCGAAGGATCGTTACCATTGTTCCTCACTCCGTTGTCGGGCCCGGATGACAGGCGGCCTTTATAACAAAAAAGCCGCCTCGAATTTTCGGGCGGCTCACTCGTCGTCTTTGAACACGATTGGTCGAGGCCGCTTCAGCGTGCCCACCACCAAACTGCAATGTTGTTCAAGGACATGTTCATGGCGGGAATTGTTAGCGTGAGATGAGGTGATGCGCAAGCCGCAATCTCAGGGAACGGGCAGAAACGATGTTCGCCTCTGCCCTCGCCTTTTAAATCTGCCGCCCAGCCGCTGCGAAAAACTCCTCCGGTCCATCGACTTCGATCAACCGTTTTCGGTCTATAAGCCAAAAGCGATTGCCGACGGCGCGCACGAAGCTGCGATCGTGAGAAACAAGCAGGCAACTTGCCTCCTGCGCCATCAGCTCACCTTCCAGCGCTTCCTGCCCATCGATATCGAGATGGTTGGTCGGCTCATCGAGCAGGTAGAAGTTCGGATTGGTTAGCCGGAGCACCAGTATGGACAAGCGCGCCTTCTGGCCGCCCGAAAGCCTGCCGATGGCACGGCCTTGCATGTCGACACCCATGCCCGCACCAGCGAGCAGCGTGCGCGCCCGCTGTTCGCCGAGTTCGAACAGCCGCGTAATGACCCCGAGCGGCATATCGTCCGGATCGAGATTGGAGAGCGCCTGATCGCTATAGCCTAGCGCCAGCGAAGGTGTTGCCTTGATCGCCCCCGGTGCGCTCTGATCGGCAATAGCCTTGCGGATCATCTCGATAAGCCGGGTCTTGCCCGCCCCATTATGGCCAAGCAGGACGATGCGATCGCCCTGGCAGATCCAGCGTTTGCCGGTCTTGAACAACAATGTGCCATCCGGCGTCTCGACGGACGCATCGTCCAGCGTCACCAATATCTTGGCCTGAATGCCGCGATTGGCGAGCTTGATTGCGCCGGACGAACGCTCTTGGTGGCCCGGCCGTGCCGCATCCTCCAGCCGCTCGGCGCGTGCCTTGAGCTGCTTCGTCTTCACCGTCAGCAGGTCGCTGCCGGAATTGATGCCGAGATTGTTAAGCTTGGCCGCCTGCTTGCGCAGTTGCTGCGCCGTCTTCATGTCCTTCTGGTAACGCCGCTCATCCGAGGCGTCGGCCTCGTCCAACACTGCCCGTGCCGGGCCATAGGGCAAGGCGTAGGCCGCCGATTGTTCCTGACGCAGGAACAGTGTGCGGTTGGTGACGGCATCGAGAAAGGCGCGGTCGTGGCTCGATATCAGAACCGGCACATCGCGTGGCAGAGCGTTCAACCAATCTTCGAGCAGCGCGATCTTGGCGAGATCGAGATGGTTGGTCGGCTCATCCAGCAGCAGGACGTCCGGCTCGGTTACCCAGACACGGGCGAGCATGGCAAGCCGCTGCCAACCACCGCTGAGATTGGCAAGCGCCCTCTCCCGCAGCGCCTGCGGGACGTCGAGCGAATCCAGAACGACGTCGACGCGCCAGCCCTCGCTCTCGGCTTGTTCGGCCGGCAGAGCGCGAAGTACCGCATCGTGGAAAGACATGTCAGCCAGAGCGGCGGGCACATTCTGTTCGACATATCCAACCCGAAGGCCGCGCGAACGGGTAATGTCGCCCACCGTTGGCTCCAGCCTGCCGGCGATGCAATTGAGCAGCGTGGATTTCCCCCGGCCATTTGCGGCAACGAGGCCGATGCGGTCGCCGGCGCTGACGGTGAAATTCAGATTGGAGATAAGCGGCACACCCAGGGTGATGCCGAAATTGCGGAGATTGATCAGAGTCATGGTTTTCTTCCGGTCCGACCAAGCAAGCCAGCAACAGGCGCCTTATCGCCATGTGATGCTGAAGTTGCTCGGTAGATGTCGTGATACGGCCGCTTGAACGCAAAAATTCAGCGCCGCATTACCCAACAGGGGCAGACCAGGAGGAAATGAGTGAGAGACAGCCTCTGATCAGCCCTGCAAACGCATTTGCAGGGCATGAGTCGGACCGAACTGGCGATTACGCCAGACAAACGTCATCATGCGGTCCTCCTCTCTCAATAGGTTGCGCTGCCTTGATAGCATTGAACGCTGTGATAGACAATCGCGCGGCGTTTACGGGCAATCCGATGTTCGGGACGACGAAGCTGAGCATGCGCCCGGCTTCGTCCAATTGCTCAGGCTGCGAAATATTCGTCTCGATCGATGTCCTGAAGGAGGCCGGGCTGCTCCGGCAGCCATCCCAGCAATTCCCGCGTCCTTTGGCTGGAGGCCGGGCAATCGAGTCCGGCAAAATGTGCGAACCAACCGAAGTGCTCTGCGGCCTCCACCTGCGTCTTGCTGACGACCGGCAGGTTCAGGCGGCGGCCGATCACGCCGGCGATCTCCCGGAACGGCACGCCCTCTTCGGCGATGCCGTGGTATCGGGCGGCCCCGGCCTCCGTCTCAAGCGCAAGCCGGTAGAGACGGGCGGCGTCGAGCCGATGCACTGCCGGCCAGAGGTTCTGCCCTTCGCCGATATAGGCGGAAACACCTTTCTCGCGGGCGATGCGGATGAGGATCGGAACGAAACCATGATCGCCGACGCCGTGGACCGAGGGAGGAAGCCGCATCGCCGATGCGCGCACCCCTTTCGCGGCAATCGACAAAACCGCCTGTTCGGAAGCGACGCGAGGAAACGAAGCGGGACCGAATTCCGGAATCTGGTCTTCGGTCGCGAGACGACCCGGCGAAAGCAGCCCGGTCCCGGAGGTAACGATCAGGCGGCGGTCGGAACCCGCCAGCGCCGAGCCGAGTGCCTCAATAACGCGCCTGTCCATCTCGCAATTTTCCGCAATTTTCGAGAAGTCGTGATTGAAACCAGTATGGATCACGCCATCCGAAGCGGCCGCGCCGTTGCGCAGGCTTTCCAGATCTTCAAGATCGCCTCGATGCACTTCGGCACCTGCGGCGACAAGAGATTTGGCACCGGCCTCAGAGCGGGTGAGACCGAGTACCCGATGGCCGGCATCGATCAATTCAGCAACAACAGCGGACCCTACGAAACCGGTCGCGCCGGTAACAAAAACACGCATGGGAAATTCTCCAGGTTCAAACTGAGAACACTATCCACGGATCAATTATCAGGGTAAAGTAGTGACCTTATACGGTTATAATGACTAACAGGACGAACATGCCGGCCGCAGACCACAACCCGCTTGGAACCTACCTCCGGGATCGCCGCACCAAGCTCGATCCGACCGCTTTTGGCCTTCCGCCGGGGCGCAGGCGAACGGCCGGGCTGAGGCGCGAGGAAGTGGCACAGCGCGCCAATATCAGCGCGACATGGTACACATGGCTCGAACAAGGCCGCGGCGGCGCGCCCTCGGCCGATGTACTGGACCGGATCACCCGCGCCCTGATGCTGACAAATGTCGAGCGCGAGCACCTCTTCCTGCTCGCCTTGGGCCGGCCGCCCGAGGTCCGTTACCAGCCGGCAGAAGGTGTGACGCCACGGCTTCAACGCGTGCTGGACTCGCTGGAGCTCAGCCCGGCGCTTGTGAAGAATTCCACCTGGGACATCATCGCCTGGAACCGTGCCGCTTCGGTCGTGCTCGCCAACTATGGCGATATCCCGCCGGAAGAACGCAACATTCTGCGTCTCGTTTTCTCCAGTTCCCGTGTGCGCAACGCCATGCCGGAATGGGAGGCCGATGCCCGCTTCATCGTGGCAGCGTTCCGCACTGAGGTGGCCCGGGCCGGAGCCGCCGAAAACGTCAAAGGTCTGGTCGAGGATCTCAGCCGCCGAAGCCCGGAATTCGAGGCGATGTGGCGCGACAATGACGTGCGCAGCTATGGCGAGGGCACCAAACACCTGCATCATCCGACCGCCGGTCCGATCGCCCTTGAATATTCGAGTTTTACGGTCGACGGCAGGCCCGATCTCGGCATGGTGGTCTATAATCCCGCGACATCGTCGGATGTAGACAAGGTGAGATCGCTGCTCGCGAAGCAGGCCTGACCAGTCGACCCGGCAATACAGACAGCACGAAGGCCAGAAAATAGAAAAAGGGCGATGCCGAAGCACCGCCCTTTCTGCCATAACGATGAGATCGCTTAGAACTTCTGCGTCAGCGTCAGCTTGAAGGTCCGGCCCGGTTCCGAATAGAATTCGTGCGGCTGGGTCAGGCTGGTCGAAGCGACATTGAGTGCGTCGTAATAGGTCTTGTTGAAGATGTTGTAGACGCCGGCGCGCAGCGTCAGACCCTTCACCTGCTCCGGCTCCCACCATCCCGTCAGATCGAAGATGCCGTAGCCCGGCGTGCGGAAGCTGTCGCCATCCTTCTTCGGTTCGCTCGTCGCCGTGATGAAGGTCAGGTCGGTTCCCCAGATCTCCGTGGCATAGCCGAGGGTGAAGGCAGCCTTCGCCGGAGCGACGGAGTCGAGCCATTCGCCAGTGTCGGAGTCCTTGCCATTGGCATAGGCGAGCGCACCCTTGATATGGATGCCGTTGTCGAACTTCTTGTGCGCATTGACCTCGATGCCGAAGATGCGGACATTGGCGCGGTTGAAATACTCGGTGATCCCCAGCGGATAAGTGCCCGTCGGATCAACGGAAGTCTCGCTGTCGATGAAGTTCTTGTACTTGTTATAGAACCCGCCGATATGGCCGCCGAAATCGTCGTCGCCGAGATTCGCGCCGATTTCGACGCCATTGCTGGTTTCCGGCTTCAGATCGGGATTACCGTAGCTGACATAGCCGCCGGGGACGCCATAGTTCAGGTAGAGTTCGCTAACATTCGGCGCACGGAAACCCATGGCCCATTGCGCATAAAGCTCGACATTATCCTGCGGCTGATACGCGGCGCGCAGCTTCGGCGAGAAGCGGGTATCGGACTGTCCGGATGGCAGGCTGGTATAGTTGGCGCTGTCGCGATAGGCGTCGGTATTCTTTGGCGAATAGTCATACCAGTCGAAGCGCAGGCCCGGCGTCAAAGAGAAGCCGCTGGAACCGATCTCGATCTTGTCGTCGACGAAGGCGCCGACGCGCTTGCCGTCAACATCCGGCATATCAGACTGGTTGGTGTGCAGGAATGCGCAAGTAGCGCGCCAACGGGGAAGATTGCAGCTATCTCCGCCGGCTGAATATTGATGCGTCTTGGTGAAGGCAACGTCGAGGCCGAAGGTGACGTTGTGATGCAGGCTGCCGGTGTCGAAAGCCTTCGAAGCATTGCCGTTGAAGCCGATGCTGCGATCTTCGACCTCGTTGCGGCGCCAATAATCGCCGATGACGGAGGTATAGCGATATCCTTCGGCGCCGTTTTCGCGCAGCAAATTCTGCCAGTAGAAAACCGCATTGGCGGTATCGATCAGAGAATCCTTGCTGTCAGCTTCGTATTTGTAGTCGAGCGAAACGCGGTTGCGTTCGATATTGTCGGTCTCATCATAGTTGCCGGGGCGGAAGTTGCCGGTCGGGCTCTGCTTGCTGCGCCAATCGGTATCCGTATCCTTGTTGAAGTGCTCCGCCGTGATGCCGAAGGTGCCGACATCGGTGTATTGGCGGATCTTGAAGAGGCCGTTGCGCTGGTTGTAGTCGGCCGGATCGGCTTCAGTGCGCTTGGTGGAATAGCCGCCAACGTCGCCGTTGTTTTCCAGCTCATGTCCGTGCGTATATCCGGCCTCGAAAAGGACAGCGGTATTGTCGATGCGCTTGGCAACGGCGGCTGACCCGCCGAGGCTGCGGTCGTCGCCATTATAGCCGAGTTTGAAGACGCCGCCCCAGGTGGCGTTGGCGCCGATCAGGTCTTCCGGCTCCAGCGTGCGCAGCACGAAAGCGCCGCCAAGGGCACCGGAACCAGCGCGGCTGGAATCGGAGCCCCGTACGATGTCGACTGTCGAAAGCGTGTTGAAGTCGAAACTGTTGACGCCGCCATCCGCATCACGCGCGCCGTCGAGCAGGAACGGGACCTCGATACCGTCGATCGTCGTCAACACGCGGTCGTCTTCCAGGCCGCGAATATTGATGCTGCCGCTGGTGCGATCGAAGCCGACGCCGACCTCAGTACTGCGGCCGAGGTCCTCGATACGGGTGATCTGATTGTCGTCGATCTCCTGAGCTGTCGTCTCGGTGGTCGTCGGCGAGTCTGCGAGCACGTCTTTCGACGCTTTCCCCTTGACTACGATCGGCTTCAGCTCCGTTCCGCGATCGCTCTTCGCCGCCGCTTCGCCCGTGGTCGTATCATTTTGATTTGCCGTCTGCGCATAAGAGGCTGTGCCGAGCCCAAAGGCCAGAAACGCCGTGCATGCCAAGAGAACCGAGCGGGATCGCCGGACAACCATAACCATTCCTTTCGAATTGCTTCACCGGGCTGGCTGGTTGGTGCTTCTGACGCACGCAAGGGGCTGGCTGGGTTCATTTTAGTTAACGAAGCGGAGCAATTTCCGCCTTCTTTCTGCCGCATAAAAAACATGACTATAATTGTCAATATATTTAGCCAGAATAATCATGAATAAAATTATCATGTTTTAATGCAAACCAATAAAGTTGCTGAATTGCAACGAAATCGCTGCATCGAGCGTTTCTCCCGGCGTTGCTATTAGAAATGGGTGAAATACTTGATGCTGTTCCGGATCATCTCCGTCACCACCGCCGTCGCCATGTTGACGGCCGCCTCCCTCCCCGAGACCGGCCCGATGCCGCAGCCCAAGCCGGATAGCGAACAAACCCAGGCGCCCAGCGACCTGCCGATACCGGCTCAAAAACCGGAGGCCTCCGAGACTGAACCGCCCAGCGATCTTCCGGTGCCGGCACCGAAACCAGAGGCTTCCGAGACCGAACCACCCGCCAAGGAAATGCAGGGGCCGCCAAAGCCACCGCTGACCATCGCAGCGGAATCGGACGAAGAGCATCAGGCCTGTCTTGGAGAATTGAGTGCCATGGGTGCGGTATTCAAGGACATTCCCCGCATCGATGATGGCAACGGCTGCGGCATCGACAAGCCGATTGCCCTCTCCGAACCATTGCCGGGCATCAAGATGAAACCGGAAGGCACACTGCGCTGCGAGGCCGCCCTGGCACTAGCCCACTGGATGAAGGAAAGCGTGATCCCCGCCGCCGCAATCGCGCTGAAGGACAATGGCCGGATTACAGAGATCAACCAGGCCTCGACCTATATCTGCCGCCTGCGCAACAACGCCACCACCGGCAAGATTTCGGAACATGCACGCGGCAATGCCATCGACATTGCCAGCTTCACCTTCGAAAACGGCAAGATCGTCGGCATCGAGCCTCGCCACGAAGACCCGACGCTGACAGGTGCGTTCCAGCGCAGCGCCAGCGCCTCTGCCTGCCTTTACTTCAGAACCGTCCTCGACCCGGACAGCGATGCCGCGCACGAGACGCATTTCCATCTGGACGTGCTGAAAAGGAACGGCGAGTTCAGATATTGCCACTAAATCTCAGACTTGAGCCGGCCGCGGATTCGCAGACGCAGTTGCACTGGAATCAGAACTTAAAACAATCCCTCGATATACCCCTGATCATTGAGGAAAATCCGTTCTGCTGCCGGTGATTTCGGCAGGCCCGGCATCGTCATGATCTCGCCGGTGATAACGACGACGAAGCCGGCGCCGGCGGAGAGACGCACTTCGCGGACGGGCACAATATGACCTTCCGGCGCGCCGCGGACGTTCGGGTCCGTGGAGAAGGAATATTGCGTCTTCGCCATACAGACGGGCAGATGGCCGTAGCCCTGATCCTCCCAGGAGCGCAGTTGGTCGCGCACGGCCTTGTCGGCGGTCACCTCGCCGGCGTGATAGATCTTCGAGGCGACGATCTCGATCTTTTCAAGCAGGGAGAGATTGTCGGGATAGAGGGGCTGGAATTTCGCCTGGCCGGATTCGGCAAGCTCGACCACCTTATAGGCAAGCTCTTCGATCCCCGCCGATCCCTCGGCCCAGTGGCGGCAGAGGATAGCCTCGGCGCCGAGACGCGCCACATAATTCTTCAGCGCCTCGATCTCCGCATCCGTATCCGAGATGAAGTGATTGATGGCAACAACGACCGGCACGCCGAATTTGCGGACATTGGCGACGTGCCGGCCGAGATTGGCGCAGCCCTTCACCAGGGCTGCGACATTCTCCTGCCCGAGATCGTCCCTCTTGACACCGCCATTCATTTTCAGTGCCCGCACCGTTGCGACGATAACGGCAGCATCCGGAAAAAGGCCGGCCTTGCGGCACTTGATATCGAAGAATTTTTCCGCGCCGAGATCGGCGCCGAAGCCCGCTTCGGTCACGACATAGTCACCGAGCTTCAGCGCCGTGCGCGTGGCGATTACCGAATTGCAGCCATGGGCGATGTTGGCGAAGGGGCCGCCATGCACCAAAGCCGGATTGTTTTCCAGCGTCTGTACCAGGTTCGGCTGCATCGCATCCTTGAGCAGCACCGACATTGCCCCATCCGCCTTGAGGTCGCGGGCGTAGACCGGCGTACGGTCGCGACGATACCCGATGATGATGTTGCCGAGCCGCTTTTCCAGATCTGTCAGGTCGGAAGCCAGGCAGAGGATCGCCATGACTTCGGATGCGACGGTGATATCGAAACCGCTCTCGCGCGGGAAACCATTGGCCACGCCACCGAGCGAGGTGACGACATCGCGCAGCGCCCGGTCGTTCATGTCCATGGCGCGGCGCCAGGTGATGCGGCGGACATCGATATTCTGTTCGTTGCCCCAATAGATATGATTGTCGATCAGCGCCGCCAAAAGATTGTGCGCCGCAGTGACGGCGTGGAAATCGCCGGTGAAATGCAGGTTGATGTCTTCCATCGGGATGACCTGCGCATAACCGCCGCCCGCCGCGCCGCCCTTCACGCCGAAGCAAGGTCCGAGCGAGGCCTCACGCACGCAGACGATCGCCTTCTTGCCGATACGGTTGAGGCCGTCGCCGAGGCCAACGGTCGTCGTCGTCTTCCCCTCGCCGGCCGGCGTCGGATTGATGGCGGTGACGAGGATCAGCTTGCCGTCCTTGTTGCCCGCCTTCGAAGCGATGAACTTCGCTCCGATCTTCGCCTTGTCATGCCCGTAAGGCGCGAGATCTTCAGCGGGAATGCCGAGCTTGGCGCCGATCTCGACGATCGGCAATTTCTTCGCGGCGCGCGCGATTTCTATATCGGATTTCACCGCTGTCATAACACCCGTTCCCGCCCTGAACATGGAGGCATTCACCCTGCCGGGATAGCCCAATAAATATCGACTGTGAATAGCCGCAGATTGCAGTCCTTTCCGAAACCATGCTGCCTTGCAGCAAAGCACTGACAGACCTATTTTCGCGGGCGAGCTGTAAAGCGAATGGAAAAGGATAAGGCATGAAGTCCCTGGAACTACTGGTCGAGCGCATCATTCTCTCCAGCCGTTGGATTCTGGTGGTCTTCTATCTCGGCCTTGCGGCTGCGCTCGCCATCTATGGCGTCTCGTTCGGCTACAAATTCCTGAAGGTCGCCGCCGGCGTCTTTGAGTATGACGAGGCGGATATGATTCTCGCCATTCTCGGCCTGATCGATGCCGCACTGGTGGCCAGCCTCATCGTCATGGTGATGATTTCCGGCTACGAAAATTTCGTCAGCCGCTTCGACGAGGCCGACGACGAAGTCTCTTTCCTCGGCAAGCTCGATTCCGGCAGCCTGAAGATCAAGGTCGCTTCTTCCATCGTCGCCATTTCGTCGATCCACCTCTTGCAGATATTTCTCAACGCCACCCAATATGAAAACGGCAAGCTGATGTGGCTGACGATCATGCACCTCGCCTTCGTCGTCTCGGCGCTTCTGCTCGGCTATCTCGAAAAGATCATGGCAAAGGCCAAAGGCAAGGACGCCTGAGGCCTAAAAGCGCGGTTATTCGCCGACTGCTGCCGGGGCACTCGAGGCGGCCGGCGGGACAGCACACTCCGCAATCGATTGGTTGCTCTTACAGTCCCTTGCGGCAACGAGTTGGTCGGCAGCGGCAAGCTCCGTCGTCAATCGCAGCTTCAGTGCATCCATCTGCGCGATGAGATGGATCGAACTCGGCCGAGTGCCGAGCATCAGGCCGACAAGCGATTTATCAACGCCCATCTCATTCAGAAAACCGACGAGCCTCGCCGTCTGTTTCCGATCGAGCTTGGTCGTATCGTGCTTGCCGACGAATTTGCGCCCCACCTCCCGTGTGGACAGGACCTTTCGCTTGCCATTCACCAATTCATATTCCGTGCGGTATTGGACGCGCACCTCGCTGTAGGTGGTGGTGATCTGATGAACGCCAAGGAGCGCGAAGGGGCTGGAGACACGCTCGGTGCCGCCGGCAAAAAACAGCGGGCACGCCGAAAAGCAGATGGCGCCGAGGGAAAAAGTCTCGCCCCTGATGGAGCCATCCTTTGCGCGGGCAGCCGAACAGATCGGCTCGGCATAGGAGCAATCGCGCGAACGCGTCCTGCCGACAGCAATCGCAAGTTTCTGCTTACGAATGACGTAGGCCATCTCCATGGCCGCCCGAACATCACCGCCCGGCGAGCTGACGATGATCGGCAATTTCCTGCCGCCGAGGCGTTTCAGCAGCCTTTGCAATTTCTTCGGCGAATCCGCCATGATCTGCCCTTCGGCGGAGATCCAGTCCGGGCAGTTATTATTGGCGCGGCACCAGGCCATGTCACCATGCACCAGAATGAAGTCCATGGATTGCCCGGCGCCAGCGCCGGCAGCCTCAGCAGGCGTGAAGGAAGGCAACAGAAGCAAAACGGTTGCCAGGAGCCACAAGGCCCTTTGGCAACGCCGAGCGACATGCTGCGGGAACAAACGGAAGATCATAAACTAGAAGCCTGGAAGCGATTGCTATGAAAGACCGATAGCAATCGCTTTTGACCTTCGCAAGGCAAGCCTTGATGGCCGTCCGTCGGCCCTCGCCCATGGCCGATCGGCCGACATTGCCGCCTGTCATTTCCGGACGTGAGCGACGCTCACACCTGTGCAGCAGTGGAGAAGTCAAGGCAGCAAGATTTTTGCTCGAAAATGTCACTTTTCGGAAAAGTAATACAAATCAGAACTTTACCATATTAAGACATATGAAAATGGAATTATTTCTGAATGGTGTCGCAAATTTGTCTCTAGCATTCGCCCGGAAATCCGGTATTTGATACCGATAACACGCTATGGGCGCCTATATCCAAATGTCCTATATCATCACCGCCGAGAGACAATTATTGCTTTCCGCCGAGTTGGCAACGGCCCGCACACAGACGGCTTTTGCACAGGCTTTGGAGCGTGCGAGTTCCGCTTTCGGTTTCAGCCACGTAGCCCTCATGAACGCTCCGGCTTCGGAAGATTCCATGCTGGCGCCGCTTGTCGTCGAAGGCTCGCTGCCGCCGCAGTTTCTGCGTGATTTCGATCGTTACCAGTTGCTCCGCCGCTGCTCCATGTTGATGCGTGCGCGGGACTCTGTCATGCCGCGCCCGTGGCACCTGCTGGAAAAGGGCGCCGTCCAGGACATGGACCTGCCGCGCGAGCTGCGCACACTCTTCACCAACCACAATTGTACGATGGGCATCGTTATTCCCATCAATTCCTCTGACGGACAGCGCCTCGTCTTCTGGTTCATGGGCAATCGCAGCAGTCTTGGGCAGAGCGAGCTCAACGAGCTCACCATGATCATGCTGCAAGGGCTCGACACCTACAATTGCATCAAGCGCAACGACGGTTCCGTGCCGCATATGCTTTCCGCCAGGGAGCTGGAAGTGGTTCGCTGGACGGCGCAGGGCAAAACTTCAGTCGAGATCGGCCAAATTCTTTCCCTCTCCGATCACACGGTCAACGCCTATATGACCAATGCGATCCGGAAGCTCGATTGCGTTAATCGCACGCAGCTGGTCGCCAAGGCCATCCGATTAAAGCTCATTAGCTAGTCGTTTTACCAAATTCCACTAACGACCGCCTTGCCCTTTAACGGCCACCGAGAACGGTGCGCATCTCCACCAGATTCGAGCGCACACGCAGGATGTAGAATCCCATGGTCGCGAGATGGCTCGGCATGATCCAGCCGTCTTCGCGCCCGTTCGAAATGATCGCCGGCTGGATCCGCAAGGCGGCTTGCAACTGCTTCATGGTGCCGGTCCAGAGCGTACCAAGATTGCGCTCGGCGATGACCTGCTGGAAATCGGCGCCAACGGCGCTCAGGATGCCGTAATAGCCATAGAGCTGACCGTAGGCGAACCAGAAACGGTCATCGGCGCGCATGTCAAACCAGCCGTAATTGTGGTTCTCCGATCGCTCCGCCAGAATGTCCGAGGTACTGCCGAGATCGTTGGCGACGCGATCGATGAATTGCAGGAGGTTGTCGGCGCGGCTGTCGAACACGGCATTACAGGTACCGAGATCGTTGTTGAACTTGCGCAGGCTGCCGATTGCCGCGCGATAATAGCTCGGTGTGGGCGTCTTCGGACCAAAGGGACGCATGCCGAAATACCAGCTCGTTTCGTCGAATTGCAGATTGCCACGCGCGCTCTGCAGATCGCTGTTGATGCCGGATGTGCCGCGCACGCGGCCGAGCGTATCGACCAGTTCTACCGAAGTGCGCCGCACCGCCTGGTTCACGCCGCGCTGAAACGCCGCCTTGTTGTCGAGGAAAGGCGTGTCATCCCAGCTCATGCCGAAGAACCCCAGCTTGTAGAGCAGCATCGAGGAGATCCAGGCATTCTGGTTGACGTTGAAATCGGTGAGGTCAGCGGTAACGTCGACGATCGCGGAGGTCTGGCAGGTCTTCGGCGTATTCGCGACGGCCTGCTGTCCATTCACGGCCGGCAGTTCCTGCCCTGCCCCGACCTTGCGGTCTGAAAACTTGTAGACGTCAGGATAATTGGCATCGAAGCCGCTCCAGGCCTGCGTCTGCCAGATAAAATAGATGTAGAGCGTCCCGATCAGCGCCAGGAAGACGGCAATCGGCAGCTTGATCAGCCAATTGCGCTGCCGGTACCAGCCGTGAGCGGCGAGGAAAGGCCAGAGTATCCAAACGACGAGAAGCCCCAGGCCGCGTGCAATGGCGCGGCCGATCCGCTTGAAGAACGCGGCGATCGAATCAAGCATGAACCTCTCCTTTGCTGCGCCGCGCGTCCCTTGGACAAGCATGGGACGCAGGACACCTTGAGCCTGCACGTGCATGAAAATCGCTCTGGATTTTCATGCATGTGGAGGCATGTCGCTATTCTCGCTCAAGCAGATATGTGTTCCCAAGGGAGACAGCAACCGGCTGTTGTCATTTTTCAATCAATGATCAGGTCTCCGGCTCGGTCTCAGCCGACGACTCGACGACAGCCGCAGGGGCGGCCAGCAGATGCGGCTCCAGCCGCCGCGTAAAGACGTCATCGGCGCGAGCCTTGCGCGCAGCGAGATCATGCCCCGCAAGCACGTTCGCCTCGAAGGCCGCGATCAGAGCGGCAACCCTGGCTGGCCTTTCGGTGGCCGGCAACGGCGGCACAGCTTCCGATATCACCGCGTTCAGCAAGGCAATCCGCTGCTCGATGTCGATGGCAAGCTTGCCCGCCATCGCATTGACGGCGGCGATTTTTACGTTGAGGACATTCGCCAGTTCCTCGTAGATATCGATCAGCCGCTGTAGCGCTGTCCGCCCCGGCTGCAATGCCCGCTCCTGCTCATGAAGAGCATCCTGCTCGGCGACCAACCTGCTATACTCCGCCTCCAATTCCGATCGTGAAGCGACATCGCGAGCGCTGGAAATGCTGCTGCGCCGGTCGAAAATTCTTGGAATAAAAGCATCCGCTTGGCGCTGCACTTCTTCTATCTCGAAATCAATATGCTGCCGCCGCTCGATGATCCGCACGAGATGCGCCTCGCAATCGCGGAAGGACCGAACCAGCGCCGGTCGGGCGGTCTTGAACTGCGTATCGAGCGACGCTGACGCTGCAAGGGCCGCATCGAGATCGGCCGCGATCGACGCCGGCTCGGCACGGCCCTGGCCCATCCGGCGCCCGAGCAGCCCCGACGTATCGATCCCGGCCTTCTCATCGAACAGCCGCCGGTGTTGCAAATCCGCGGCCGCGGTCAATAAATCGAGTTGCTTCACCAGCGACAGCGCCAGGGTTTTCCAGCGATCGAGCAACTCGATCGTCTCGCGTACCAGCGCCTCTTCCACCGGGAAATTGATGGCATCGAAACGTCCATTGCCCTTGGCATTGCGGCCGAGCCCGGCATTGGCCGCATCCATGCCCTTGATCGCGTCCTCAAGCATCGCGCGGGCCTTGTCGATTTCGCCGTCGAAGGAGTGGGCCTTGACCATGAAAGCGTCTCTCAATTGCCGTTGCCAGCGAGACTAACCGCTTATATGCGCAAAGAAAATGCCCCGAGCGTGCAAGCCAGCCTCAGTGTGCGACAGCCGGGCTCTTCAAATAGGCGATCAGATTGTCCAGATCCTTGTCACTCTTCAAACCGGGGAAAGTCATCTTCGTGCCCTTCACCAGGAATTGCGGACTGGGCAGATATTTTCTGAGCAGCGCCTCGTCCCAGACCTTGCCGTCGGCACCGAACGCCTTCATCGCCGGCGAATAGCTGTAATCGGGGATGGTGGCGACGGGACGACCGACGACGCCCATCAGCGACGGCCCGACATGGTTCTCATGTTCGGTTGCCGTGTGGCAGACGGCGCACTTCTTGAAGACTGCCGCACCGGCAACTGCATCCCCATCGGCAAGCGCGGCCGAAGCGGAAAAAAGAACGGCGGCCACGGCCGTCAGACAGCGCAACTTCATGATTCCTCCACCATCGGATGTCTGGACGTATTCCCGACAGCCGCGACCATAGAGAAATTCGCCGCCGCCTGCCGGATGACGCAATGCCGCGGGCACTTCACTCCCCGGCCATGGCCTCTTCCCAGTGACGGCGGCAGAGAGAAACATATTTGTCGCTGCCGCCGATCTCGATCTGCGCCCCCTCATGCACCACCCTGCCCTGTCCGTCGAGGCGCACCAGCATCGTCGCCTTGCGGCTGCAGTGGCAGATCGTCCGCACCTCGCGCATCTCGTCGGCAATCGTCAAAAGTTCCTGCGAGCCCGGAAACAGCTTGCCTTGGAAATCCGTGCGCAGCCCGTAAGCCATGACGGGCACGCCGAGGCGATCGACGATGTGGGCAAGCTGCCAAACCTGCTCGCGCGAGAGGAACTGCGCCTCGTCGACGAAGACGCAGGCAAGCGCTTCCTCGGCGTGCAGATTGTCCGCCATCGCAAAGAGATCGTCCGTTTGATCGAAAGGTGTGGCGGCCATCTCCAGGCCGATGCGCGAGGCGATCTTGCCGCGACCGGCGCGGTCATCCAGGGCGGCGATAAAGGCAACGGTCCGCATGCCGCGTTCTTGATAATTATAGGCCGCCTGCAGCAGCATGGTCGACTTGCCGGCGTTCATCGTTGAATAGTGGAAGTAAAGCTTGGCCATGATATTCTCCTTGAGCGTCTCATGGGTTTTCCATCGCCGGAAGGAAAGACGCCTTTGGCGAAAACCACAGGAATTGCGGGCTTAGGTGGAACAAGATCGCCTCGGCAACACACGGCTGAAAAAAACGTAAGGGAGTCGCAATCAGCCCCCGCAAACCGGCGCAAATACAATGAGGTCGCTTGAAAATGTCAGTTATTGGTGGTTGCTTGGGAACGTTAGACTGGGAGTCACACAATGATAAAAATGACTTTAACCGCATTTGCCTTCGCCTCAGCTCTTTCCGCGCTGACGCTGGGTGCAACCACCGCATCCGCCGCTGAGCCGGCAAGCTGTGGCACCGTACATTTCGCCGATGTGGGCTGGACCGACATCACCTCCACCACGGCGACGGCCTCCGTCCTCCTGAAGGCGCTCGGCTACGACACCGACGTCAAAGTGCTCGCCGTGCCGGTGACCTATCAGTCGTTGAAGAACAAGGACATCGACGTGTTCCTCGGCAACTGGATGCCCTCCATGGCCGAGAACATCAAACCGTTTGCCGCCGACAAGTCGGTCGAAACCGTTCGCCCCAATCTCGAAGGTGCGAAATACACGCTTGCGACGAACGCAAAGGGCGCGGAGCTCGGTATCAAGGATTTCAAGGATATCGCCACGCACAAGGATGATCTCGACGGCAAGATCTACGGCATCGAGCCGGGCAATGACGGCAATCGCCTGGTTATCGACATGGTCGACAAGAACACCTTCGGCCTCAAGGGCTTCGAAGTGGTCGAGTCCTCCGAACAGGGCATGCTTGCCCAGGTTTCGCGGGCCGACAAGGAAGGCAAGCCGATCGTCTTCCTCGGCTGGGCTCCCCACCCGATGAACACGACCTACAAAATGACCTACCTCACGGGCGGTGACGACATCTTCGGACCGAACTTCGGCGGCGCAACCGTCTATACCAACGTCCGCGCAGGCTATCTGCAGGAATGCCCGAATGTCGGCACCTTCGTTAAAAACCTCGTCTTCTCGCTGCCGATGGAAAACGAGATCATGGGCAAGATCCTGAATGACGGCAAGGAGCCGGAGGCGGCTGCCACGGAATGGCTGAAGGCTAATCCGACCGCGGTTACTCCCTGGCTCGCTGGCGTCACCGCCAAGGACGGCAGTGATGGGCAGGCGGCAATCAAGTCCAAGCTCGGCCTTTGACATCCGGGGACAAGGGGCGGCTCAACCGCCCCTTTCTCTTCCGTGAACGAGACTGCTTCCCTCCTATTGCGTCACACATCGGGCAGCGACCCGCATGGCGCCATAGGCCGTTATTCTCCGGCGGCCCTATCCGGAATTATTTGAGACGCCCGGAATCGCCGCCCCAATGGTGGGCAAAGACGTGAACTGGTTAAACGATTACCGCATCCCTATCGGTCCATGGGCCAAGGCCTTCGTGGATTGGCTGACGAGCAATTTCATATGGTTCTTCGACGGCCTTTCCTTCGTTGCCTCGCATGGGATCAAAGGACTTTTGTTCCTCTTGCAGGCACCGCATCCGCTGGTCGTTGTGATCATTTTCGCGGCCGTTGCCTACTGGCTGCGCCGGAGCATTCCGGTCACGATCCTGACCCTGGTCGGCCTGTTGATCACCATCAACCAGGGTTACTGGAAGGAGACGACCGAGACGCTTGCGCTGGTGCTGGCCTCCACTTTCGTCTGTATGCTCGTCGGCGTCCCCCTCGGCATCGCCGCCGCTCGCCGTCCATGGCTCTACGCCTTCATGCGACCGGTCCTCGACCTGATGCAGACTATCCCGACCTTCGTCTATCTGGTGCCGGCGATGATTCTGCTCGGCCTCGGCATGGTACCGGGCCTGATCGCCACCGTCGTCTTCGCCATTCCCGCATCGATCCGTATGACCCGCCTCGGCATCATCTCGACGCCGCCCTCTCTCGTCGAAGCAGCCGAAGCCTTCGGTGCGACACCGCGACAGGTGCTGCGCAAGGTCGAGGTGCCCTTTGCCACGCCACAGATCATGGCCGGCTTGACGCAGACGATCATGCTCTCGCTCTCGATGGTCTCCATCGCTGCCCTCGTCGGCGCGCCTGGCCTCGGCGTCCCGGTACTGCGCGCATTGAACAGCGTCAACGTCGCCAAGAGCTTTGATTCCGGCTCCTGCATCGTCATCCTGGCGATCATTCTCGACCGCATGTTCCGTGCCCCCGGCGAAGGAGAAAAATCATGACCACCGCCGTCGGCTTCAAAAATGTCAGCATCATCTTCGGCGATCGTCCCGAGACAGCGCTGAAACTTGCCGATGCCGGCAAGTCGCGCGACGAGATCGGCAAGGCGACCGGCCTGGTGCTCGGCGTCGCCAACGCCTCGCTCGAGATCGAGGAAGGCGAAATCCTCGTGCTCATGGGCCTCTCCGGCTCAGGCAAGTCGACGCTCCTGCGCGCGGTCAACGGCCTGGCGCCGGTCGTGCGCGGCGATGTCATTGTCAATAGCAAGACCGGACCGGTCAATCCGTATAGCTGTAACCCCAAGGCGCTGCGCGACCTGCGCATGCATACCGTTTCGATGGTGTTCCAGCAGTTCGCGTTGCTGCCCTGGCGTACCGTCGCCGATAATGTCGGCTTCGGACTGGAGCTGGCCGGTGTGCCCGAGGCTGAGCGCAAGAAGCGCGTCGACGAGCAGTTGCAACTCGTCAACCTGACTCAATGGGCAAACCGCAAGGTCAACGAGCTCTCTGGCGGCATGCAGCAGCGCGTCGGCCTCGCCCGTGCGTTTGCAACCGGCGCGCCGATCCTGCTCATGGACGAGCCGTTCTCTGCGCTCGATCCGCTGATCCGCACCCGCCTGCAGGACGAACTTCTGGAATTCCAGCGCCGTCTGAAGCGGACGATCCTCTTCGTCAGCCACGATCTCGACGAGGCCTTCCGCATCGGCAACCGCATCGCCATCATGGAGAGCGGACGGATCATCCAGTGCGGCACGCCGCAGGAAATCGTCAAGAACCCCGCCGATCAATATGTCGCTGACTTCGTGCAGCACATGAACCCGATCAGCATGTTGACCGCCCGCGACGTCATGCAACAGGGTCTCGGCCACTCCGCAGCAGGCGGCTCGGTCACTGCCACCGCAACGGCCACAACGCCGCTCGTCGATATCCTCGACGCGCTGACGCATCAGCCCGGCAATATCGGCGTCGTTGACAACGGCGTGATTATCGGGACGATTTCCGCCCAGGATGTCGTGGCTGGCCTCACCAGCCACCGGCGGAGAGAGTAGTCTATCCTCATGCTCTCTCCTGCCCTGCGAGAGAGCGACTATGAACGATAAACCGTCCGTATTGCGGGAAACCGATGACGAGGCGCGCAAGCAGGCACGTATCCTGCTGCGCGCCGCTCGTTATGCGGCCATGGCCGTCATCGATCCGGAAACAGGCTTCCCTTCCGTCAGCCGCGTACTGACCGGCACGGATATCGACGGCGTGCCCGTCATTCTCGTCTCCGGCCTTTCAGCCCATACCAAGGCGCTGGCGAGAGATCCCCGCGCCTCGCTTCTCTTCGGGGAACCAGGCAAAGGCGACCCGCTCGCCCATCCGCGCCTCAGCGTTCAATGCAACGCCGAACGCGTCGATCGCGAAAACCGTCTGTACGGACGCATTCGTTCGCGCTTTCTCGCCCGGTACCCCAAGGCAAAGCTTTATGCCGATTTTGCCGATTTCTGCTTTTTCCGCCTCATACCGCTTACCGCCAGTCTTAATGGCGGTTTTGGAAAAGCATATGTCCTGCCCGGGAACGATCTGATGATTCTCTCGACGGCTAGCGAGATGATTGCTGAACAGGCAGATGCGATAGTGCGAGAATTACTAGCCCACTACCCTTGTATCATTACAACTATAGTGGAGAGGTTGAGAGGATCGGGCGGTAAAAATTGGCGTATTTGTGGCTTAGATATGGCAGGAATCGACCTAATTCGGGGAGATGAGACGCTAAGATGGGAATTTGACCCACCATTGTCGGAGTTGCAGGGCACTCATACATACATATCTAAAATAGCATACTCGATACCTTAAATTTAGGTATATACAATCTTTGGCCTATATTGGTATTGTTACTTATCGGATTAATTCCCCGATTAGAAAAATACCCCCGCAATTTCTGATGTACGCTCCGCATTAGGAAGATTAAAAGATGAAGACAAGAAATTTGGCCGAACACTCCAACGTGGCGGCAGCATTATTATCTGCTATGGCGAACCCGAAGCGCCTTATGATTCTTTGCAGCCTGGTCAAAGGGGAAGTTCCGGTTGGCGTATTGGCCAATCAGGTGGGGCTCAGCCAATCTGCACTCTCCCAGCATCTTTCGAAGCTGCGCGCCCAGAAGCTGGTGAAGACCCGCCGCGATGCTCAAACGATTTACTACTCCAGTACTTCAGACTCGGTCATTCGGGTTCTGGAAACGCTGGAAGACATTTATTGTGAACCGGAAAAAAGTAGATCGGCTGCTTAATAGCCAAAACTGGCTCTAGGTATGTCGAGGCAAGATCTCTAAGGAAAAGATAATTTCCGACCCTTAAGATCAAGCCCCCTTTCATCACCACATATATAACTGATTTGGCTGGCAAATTTCCCAATTTGCCAGCCTTTTCGCGTTTAGCGGCTTATCCTCGGCGGTTCGCGACACAGTGGAGGAGACCGGGCCAAAGCGAAACCGCCCCTCGTCATCCCCTGTCCCCTACCTTTGTCTTGACGTCAGGGGGCCGACTGATAATTTGACCGGGCAGTAAATAATCACGCGGTTTCGCACCGCGATCGGGAAATGGCCCCCGAATGGCCATTGGAGAACAGCATGTCCGACCGTTTGAATGCCACCCCCAACGATTTGCGCGCCTTCTGGATGCCGTTTACGGCCAATCGTCAGTTCAAGAAGGAGCCGCGCCTCTTCGTTAGCGCCAAGGATATGTACTATACGACCCATGACGGTCGGCAGGTGCTGGACGGAACTGCGGGTCTGTGGTGCGTGAATGCCGGCCACTGCCGGCCGAAGATCACCGAAGCCATTCGCCAGCAGGCGGGCGAACTCGACTATGCGCCGGCCTTCCAGCTCGGCCATCCCAAGGCTTTCGAGCTGGCAAACCGGCTGGTGGACATTGCGCCGGAGGGCATGAACCATGTTCTCTATACCAATTCAGGTTCTGAATCCGTCGAAACCGCGCTCAAGGTGGCGCTCGCCTACCATCGCGTGAAGGGCAACGGCTCCCGTTTCCGCCTCATCGGCCGCGAGCGCGGCTATCATGGCGTCAATTTCGGTGGCATCTCCGTGGGCGGCATCGTCTCCAACCGCAAGATGTTTGGCACGCTGCTAACCGGCGTCGACCACATGCCCCACACGCATCTTCCCGGCAAGAATGCCTTCACCCGCGGCGAGCCCGAGCATGGCGGCGATATCGCCAGCGAGCTGGAGCGCATCGTCACCCTGCACGACGCCTCCACGATCGCCGCCGTCATCGTTGAGCCGGTCGCCGGCTCCACCGGCGTGCTGATCCCGCCGAAGGGTTATCTGCAGAAGCTGCGTGAAATCTGCACCAAGCACGGCATCCTGCTGATCTTCGATGAAGTCATCACCGGTTTCGGCCGCCTCGGCACCCCCTTCGCCGCGCAATATTACGACGTGAAGCCGGACATGATCACGACCGCAAAGGGCCTGACGAATGGCGTTATCCCGATGGGCGCAGTCTTCGTGACCTCGGAAATCCACGACGCCTTCATGCAGGGACCCGAGCACATGATCGAGTTCTTCCATGGCTACACCTATTCCGGCAACCCGATCGCCTCTGCCGCGGCTCTTGCGACGCTCGATACCTACAAAGAAGAGGGCCTGCTGACACGCGCTGCCGAACTTTCGGACTACTGGGCTGACGCCCTGCACTCCCTGAAGGACTGCCCTGGTGTCATCGACATCAGAAACACCGGCCTCATCGGCGCCATCGAGCTCGACCCCATCGCCGGCGAACCCACCAAGCGTGCCTTCACCGCCTTCCTGAAGGCCTACGAAAAAGGCCTGCTGATCCGCACCACCGGCGACATCATCGCACTCTCCCCACCACTGATCATCGAAAAGCACCATATCGACGAACTCTTCGGCAAGCTCAGGGATATCTTGCAGAATAATATCTGAGGCATAAGCTCGAACAAAACTGCGCCCCTCACGCCTCCTTTTGCTTCAGCAGAAGAGCCGGCATGAGGGGCGATCCATATGCGAGGGATGACCATGACCACCAAACTCGAACGCTATATCGACCAGGGCGTCGGCCGGCAGCCTGCCGACATCGTGCTAAAAAACGGCCGGTTCTTCGACTTGGTGACGGGCGAGCTGGTTGCCTCGGACATCGCCATCTGCGGCGATCGTATCGTCGGCACCTGCGGCGGCTATCAGGGCCGCGAGGAGATCGACATCTCCGGCCGGATCGTCGTTCCGGGCTTCATCGATACGCATCTGCATATCGAATCCTCGCTGGTGACGCCGCATGAGTACGATCGCTGTGTCCTGCCCTATGGCGTGACTACCGCCATCTGCGATCCGCATGAGATCGCCAATGTGCTCGGCACGGAAGGCATCCAGTATTTTCTGGAGTCCTCGCTGGAGACCATCATGGACATCCGCGTCCAGCTCTCCTCCTGCGTGCCGGCGACGCATCTGGAAACGTCAGGCGCCGACCTGCCGATCGAGAAGCTCCTGCCCTTCCGCGACCATCCGAAGGTCATCGGCCTAGCGGAATTCATGAACTTCCCCGGTGTCGTGCATAAGGACCCCGTCTGCATGGCCAAGCTCGAGGCTTTCCAGGGCGGCCATATCGACGGCCATGCGCCGCTGCTGCGCGGCAACGACCTCAATGGCTATCTCGCCGCCGGCATCCGCACCGAGCATGAATGCACCACCGCCGAGGAAGCGCTCGAAAAGATCCGCAAAGGCATGCATATCCTCGTGCGCGAGGGTTCGGTCTCCAAGGACCTGCATGCCCTGATGCCGATCCTGACCGAACGCCTGTCGCCTTACCTTGCGCTTTGCACCGATGACCGCAATCCGCTCGACATCGCCGAACAGGGCCATCTCGATTATATGATCCGCACCGCCATTGCCCACGGCGTCGAGCCGCTGGCGATTTATCGCGCAGCCTCCATCTCGGCTGCCCGCGCCTTCGGCCTGCGCGACCGCGGCCTGGTGGCGCCCGGTTGGCGCGCCGATCTGGTCGTCATCGACAGTCTGGAGAACTGCAAGGCGGAGATCGTCTTCTCCGCGGGCCGGCGCGTCACCGCGGAGCTTTTCGCCCACCGCAAGCCCATCGCCCCGGTCGGCCTCGATAGCGTCAAAGCGCCCCCGATCAATGCCGCCGATTTCGGCGTGCCGGTGACCGAGGGCGAAAGTTCCGTGATCGGCGTCACCCCAGGAAAGATCATCACGCAGCATCGCCGGTATCGCCTGCCAGTCAAAGGCAACCAGACCGACCTCGACCTCGGCAATGATGTGATCAAGGTCGCCGTCATCGAGCGGCATGGCAAGAACGGCAATCATGCCAATGGTTTCGTTCAGGGCTTCGGCCTGAAGAAGGGTGCCATCGCCTCGACGGTCGGTCACGACAGCCACAATATTTGTGTCGTCGGCGTCAATGAAGACGATATGGCCCGCGCCGCTAATCGTCTTAGCGAGATCAACGGCGGCTTCGTCGTCGTCGAAAATGGCGTCGTCACCGGCGAAATCGCCCTGCCCGTCGCCGGCCTGATGAGCCTTGAACCCTATGAAAGCGTTCGCGACACCTTGCATCACTTGCGTCAGGCAGCTTACGCCCTCGGCGCGACGCTGGAAGAGCCCTTCCTACAGCTCGCCTTTCTGCCGCTGCCGGTCATCCCGCATCTGAAGATCTCGGACCGGGGCCTTGTCGATGTCGACAAGTTTATGCTGATTGGGTGATCACCCCACCTGGCAGCAGAACACATCCAACGCCGCGAGTGTCACCACCTCGCTGGCGTTGGCGGTCGCAAAGCCCGGCATCGGCACAGCTTTCGCCACCTTGATCCCCTTTGGCAGAGCAACCTTTACGGGCTTGCGAGACAGGTTGAAGACAAAAAGCAGTGTTTCGTCGCCCTTCTTGCGCGTAAAAGCGAAGACGTCCTCCTTGGTATCGAGGAAGACCATGTCGCCATCGACCAGCGCTGCATGCCGCTTTCGGAAGGCCAGGGTCTCGCGATAGTGGTGAAGAACGGACTGCGCATCCGCCTCCTGCTTGTCGACGGCAAGTGCTGCGTGCTGATAAGGCACCGGCAGCCATGATTTGTCTGCCGTGGTAAAGCCTGTGTGCGCCCGGCCCGCCTCCCAGGGCATCGGCGTGCGGCATCCGTCGCGGCCCTTGAAGGCCGGCCAGAAGCGAATGCCGTAGGGGTCCCGAAGATCCTCGAACGCGAGTTCCGCCTCGGGCAGGCCCAATTCCTCACCCTGATAGAGGCAGATCGAGCCACGCAAGGTGGACAGCAAGGAAATCGCCAATTTGGCGACACGCGGTTGCTCGGCCTCCGTTTCGGCAAACCGGCTGACATGACGGTTTACGTCGTGGTTGGAGAAAGCCCAACAAACCCAGCCGTCGGCGACGTTTTCCTGGAAATCGCCGACGCAGCGGCGGAAATGTTCCGGTGTGAAATCCGGTCCGAGCAGATCGAAAGTATAGCACATGTGCAGCTTGTCGCCGCCGCTGGTATAGGCGGCGACCGTCTGCAGCGAGCGGGCGCCGTCGCCGACTTCACCGACGGTCGTGCGCCCTTCATACTGATCAAGCAGCTTGCGGAAGCGCTTCAGGAAGCCGATGTTTTCCGGCTGCGTCTTGTCATGGAGATGGTTCTGCATGCCATAGGGATTGCTTTCCGGCGCATCCAGTCCGCCAATGGCAACCGCGGCCGGCGGGTTGTCCCGCAGCTTCTTGTCGCAGAAATAGTAGTTCACCGTATCCAACCGGAAGCCGTCAACACCGCGATCGAGCCAGAACTTGACCGCCGCAAGCACGGCATCCTGGACTTCGCTATTGTGGAAATTCAAGTCCGGCTGCGAGGTCAGAAAATTGTGCTGGTAGTATTGCCGACGCACGCCGTCCCATTCCCAACCAGGCCCGCCGAAGATCGACAGCCAGTTGTTCGGCGCCGTGCCATCCGGCTTCGGATCGGCCCAGACATACCAGTCGGCTTTGGGATTGTTGCGGCTTGCCCGGCTCTCGACGAACCAGGGATGGCGATCCGACGTATGCGAGATGACCTGATCGATGATGACCTTGAGGCCGAGCGCATGCGCTGATGTCATCATCTCGTCGAAGTCGGCGAGCGTGCCGAAGATCGGATCGACGTCGCAATAGTCGGCGACGTCGTAACCCATATCGGCCATCGGAGAGGTGAAGAAGGGAGCCAGCCAAATGGCGTCGACGCCGAGTGAGGCAATATGCGGCAGGCGGCGAGTGATGCCCTTGATATCACCGAGCCCATTAGCGTCGGTATCCTGAAACGACCGCGGATAGACCTGATAGATCACCGCACCACGCCACCAATCGGCTCCCGCCGCTTTGTCCGTTGATTTCATGAAACAATCCGCCTCGATTTCCGCTCACCCTTCAGATTGCACACTAAGCCTTGGGCGGCAAGCGGCAAACCAGATGAAGGATGAACCGGGGATTGAACGCGCAAAAATTCGTGAAGTGATTTCGGAAAATTGCCAGTGTAGATATTCACAGCCTCAAGCCGCCGCTCGCTTTAGGACTTGAAAGCGACGTTGCATCGGATAACTTGCGACATTGACCTGCACGTACAGGTCACCTGCGGGATAAAAATAGCCTTAAAAACAAGGCCCATAGCTCCAGAAAGGTGGGGAAAGATATGACTCATTTCAGCAAGAAGTTCATCGTGTCGGCGTTCGTCGGCACGTTGTTAAGCGTCTCTGCACATGCGGCGACCCTAAATATCCACAACGGCGGCGACCCGACGTCGCTCGACCCGCAAAAAATTTCCGGCGACTGGGAAAACCGTATCGATGGCGATATTTTCGAAGGCCTGGTGACGGAAGATCCTAAGGACAACCCGATCCCCGGCCAGGCAGCAAGCTGGACCATTTCCCCCGATCAGAAGGTCTATACCTTCAAGCTGCGTGACGGCATCAAATGGTCCGATGGCCAGCCGGTAACGGCTCAGGACTTCGTCTTTGCCTTCCAGCGCCTGATGGACCCGAAAACCGCCGCCCAATATGCCTACCTGCAATATACGATCCTGAATGCGGAAAAGATCAACAAGGGTGAAATCAAGGATCTCAGCCAGCTCGGCGTCAAGGCAATCGATGACAAGACACTGGAAATCACTCTTGAAAATCCGACGCCTTACTTCCTCAACGCGTTGATGCACTACACGGCCTATCCGCTGCCGAAGCATGTCGTGGAATCCAAGGGCGACGAATGGGTCAAGATCGGCAACATCGTCACCAACGGCCCCTACAAGCCCACCGAATGGGTGCCCGGTTCGCATGTCAGCATGGTCAAGAGTGACCAGTATTACGACGCCAAGGACATCAAGATCGACAACGTCAACTATTACACGCTGGAAGATCAGGCCGCTGCCCTGAAGCGCTATCGCGCCGGCGAATTCGATATCCTCACCTCTTTCCCCGCCGACCAGTTTGATTGGATCCAGAAGAACCTTCCTGGCCAGGCGCATGTGGTTCCGTTCCTCGGCACCTACTATTACGTGCTGAACGCCACCAAGCCGCCTTTCAACGACAAGCGCGTCCGCCAGGCCCTCTCCATGGCCGTCAACCGCGAAGTCATCGGCCCGAAGATTCTCGGCACCGGCGAGCTGCCGATGTATTCCTGGGTACCGCCGGGCACGGCCAATTACGGCGAGCCGGCCTATGTGAGCTGGAAGGATGAGCCTTACAAGCAGAAGGTCGAAGAGGCCAAGAAGCTGCTCAAGGACGCCGGCTTCGGCCCTGACCATCCGCTGAAAGCGCAGCTTCGCTACAACACCAATGATAACCACAAGCGCATCGCCGTTGCGATCGCCGCCATGTGGAAGCCGCTCGGCGTCGATATCGAGCTCTACAACACCGAAACCAAGGTGCATTATGATGAAATGCAGCGCGGTCAGGTGGAAATCGGCCGCGCCGGCTGGCTCGCCGACTACAACGATCCCATCAACTTCCTGAACCTGCTCTCAACCGGTGTCGAAATGAACTATGGCCGCTGGAGCAATCCGGATTACGATGCGCTGATCAAGCGGGGCAACGAACAGACCGACCTGAAGAAGCGCGCCGAAATCTACAAGAAGGCCGAGCAGCTCGCGCTCGACGACAGCGCTGCCATCCCGATCTACTACTACGTCTCCCAAAACATCGTCGCCCCGAAGGTCCAGGGCTTCGTCGATAATATCCAGGACATCCATCGCACTCGCTGGCTGTCGATCAAAGAATAATTGGGAACAGGCCCCTTCCCAGATAAACCGGGAGGGGGCCGTCTAAGACCATGTTTGGCTACGCTCTCCGTCGTTTGCTGTCGACAATCCCCGTCCTGTGGATTGCCGTGACAGTGTGTTTTTTCATTCTGCGCCTCGCTCCCGGCGGCCCCTTCGATGGCGAAAGGCCATTGCCGCCGGAAGTCAAAGCCAACCTCGCGGCTCACTACAACCTCGACAAGCCTCTGGTTGAGCAATATCTGATCTATGTCGGCGACGTCATGAAGGGCGATCTAGGCCCCTCTTTCGCTAACCAGGACTTCACCGTCACCCAGCAGATCATGTCCGGCTTTCCCTATACGCTGACAATCGGCGGCGCCGCCTTCGTTCTTGCAACGATCATCGGCGTGGTTGTCGGCTGTCTTGGGGCGCTCTATCAGAACCGGAGCGCCGACTACTGGCTGGGCGGAGGACTGCTCATCGGCCTTGTGATGCCAAGCTTCCTCATCGCCCCGATCCTGCAGCTCGTCTTCGGCAATACGCTTGGCTGGCTGCCGGTCGGCGGTTGGGGCAATGGCTCGATCAGGTTCCTGATCCTTCCGGTCATCGTTCTGACATTGCCGCATGCGGCACGCATTTCGCGCCTAATGCGCGGCTCGATGATCGAGGTGATGAGCCAGAACTTTATCCGTACCGCCAAGGCTAAGGGCATAGGCCCACGGCTCACCGTTATGCGGCACGCCTTGAAGCCCGCCTTGATGCCCGTCGTGTCCTATCTCGGACCCGCAGCAAGCTATCTGCTTACCGGCTCGCTGGTGGTAGAAAGCATTTTCGGCCTTCCCGGCGTCGGCCGCTACTTCGTCGGCGCGGCGCTGAACCGCGACTACGGCATGGTTCTTGGCACGGTCATTTTCTACATGGTCCTGATCGTGGTCCTCAATCTGCTGGTCGATATCGCCTATGCCTGGCTCGACCCGAAAGTGAGAATGCGATGATCCTCAATTCCGCCAAGAGAGAATTGCTGGAAGCGGAATTGCTTTCGGCAGAGGGGCTTGCACCCAAGGGGCGCTCCCTCACCGGCGATGCGATGCGTCGCCTGCTCCGCAACAAGGCTGCCGCGCTGTCGCTGATCGTGCTGGCAGTGCTGGTTCTGGTTGCCATATTCGGCCCGTATTTCCTGCCCTTCAACTATGAAGATCCGGATTGGACCTCCTTCCGCGGCCCTCCGGACTTCGCCGCCGGCCACTATTTCGGCACCGACGGCAACGGCCGCGACCTGCTTGCCCGCACGCTCTACGGCACGCGCGTCTCGCTGACCGTCGCCCTGGTGGCAACCCTCGTCTCGGTTGTTATCGGTGTGCTTTATGGCGCCGTCGCCGGCTATTTCGGCGGTCGTGTCGATGCGATCATGATGCGCTTCGTCGACATCATGTACGCCCTCCCCTACGTCCTCTTCGTCATCCTGCTGATGGTGATCTTCGGCCGCAACGTCTATCTGCTGTTTGCGGCGATCGGGGCGCTCGAATGGCTCACTATGGCTCGCATCGTGCGTGGTCAGACGCTCTCCATCAAGCAGCGGGAATTCATCGAAGCGGCGCGGGCCTCCGGCCAGCGATCGTTCAAGATCATTCTCAAGCACATCGTTCCGAACCTCGTCGGGCCGGTCGTCATCTACGCGACGCTCACCATTCCCGAGATCATCGCCACGGAGAGCTTCCTGTCCTATCTGGGCTTCGGCGTGCAGGAACCGCTGACCTCGCTCGGCACGCTGATCGCCGAGGGCTCCGCCGGCATGGAGACCACGCCCTGGCTATTGTTCTTCCCCGCCGGCTTTCTTGTCGCCCTGCTGATGAGCCTGCTCTTCATCGGCGATGGCCTACGCGACGCTTTCGATCCGAAGGATCGCTGACATGACAGATACGCTTCTCGAACTCAAAGACTACTCCATCACCTTCCGTACACCGGAAGGCGAAGTGGCCGCCGTCTCGAAGATGAACCTGACGATCGGCCGTGGCGAGCGCATCGCCATCGTCGGCGAATCCGGCTCCGGCAAGAGCCAGACCTTCCTCGGCCTGATGGGCCTACTCGCCAAGAACGGCCGCACCAGCGGCCAAGCGCTTTTGGATGGCAAGGACCTCCTGACGCTGAAGCCACGCGAACTCGACCATGTGCGCGGCAAGGACATGGCCATGGTCTTCCAGGACCCGATGACCGCCCTCAACCCCTCGCTACGGATCTCACGGCAATTGACCGAGCAGCTCGAAGTCCATGGCGGGCTTTCGGCGCGCGCGGCGTCTGCCGCAGCACTGGACATGCTGAAGCGCGTCGGCATCCCTGACCCGACGCGACGCTTCAATCTCTATCCGCACGAACTCTCGGGCGGCATGCGCCAGCGCATCGTCATCGCCATGGCGCTGCTCACCAAGCCGAAGCTCCTGATCGCCGACGAGCCGACGACGGCGCTCGACGTCACCATCCAGGCGCAGATCCTCGATCTCTTCAACGAGCTGACCGCGGAAATGAACACGGCGCTGGTGATGATCACCCACGATCTCGGCGTCGTGGCTGGCCTCGCCGATCGCGTCGCCGTCATGTATGCCGGCCGTATCGTCGAGGAGGCACCGGTCGAAGAGCTCTTCGAAAATCCAGCCCATCCCTATACCGCGGCGCTGCACGCCTCCATCCCGCGGCCGGATCAGGATGTCGACGATCTCGCCGTCATACCCGGCCGGCCGCCGAACCTGATGCATCTGCCGCGCGGCTGTTCTTTCTCGCCGCGCTGCGCCCATGTGCAGGACGACTGCCTGGACGCGCCGCCGCCGCTCGACCGGCTTGCGCCGCAACGCTGCGCCGCCTGCTTCCATCCCCTCTCTGCCCAGCAGGAACGGAGCCTCATCCATGGCTGAACACACGCTTCTGAAGGTCGAGCACCTGACCACCGAATTCGAGCTGCCATCGAAATCTCTCTTCAAACCGCCGTTGGTCCTGACGGCGGTCAATGATGTCAGCTTCGAGCTGAAGACCGGGCGCACGCTTGGCATCGTCGGCGAATCCGGGTGCGGCAAGTCGACACTCGGCCGTTCCATCCTGCGGCTGATCAAGGCGCAGAAGGGCCGCATCATGTGGCAAGGCGGAAACCTGCTGGATCTTTCCGAAGAGGAAATGCGTGCCGCCCGCCGCGACATGCAAATCATCTTCCAGGATCCGATCGCCTCCCTCGACCCGCGCATGACGGTCGGCGACATCATCGCCGAGCCGCTGACCGTATTCGAGCCGAAGCTGACAAAGGCGCAGCGGCAGGAGCGCGTCCGCGAGATCATGGCGGCGGTCGGGCTCGTGCCGGAAATGATCAATCGCTACCCGCATGAGTTCTCCGGCGGCCAAGCGCAGCGCATCGGCATTGCCCGCGCAGTCGTGACGCGGCCGAAGCTGATCGTCTGCGATGAACCGGTCTCGGCCCTCGACGTATCGATCCAGGGTCAGGTGATCACGCTGTTGCGCAAGCTGCGCAAGGAGTTCGGCCTGACGCTGATCTTCATCAGCCATGACCTCTCCGTCGTGCGGCTGATCTCAGACGACGTGCTGGTGCTTTACCTTGGCAAGGTGGTGGAAGCGGGCGACGCCGCCACCGTCTTCGACCATCCAGCCCATCCCTATACACAGGCCTTGTTCTCCGCCGCACCCATCCCCGACCCGAAGCGGGCGCGCGGGCGCGAGCGTATCCGCCTGCAGGGCGACCCGCCCTCGCCGCTCAATCCACCAGCCGGCTGCGTCTTCTCGCCACGCTGCTGGAAGGCGACGGATATTTGCAGGACCAAGATGCCGCCGACTGAGCAAGTTCGCCCCGGCCAGACCGCGGCGTGCTATCATATGGACAGGCCATAAGGCTCAAAAGGTGGACGGCGCAGCCCGCCGTCCACCTTGCTCAAGCAGCCGCATCCGCGTATGCAGCAGCGAAGGAAAAGGCAGGAGGACGTCTTGGGCGGGCATTTTCTATCGATCGGCGAATGCATGGTGGAGCTGTCGCAGGCCGAGGACGGATATCTGCGCAAGGGCTTTGCCGGCGACACCTTCAACACGGCCTGGTACGCCCGCGCCTGCCTGCCGGCCGATTGGTCCGTCGATTATTTCACCGCCCTCGGCGATGATGCGATGTCGGACGAAATGCTGCATTTCATGAAAGCGCATGACATCGGCACGTCGAGCATTCGCCGCCTCCGTGGCAAGACGCCCGGCCTCTACATGATTAACCTGAAGGATGGCGAGCGCTCTTTCAGCTATTGGCGCGACAGTTCGGCCGCCCGCCAGCTTGCCGCCGATGGCGATCAGCTTCGCACCGCGATCGAGGGGGCCAACGTCCTCTATTTTTCCGGCATTACCTTGGCGATCCTCTCGCATGAAGACGCCGAGACATTGCTCGCCGAGCTCCGCCGCGCCAAGGCGGTCGGCAAGCTGGTGGTCTTCGACCCCAACCTGCGCCCGCGCCTCTGGTCGAGCTTCGATGCCATGCACACCATGATCGGTGAAGGCGCCCGTGCCTCGACGCTGGTTATGCCGAGCTTCGACGACGAGGTCTCGCATTTCGGCGACGATTCGATCGCCGGCACCATCCGCCGTTACCGGCTGCACGGCGCCAATATGGTCGTCGTCAAGAACGGTGCCGATGGCGCGACCGTCGGAACCGATGCCGGCGAAACGCTCGTTCCAGCCGTCAAGGTCGCGAAGGTCATCGACACCACCAGCGCCGGCGACAGCTTCAATGGCGCGTTCCTTGCCCATTATCTGGAACATGACGACCCCGTCGCCGCCGCCCATTTTGCCGCAGAAATCGCCGCAAGGGTCATTCAGGAACACGGTGCCTTGGTGCCGCCGGAAAAGCTGCAAGCCGCCGGCTAAGGCTGTAATATTTCCATCATGGACACCCCGCACAATAGGACAGGCGCGGGAATCATCTTTGCTGCACCGGATTGGGTTGTACCGACACCATGAGGGTGCGGTGCGGATGGAACGTTTTTGGATATGTTGCAGCGCTTGTCGGACATCGATCACAGAGCATGGGCTGAAGGGGCAACCCCGGTCGCAAACCCGGAGCGCCTGCTCATCGTCAGCGATGCCTGGCATCCGCAGGTGAATGGCGTCGTCCGCTCCATCGAAAATACCAACCGCGAACTGGCGCGCATCGGCGTCGATGTCGCCATGATCACGCCGGAAGGTTTTCGCAACGTCCCTTGCCCGACCTACCCGGAAATCCGCCTGTCGATCGCAAGTTACCGCAAGGTCGCCGCCAGGATCGAAGCAGTCCGGCCGACCTATGTGCATATCGCGACAGAAGGCCCGCTCGGGCTGACGGCGCGGCGCTGGTGCCTGAAAAACGGCATGCCGTTTTCGACGAGCTATCACACTCGCTTTCCCGAATATGTCGCGGCCAGGCTGCCGATCCCGCAAAGCTGGCTCTACGCCTTCGTCAAATGGTTTCACAATGCCGGTTCCGGCTGCATGGTGGCGACACCGAGCCTTGCCAATGAGCTCAAGCAGAAGGGCATTCACAATCTGCTGCCCTGGAGCCGCGGCATCGACTCGACGCTTTTCCGCCCGCAGCCGCTGGAAGACAACCCCTTCGGCCTGCCCCGCCCTATCTTCATGACCGTCGGCCGGGTGGCGCTCGAAAAGAACCTGCCGGCCTTCCTCGATCTGGACCTGCCTGGCTCGAAGGTCGTCGTCGGCGACGGACCGGCGCGGGCCGAGTTGCAGAAACTTTATCCAAAAGTGCTCTTCCTCGGCTCGAAGTTCGGCGAAGCGCTGGCGCATGCCTATTCGCAAGCTGACGTTTTTGTCTTCCCGTCAAAGACCGATACATTCGGCAATACCATCTTGGAGGCGCTGGCGAGCGGCGTTCCCGTCGCCGCTTATCCCGTCACCGGCCCTGCCGATATCCTTGGCGGCAATGATGCGGCCGGCGTCGTCGACGAAGATCTGGCGAAAGCCTGCTTTGCCGCATTCTCCTCTTCCCGCGAGGCGGCTCGTGCTCTGGCGCTCAACTATTCCTGGGAAGCTGCCACCACGCAATTCATCGGCAACGTCCGCCTCGCCAATCATCGCGGCCGGATGTTGACGCAAAACCACTAAAGTGCGGGCTATTCGCCGGCCGCCGACGGCCGCCGTTTCGTGCGAAGCACGCATGCGTTCAATATTCTCTTCCATCCCGTAGACGACAAAGAACGAGCGTCACATCACGACCGGCTCTCGCCGGCGCAGCGGCGATATTGTCTGCGCACTATGGCATGCGGGAACAGTTGGCCGGTCCACCGCGTTCACTGGCACGCACAGCGACGCTCTGCCTTCATGTTCTAGTCGATATGACCAGCAGCAAACGTCAAAATTGAATTCCTTGGATGTTCCGCCACATACCTGGGAGCGGCGCAGGTGCTATTGGCCATCCGCGAACGGGCCGGGCTTGGCGTATTGGCGCTAAATACCCAGCCGCGGTTCTCAGATGGGGCTTTGCATTGCAATACCAAGAAATGCATGGCTCCCATGCGCTTTTATGTATACGATTATTTATTGCACGATTTAAGTAAGGTCGCTTACGGAGTGCTGGAAATGACAGACGACCCACTGAAACTGGACACCTTCATATGCTTCGCCCTCTATTCGGCGAACCATGCGATGAACCGGCTATACAAGCCCATGCTCGATGAGTTGAACCTCACCTATCCGCAATATCTCGTCATGGTGACGTTGTGGGAGGAGGATGGCCAGACCGTCGGCGGTATCGGCGAAAAGCTTTTCCTGGAATCAAGTACACTAACGCCGCTGCTGAAGCGCCTGGAAGCCGCCGGCTTCATTCAGCGCACCCGCAGCAAGGAAGATGAGCGTCAGGTGCTGATCAGCCTGACCAGCGAAGGCGTCGGTTTGAAGAAGAAGGCCACCGGCATCCCCGCTTGTATCCTGGATGCATCGGATACCACGGCGAACGAGCTGACACGGTTGAAAGCGGAAATCATCAAGCTGCGCGAAGCGCTCAGTAAGAACGCGGCCTGATCCCTCAGGCCGTCATCGCTTCTTTTTGGTCTCGTAAGGATTGTCCGACGAGCGGAAATGGATGCGGATCGGCACGCCCGGCATGGCGAAATCTTCCCGCAGGCCGTTGATCAGGTAGCGCACATAGGATTCCGGCAGCGCATCCGAGCGGGTGCAGGAAATCATGAAGGCCGGCGGGCGCGCCTTCACCTGGGTCATGTATTTCAGCTTGATACGCCGGCCGGAAACCGCCGGTGGCGGATGCTGAACCTGCTGTGTCTCCAGCCAGCGATTGAGCTTGGCGGTGGACACGCGCTTGTTCCAGACCTTGTCGGTATCGACGACCGCTTGCATCAACCGGTCCAATCCCTCGCCCGTCTGACCGGAAATCGGAACGGCGCGAATACCGCGCGCCTGCGGCAGCAGCCGGTCGGTCTTTTCGCGCAGGTCGGCAAGCACTGCCTGGCGATCCTCGATCATGTCCCACTTGTTGAAGGCAAGCACGGCGGCCCGGCCCTCGCGGACGACGAGATCGACGATCTGAAGATCCTGCTTCTCGAAGGGAATGGTGGCGTCGAAGACGATGACTACGGTCTCGGCGAAACGAATGGCGCGCAGTGCATCGGCGACGGAGAGCTTTTCGAGCTTTTCAATCACCTTGGCCTTGCGGCGCATGCCGGCGGTATCGAACATTTTCACGGTACGGCCGCGCCAGCTCCAATCGACCGAGATCGAGTCGCGGGTAATTCCGGCTTCCGGACCGGTCAGCAGCCTGTCCTCGCCGAGGAAACGATTGATCAGCGTCGACTTGCCGGCATTCGGGCGGCCGACGATGGCGACACGCAACGGCCGCGTGTCGTCATAGGCCGGCTCTTCGTCGATCTCTTCACCGTCCTCACCCATGGCAGGGCGCGGAATGCTGACATTCGTCTCCGCCTCATCCTCTCTCGGCGGAAAGGCACGCTCATGGCCGAGCGCCTCGACGATAGCGTCGCGCAGATCCATCATACCCTGGCCATGTTCGGCAGAGATCGGGCAAGGCTCGCCAAGGCCGAGCGTGAAAGCGTCATAGAAGCCGCTGTCAGAGCCTCGCGCTTCCGATTTGTTGGCGACGAGAACCACCGGACGTCCGCGCTTGCGCAGCATTTCTGCGAGCGTCTTGTCGACATGGGTCAAACCCATCTTGGCGTCGACGACGAACAGCGTCAGGTCTGCTTCATCGATCGCAGCCTCCGTCTGGGCACGCATGCGGCCTTCCAGCGTCTCTTCGTCGGCTTCTTCGAGACCAGCGGTATCGACAATGCGAAAACGAAGATCGACGAGGCGCGCATCGCCAGGACGGCGGTCGCGCGTTACACCCGGCGTGTCATCGACGAGCGCCAGCTTCTTGCCAACCAAACGGTTGAAAAGAGTGGACTTGCCGACATTCGGGCGACCGACGATCGCGACCGTGAAACTCATTTAGTGATTTACCCTTCAGCCTTTAGCGACCGGTGCCTTGCCGGATGCGGTGATGAGATCGAGCAGCATCTGGGCGCGGTTGCCGACATTGCGCGGGCTCTGGGGATCGTCGACGATCGCCTGGAACCATTGACGCGCCTTGGCGAAATCGCCGGCCTTGTAGGCGGCAAGACCCAACACGTCACGTGCGGAATGCCGGAAAGCGTTTGCCGGCACGGCCAACTCCTGGGCCTCGGCGGCAACCTGGTCATACGTGCCCGTATCGACAAGCAGATAGGCCGCACGCAGGCGAGCCGCATCCCGGATTACGGCCGGAACACCGGACTCCTTGCCGATCGCCGAGAAGGCAGCAATCGCACCGGCCGTATCGCCCTTCTGCGCCTGCAGTGTGGCAGCGCGCATGCGCGCCAGCAGCGGATAGGAACCGCTGCCGCTCTTCTCGATGGTCGCCAACGCGGCCAGCGCTTCGTCCGTCTTGTTCTGATCCGCCAGCGTCAGCGCGGAGATGAACTGATCACCGCTGCTGCCGGCCTGGCGTCCTGACCAGTAGCGATAGCCGCTAAAGGCGGCCGTGCCGAGAACGATAAGCACGGCGCCACCGATGATAAGCCGGCCAAAACGGCGCCATACGAACCGCAACTGGTCCGAACGCAGTTCTTCGTTCACCTCGCGGATGAAGCTATCGTCGTTGAATGCCATTCTCGTCTCCGGCCCAGGCCAAAATATTGCAAAGAGCTTATGGGTAGTGGGGCCTTCTACTCCATTTTGCGGCCGTTGTAAGGGGGAATGGCAGAAATCATCACATAACGAGCGGCGAAACCCCGATAATCCACTCGTGCAGCTTCCAAATGATCAATCCCCAGACCACGATACCGATGACAACGGCATAAAGATCGTATTTCGCCGAAACGAAGGGCCGCAGCGAGATCTCGCCCGCACGTTCGCGCCGCTTCAGCGAGATCCGCATGATGACGCCCCAAGCCAGGAAGGCGGCAAACAACAGCATGGCTGCGCCATCGCCATTGGAAAGCAGATGCGCAAAGGCCCAGATCTTCACCGACAGCACCATCGGATGCTTCGTCCTGACGGCGATATACCCGGCTGGCAGCAGCGAAGCGACGAGACAGATCAGTGCAAAAAGCATTAGCAAAATAGTGATATGGCTCATCCAGAAGGGCGGAGACCAGATCGGGGTCGAGTCGCGCGCTTGCCCGAAGCCGTAGATCAACAGAATCAGCGTGACGATGCTGGCGATCGAATAGCCGATCTTCCAGCCGCCCTCGCCGATGCTCGAAATCATCGAGCGACGGAAACCGGGTATCACGACGCGGATCAGATGAATGCCAAGGAAAAGAATGATGCCAAGGATCAGCAGTGACATGAGTGAAATCCCGTTCGTGTCTTATGAAGACACCAGTATCGACTATGGCGAAAAATTGCCAGCGGGACCGCAGCTTTGCCGCATTTGATCGGCACGGAGACGAGAAAGCCCGGCATGACCTCCGAACCGCAGGTTTGCGCAGTGAAAAGCGTGAAAAGGATTGCGGATGAACTCGTGCCCACTTCAACAATTTTCGCGGTGCCCATGTTTCGTTTTGTCTCTTTCGCCTCCCTCGCCCTTTCCCTTGCCCTGCCCGCGATCGCCGAGGCCCAGGAAAAGCCGAAGCAATTGGTGATGATCTCGTTCGACGGCGCGCATGACAATGCGCTGTGGACGAAGAGCCGCGAGATCGCGTCGCGCAACGGCGCGCATTTCACCTATTTCCTCTCCTGCACCTTCCTGATGAACCACGATCAGGCCAAGGCTTATCAGGCGCCGGGACAGAAAGCCGGCAAATCGAACGTCGGCTTCGCCAAGAGCGACGACGACGTGCGCACGCGTATCGCCAATATCTGGGGCGCGCATCTCGAAGGCCATGATATTTCCAGCCACGCCTGCGGCCACTTCGACGGCAAGAAGTGGACATCGGCGGACTGGCAGCAGGAATTCATGAACGCACGCATCGCGCTGCGCGACGCGTGGAAGAACGTCGGCGAAGCGGACAAGGAGCCGCCGGGCTGGCAGGAATTTGCGACGAAAGACGTCAAGGGCTTCCGCGCGCCCTATCTTTCGACCAGCGACGGCCTGGTGCCGGCCGAAAAAGCCATGGGGTTCCAGTACGACGCCAGCCTCGTGACCAAGGGCCCGGCTTTGCCGCAGGTAGTCGACGGCATCTACCGCTTCGGCCTGCCGCTGATCCCCGAAGGTTCCGACCACCATCTGGTGATCGGCATGGACTATAATCTCTATGTCCACCATTCCAAGGGCGTCGAAGACAAGGCGGATTCCAAGGCCTTCGAAGACCGCACTTTCGATGCTTTCGAAGCCGCCTTCGCCAAACAATATGAAGGCGACCGCATTCCGGTGCAGTTCGGCTTCCATTTTGTGGAAATGAACGACGGCGCCTATTGGCGGGCGCTGGACCGCTTCGTCAGCGACGTCTGCCATAAGGACGGAGTCGCTTGCGTCAGCTATTCCGAGGCAATCCCATTGATCGCGGCGCGCGGCAAGCTGCAGCAGGGGTGAGGAGCGATTGTGCGAAGCCCGAGCAATCGACTCTGTGAGTCGATTGCAGCGATGAACGCCCTGAGCCGAAGCGAAGGGCCGGCGGCGCGGCAAACGGAAGCTCCTCGATTATCCTTTCAGCCTGACGCCCTCACTTCCCCACCACAGTCGTCATTGAAAAGGCCCCGTTTCCGGAGCCTTTTTTTTCGTCAGCCGTCAACATGCACGATGCCGGTCTCGCGCTCCAGATAGCTCTGGTCGATCTTCGGCAGCGGCTCGTCATCGATCGCCGCTTCGAAGGCCTTGAGGCGCTTGTGGATTGACAGGAGCTCGATGATCGTCGTCCAGGAATTGACGAGATACTGGAACGAGTTGCTGACCTGACCGAAGGCGGTCGCGATCTGTTGGTATATGCCGTAGGTGATCGCCCCGGCGACAAAAGTCGGAACCAGCATGAACAACACGAACATCGAGTCGGCCTGCAGATAGAAATAGCGGGCGACGTTGAAATAGACGTAGTGGAAGTAAATGCGGTAATAGTTCCGCCTGACGTTCGCGAAGAGTTCTCCGACTGTCGCCGGCTGCGCACGCTCGCCGTTATCTTCGCCGTAGACGAGCTCCTTGCGGTAAGCTGCTTCCACACGCTGGTTCTTAAAATTCAGGCCGGGCAGCTTGATGCCGGCAACCGCCAGCAACACTGTGCCGAAAGCCGACCAGAAGAGCGCCAACCAGAAGAGCGAATGGGAAATCTTGCCGATGATCGGCAGTTCGGTGACATAGCTCGAAAGCGCAAGCAGAATCGGCAGAAAGACGATCAGCGTCATCACCGAGTTGATCAGGCTGATGCCCAATCCTTCCAGGGTGCTGGAAAAGCGCATCGTATCTTCCTGCACACGCTGCGAAGCGCCTTCGATGTGACGCAGCTTTTCCCATTTCGACATGTAGAAGCTGTTCATCGCCGTACGCCAGCGGAAGATATAATGGCTGGTGTAGAAGTCCGTCAGGATGGAAACAAACATGCTGAGGAAGGCGATCTGCGCGAAGATTATCATCAACGTGTAGAAACTCTCGACCGTCACCCCAGGCTGCTTCGTAAGCGCAGCCTGCAAGAGGTCCCCGAACGGACGGCGGAAGTTATTGACGACGACGGACACTTGGACACCGAAATAGGTGACCAGAATAATCAGCGCCGAGCCCCAGATCGACCAGAGCTTCCAGGGATGATCCCAGGCTTTGATGTGCCATGCCCCACAGAAAATCGCGGTGCATAAAAAGAAAAACCCGTAGAACCAGAGATTCCCCCACAACACGAAATAGCTGAGGTCATAGGGCTCCTGCCCTTCTGGGGGCATGACGAAACCCAGATGTGTCCCCAAATCGGAAAGAGACGCATACCAGACTGCTATGCAGAGGATCGTCCAGACCACCATCGAGGTGAAGAACAGCTTTGGCTGGGGGAAGAAAGAGTGAAACACGGGAGGCAAGCTTTCTTGATTGGGTCAGCGACCGCAATGACGTTTATTCGCGGCGAACCTAAGGCACTTCGCTAGAGGCGGCAACCGGCCTTGGCTATTCTTACATAGATGTAATCGCTTATCCCATGATCGTGATGCGATTGTTCAGCCGCGGTTTCCCATTTTAGGAAGGCCAACCTGTCGCCGTTCAGAGATCCGGCAACCCCTTCACAGCAAAAATCCCGCGCCCTCTTGCAGAATTCTATCTTACGATATATATCTTACGACATGACGAACGATATAAACCCTCATCATCGAAGGAGAAACATAATGAGAGGCTTTAGAGATCGCATGTGCGGCGATAGCTTTGACACCATCGAGGCATATATCCTACGACATGGCGAAAGCCGTGATTCACACGGGAGGCACAGGAGAGACTTCATGAGAGGCTTCAAGGGCGGCATGTTCGGCGGCGGTTTTCGCACCGGCCGGAAATTCGATGCCGCTGATCTGCAGCTCATCATTCTCGCCCTGCTTTCCGAGCAGCCGCGCCATGGCTATGAACTGATCAAGACCCTGGAAGAACGCTCCGGCGGCTTCTATGTGCCGAGCCCCGGCGTCATCTACCCCGCCCTCACCTATCTGGAAGAGACGGGCCTTGCCGAAGTCGAAGCGACCGGCACGAAGAAGCTTTACCGCATCACCGAAAGCGGTCAGAAGCGCGTCGAGGAAAACCAGGCGCTGGTCGAGGCGACGCTCGCCAAGCTCAGCGCGATCGGCGAGAAGATGGCGCATGTCCGGCGCGTCTTTGGCGGCGAGGAACCCGGCGACGATGAAGGTCGTGAAGGCCCGTTCGGTCGGGATGCCGGTGATGTTCACCTCGCACGTCAGCTTCTGCGCTCGGCACTTCGCTCGAAATATCCATGGAGCAAGGCTGAAGGCGCGCGCATCGCGGCCATTCTCGAACGCGCCGCCGCCGATATCATCCGCGGCGAGACGAAGTCGGAAGACTGAGGTCTAATCCCTCAGTTGTCCGCCAAGGTCAGGATCATCGGTCCGTTGCGGGTGGCGACGACGGTGTGCTCGAACTGAACCGTGGGCGCGCGCGGATCGGCATAGAGCGTCCAGGCATCGTCGCCGCCCTCCGCCCAACTTGCGCCGAGCGACAGGAATGGCTCGACGGTGAAGACGAGACCGTCCTGCATGATGCGGGTCTCGTCGGGATCGGCCCAGGTAGACACCTCCGCCGGCTCCTCATGCAGCGAACGGCCGATGCCGTGGCTGGCGAGATTGGCGACCAGCGTATAGCGGTTCTTCTGGGCGAAAGCGCCGACGGCGTGGCCGATCTTCGAGAACGGCGCGCCGCTGCGCACCTGGTTCAGCCCGACCCAAAGCGCCCGTTTGCCATCGCGGCAAAGGCGCTCGATCTTCGGCTTGACAGGCGGCACAGCAAAGGACGAGCCGGTATCGGAGAAGAAACCATCCTTCTCCGCGGAAACATCGAGATTGACGAGATCGCCTGCCTGAATCACCCGCGCACCGGGAATGCCATGCGCCACTTCCTCATTGACGCTGATGCAGGTGGCGCCGGGAAATTTGTAAACAAGTTCCGGCGCCGAGCGGGCGCCGGCATCGTCCAGCACCTTGCGGCCAATATTATCGAGTTCCAGCGTGGTGATGCCCGGCTCCAGCGCCGCCGCCATCGCCTGTATGGCGTTAGCGCAGATGCGGCCGATCTCTTTCAGCTTGGTCAGTTCGTCGTCGTTCGAGATGATCATTCAAAGCTTCCGGCTGGCATGCGTCCGTTGAGACAAGCACTCAAGCCGTCGCTTTCGCCTCTTCGCTTTCTGCAGTCAATGCCTTTCTGACCAGCGGTGCGACTTTCGTGCCGTAAAGTTCGATGCCGCGCATGATCTGCTCATGCGGCATCGTGCCGATCGCCATCTGCAGCAGGAAGCGGTCATTCTTGAACAGCTTGTGATGAGCGATGATCTTCTCGGCAACGACTTCGGGATCGCCGACGAAGAGCGCACCATGCGGCCCGCGCGATTGGTCGAAATGCGCCCGGCTTGTCGGTCCCCAGCCGCGCTCGCGGCCAATCCGGTTCATCACCTCGGCCTGCGGGCCGTAGAACTGATCGGCGGCGGCCTCGGTCGTATCGGCTACGAAACCGTGAACATTGATGCTGGTTTTGAGCTTGGCTGCATCCTGCCCAGCGCGGCGGGCAGCCTCGTGGTAGAGATCGATGAGCGGCGCAAACCGGCGCGGCTCGCCGCCGATGATGGCGAGCGCCATCGGCAGGCCAAGAGCCCCGGCGCGCGCGACCGACTGCGGCGTGCCGCCGACCGCCACCCAGATTGGCAACGGATCCTGCAGCGGTCGGGGATAGACCCCTCGCCCATGAATCGGCGCGCGGAGTTTGCCCGTCCAGTTCACCTGCTCGCTCTCGCGGATCGCCAACAGCAGATCGAGCTTTTCCTCGAAAAGCTGGTCGTAATCTTCGAGATTATAACCAAAGAGCGGAAATGACTCGATGAACGAGCCCCGCCCCGCCATGATCTCGGCACGACCGTTCGAAATGAGGTCGAGCGTCGAGAACTGCTGGAATACGCGCACCGGATCGTCCGAACTCAGCACCGTCACGGTGCTGGTCAACCGGATATTGTTCGTCTTTACCGCAGCCGCCGCAAGGGCGACGGCCGGAGCCGATGCTGCATAATCCGGCCGATGATGCTCGCCGAGCCCGAAGACATCGAGACCGACCTGATCGGCCAGCTCGATCTCCTCGATCAAATTCTTCAGGCGACGCGCCGCCTCCGCACCCTTGTTGAGAGCAGGATTGGTATCGACGTCCGCGAAGGTATAGAGACCAAGTTCCATGATAAAAATCCCATCTGTCGTTGACGGACGAAATAGGAAGACGAGGCTGATACCGCAAATATGAATTGTCGAACGGTTTGTTCGAGAATGTTGATACCAACCTCTAATTCGAATCTGAATTCAACAGCTTGCCTGTCGCTTCGGAATCGACCTCGAAAGCCTTTGATGTTGAACATCAAAGGCGCGGATCGTCGGCCAGCAAAGCCCAGCGTTCATGATCGCACCAGACGCCGCCGATCCTCAGATATTTGGGTGAGAATCCTTCCTTACGGAAGCCAAGCCTTTGCACCAACGCAATAGAGGCATGGTTCGCGGGCTGAATATTGGCCTCCAGCCGATGCAAGCCGATATCGTCGAAACCATGGGCGACCGCCAGCCGCAATGCCTCGGTCATGAAACCCTGGCCGGCAAAGGCCACCATGCCGTGATAGCCGAGAAAGGCGCTGCGGAAACCGCCCCATACCATCTGGCTGATATTGACCACGCCGATGATACCGCCCGAACCGGCATCGCGCGCGACGAGGCCGATATTGGATCCCGTAACGGTCTGCCCGAACCAGGCATCGAAGCCATCGCGATCCACAAAGGGATAGGCCCATGGTGCATGGTATGCGCGGCTCTCGACATTCGCCGCGATCAGTTCGCCGGCGTCGGACTGCCTGACTGGTGCGATAGTGACTTGCGGCATGGCTCGCTCCCCGAACGGATAAGGCAGCGAGGCATATCAAATCTATCCTAAATTCAACAGCTTCAACGCATAAACGGAATCATTTTCCGAACCGCTTCATAACGAAGATAAAGCCCACCCCAGGCGATGATGCCGAGATAAAGACCGAACAGCAGGTGCGTGAACACGGGGCTGCCCACTCTCAGATGCGTCACCATCGCCCCACCAAGCAGGCCGGTGAGGAGGATCGCCCCGAGGACAGATGTCGCCGGAATGGCATAGAGCACAGCGCAGAGGAGCGTGATCGCGCCAAGCAGCCGCGCCAAAGCCGGATCGGCGGAATAGCCGAGCGCCGCCATGGTCTCCGTAACCACAGGCAAAGGAATGAGCTTGATCGCGCCGTCGAAAACAAGAAAGGCGATAACCAAGCCGCTGAGGATCATGCCGGCCACACGCTGCACCCGCGAGCTGGATGGTGATTCCATTTCATAGAACATTACTCTATCCCCCGGAATTGAATCAGGAATTCAGATCTTCGCCGCCAGCGCCGTCTGTTGATCGGTGCACTAGCCCGTTTGAAACAGCCTGATCGGCCTGTGCCTCAAGGACGCTGACAGCAGCCTCCTTCCGACATGGAAGAGCGGATTTTTCTGATTATTTTGCAGTTGCCGGAGCAGGCACGGCCAGGCGGTCGAGCTGATGACGGATATGGGCGGCTTCTGCGGGCGATCGGGCAAGCGCGATTGCACGGTCGAAGGCCAAATGCGCCTCGTGCGACCGGCCCAACTGCGCAAGCAGACCGCCCCGAAGCCCGTGAAAGTAAAAATAGCAATCGAGTTTGTCCGCCAGTGCCTCGACCAGTGCCAACGCCTCCTCTGGCCCTTTAAGCTTGGCGATGGCGACTGCGCGGTTCAGCGAGACAACCGGCGACGGATTCAACCGCTCCAGCGTCTGATAGAGCAGATCGATCTCCGCCCAATCCGTATCCTCGGCCCGCTTGGCGCGCGAATGCAGCGCGGCAATGGCGGCCTGAACCTGATAGGGGCCGGGTCGGCGATGGCGGATTGCCTTGTCGAGCAAGGCAAGCGCCTCGTCGATCAATGTGCGGCTCCAGAGCGACCGGTCCTGATCCTCCAGCAGGATGATCTGGCCGTCTGCATCGAAACGGGCGGCATTCCGCGATTGTTGCAGCAGCATCAGCGCCAGCAGACCCATGATCTCGGGTTCCGCCGGAAAGATGCGCAGCAACAGCCGCCCCAACCGGATCGCCTCATCGGCAAAGGCAGACGCTTCGCGGCCCGGCCCACCGGCGGAGTAACCCTCGTTGTAGATGAGATAGATCATGGCGCTGACGAGCGCCACGCGCTCGGCCCGCTCGACCGCACCCGGCGTCTCGAAAGGTACACCGGCGGCCGCAACACGCGCTTTGGCGCGGGTAATACGCTGCTCCATCGCACTTTCGCTGACGAGAAAGGCACGGGCGATCTGGGCCACCGTAAGACCGGAGACGACGCGCAGCGCCAGCGCGATCTGTTGCGTCGCCGGCAGATCCGGATGACAGCAGATGAACAGCAACCGCAGAATATCGTCACGATAGTTGGAGCCGTCTAGCCGCTCAGCGAGATCGCTTTCGGCGTCACCGGTATCAGAGATCACCTCCTCGTCCGGCAAGCCTTGCGTCTTCGACTGTTTGCGCACCGCGTCGATGCCGCTATTGCGGCCGACGAAGATCAGCCAGGCGACGGGATCACGCGGCGGCCCCTTATCCGGCCATGTCTTCAATGCTCTGAGGCAAGCTTCCTGAAACGCCTCTTCGGCAATATCGAGATTGCGGAAGTATCGCAGCAGCGCACCGAGCACCTGCGGCCGGGCGTTGGTGAATGCGATATCGATCCAGGCGAGGTCCGTCATGTTGCGATCGTCCCCGGTTTAAAGACATAAAGCGGACGAATTTCATAAGAGCCGGCGCCCGGGTTGGCGACGGCGAGTTTCTTTGAAAATTCAATCGCCTCGTCGAGTGTCTCAAAGTCGATGACATAAAAGCCGAGCAATTGTTCCTTCGTTTCCGCGAAGGGCCCATCGATGACGAGCGGCTCGTTCTTGCCCTTGCGCAGTGTCGTTGCCGCCGTCGTCGGCATCAGACGGGCGACCGGACCGAGCTTGCCGGCTTCGCCAAGCGGCGCCTGCACCGCCCGCAACCGGTCCATCGTCGCCTGTTCTTCTTCCTTGGTCCAGGAAAACACGGCGTCTTCGTCGTTGTAGCATAGGATCGCATAGAGCATGAGGACCTCCTTCTCATGTAAGACGAGGGAGTATCGCCCGCGCCGACAAGCCGCGTCAAAAATTATCGCGGCAAAAAACTATGCATCGCCGCGCCGGATCGTCAGCGTCCCCGCTTGTGCATCGAGAATGGCCGCTGCGCCGATCGGTACGTTCAGCGGGCTATGCCCGTGCCCAAGCGGCAGGCCGCCGAGGACCGGCACGCCGAGCGTATCGAGATGCTCGCGCAGGATATCGATGACGGAGAAGCGGCGATCGAATTCGAAGCCGGTGAACTGACCGATCGCGATGCCTGCCAGGTCGTTCAAATGCCCTGCCTTGCGCAACATCGTCAGTTGTCGGTCCACCTGTCCGCGGTGCATGTTGACAGCTTCGAGCAACAGGATGGCGCCGTGCAAATCCGGCAAGGCCCAGCCGGCCGCAGTTGCGACCATATCGAGATTGCCGCCGATCAATCGTCCGGTGACCGCTCCCTCGGTCGTCAAGGCCGACGTGGGTTCGTGCGGGCGCGAGCGGATGACGATATCCTCTGAAGTCATCACCAACAGGCGAAGGGAATCGCTGGTTTCGACGCTGACATCCTGCTCGTCGCCATGAATGAAAAGCGCACCATGCACACCAACCTGCCGGCAGTGCTTCCACAGGCTGAGATGCAGTATGGTGATATCGCTGAAACCGACGAGAAACTTCGGATCACGCCGCGCTGCGTCGAAATCCAGGCGGTCGGCGATGCGGTAAGAGCCCTTGCCGCCGCGCGTGGTAAAGATCGCCCGGACCTCGGGATCACGGAGCGCCGCATTGAAATCCGTGAGCCGCTCCTCATCCGTTCCGGCAAGATAGTCGCGCTTACAAAATGCATGCTCGCCGAAATCGACTTCGAGCCCGCAGCCCCTCAGCGTCTCGGCCTGCCTCAAAACGAGATCCCTGTCGGGCGGGCTTGCGGGCGAAACAAAACGGATTTTATCGCCGGGCCGGAGTAGCGGCGGCGTCAGAACGTGATCGATTTCGGCGCGATTAGGTGATTCCATGCCTGGATTTTGCCACGGAACGATGACCGGCGTCAGCCTTCGGTCCCGCGTTTACGCAGCCGCCTCGATTGCGACCGGAATTCCCCTCTTCAGCGAATTGCTGACCATGCACCGGGCCTTGGCCTCGTCGATAACCGGCTGCGGATTGGAACCGTCAAGCATCTCGCATGACACCGTCAGTGTCGCAGCTTTGGTAAATGACAGATCGCTTTCCAAGTCGACACGCACGGAGATCGCGATTTTTCTCAACTCGACACCCATATCGGCGGCGATGTACTGCAGGTCGTTGTAGAAACACCCGCCGATCGCCAATCCCAATAATTGGGCGCCGTTGAAGCCGAGCCCCTGCCCGCCGGCACGACCTGGCGGACGGTCGACGACGACGGTATGGCCGCCGGCCCAGCCCAATGCCGCCTGCGTATCCTCCACATTGCGCAATTCAACGGTCACGGACACCATGGCCGATCTCCTCATTCGTCAGTAAGACGAATGATTGCGCGATTAACGCAGCGATGGAGTCAAGAGATTAACCCCTTTGGAGGCCTGCTCCGCGGCATTCGCGGATGCCTGCGCATGCTGCCGGGCCGACGCCTTGCCTTCCCATAATGGCAATCCGAGGGACGCCGATACGGTTGGATCGGCAGTAAAGACCGGATAACCCCGCTCCATCAACCGCAGCAAAATTTCCCGATCCCTTTGAATGTGCAGCCGGGCCAGATTTGCCTGGTTGTAGATGTGCCCGCCGGAATCCGGGTTGATGCCGGTAATAATCACCGCGGTAGCGCCGTTATAGAGGGCGAAAAGTACCGCATTGATGCCGTTCGAACATTTATCGTCCGCACCCAGTTCGCTGCATTTGACCCCGCCGACGCGGTCGAGAAGCGCCATGCGCTTGTAGCGATCGACGATTTCAAGATTGTCGTAGCGATAGTCGAAGGCCTTCAGCCCTTTCTCCAGCCGCTCGAGGCCCTTTCGCCAAAGCAGAATGTAAAGCTTCTTTGTCCGCTGGCCGTTGAGGACGCGGCGGACTTCGACGGCATTCGTATTCGTTCCCTCGATCTGGTTGAATTGAACGAAGGTAACGTCTGGCACGTCGATGCCCCATGCCCTTGTGACGACCTGCGAGCCATTGATGGTGATGACCTTGAAGGTCCCGTCGAAATCCGCGGGCTTATGCGACACCGGCGCCGATCCGACCACGAGAACGGGTCCGGAAAACGGCTCGATAAGCGTCGGAGGTTTCGGCCGGCAAAGCCAGTATTTGACGCTTCGATAAAAATGTCGCTTCAATTCCGTAGGATTAACAGTCATGCCTCGCCTTGATGTTCCCAAAGGGCTTTCATCGAAAAACAGTCGAATCCAACCCCATTTCGGCAGCGGACTGCCGACCCATTCGCGCGGTGCACTATCGCTGCTTCGACTTACATTAGGAAAATAAAAATATCTTACATAATCAAACCTTAGGTGATCCATCGGCCGCTTTTACAGCGCTCACCTCGTACTCAATGTGCGCGCCACCGCGTCTTTCCATCCCTTGAGCTTTGCGCTTCGCGTTTTCTCGTCCATATCCGGCTCGAAGCGCCGGTCGCGGGCCCAGGCCTTGGCAAAGCTCTGACGGTCCGGCCAGACGCCGGCGCGGCTGCCGGCAAGCCAGGCGGCGCCAAGTGCGGTGGTTTCCAGGATGATGGGACGGTCGACCGGCGCGTCGAGCAGGTCGGCGAGCCGTTGCATCGTCCAGTTAGAAGCGACCATGCCACCGTCGACTCGCAGCACCGTCTCCCGGCCACTGCCATTGCGCCAATCCTTGTGCATGGCGTCCAGCAGGTCGCGCGACTGGTAGCAGACCGCCTCCAGCGCGGCGCGGACGATTTCCGCCGGGCCGGTATTGCGCGTCAACCCAAAGATCGCGCCGCGAGCATCCGGATCCCAATGCGGCGCGCCGAGACCGGTGAAGGCCGGCACGAGATAGACCTCCTGCATCGGATCGGCCTTTTCCGCCCAACCATCGGAATCGGCGGCGTGCTTGATCGCCTTCAGTCCGTCGCGCAGCCATTGCACGGCCGCTCCCGCGATGAAGATCGAGCCTTCCAGCGCATAGGTCGTTTCACCGTTCAAGCGATAGGCGATGGTGGTCAGCAGGCGGTTTTTCGAACGCACCATGTCCGTGCCGGTATTGAGCAGCGCGAAGCAGCCGGTGCCGTAAGTGGATTTCATCATGCCGCGCTCGAAGCAGGCCTGGCCGATGGTCGCCGCCTGCTGATCGCCGGCGACGCCGAGAATGGGGATTGCCGCTCCGAAGAGCGCTTGATCGGTGACGCCGAAATCGGCCGCGCAGTCTTTCACCTCCGGCAGCATCGCCGCGGGAACGCGCAGGATCTCAAGCAGGTCCTCGTCCCATTCATTTTTGCCGATATTGTACATCAACGTCCGCGAGGCATTCGTCGCATCGGTGACGAAACTCTTGCCGCCGGTCAGGCGCCAGATCAGGAAGGTGTCGATGGTGCCGAAGCAGAGTTCGCCCTTGGCGGCGCGCGCGCGGGCGCCCTTCACATTGGCAAGCATCCACGAAAGCTTCGTGCCGGAGAAATAGGGATCGAGCAGCAGTCCGGTATGGCGGGTGAAGAGCTTTTCCAGATCCTGCCGCTTCAGCTTCTCGCAATAGCTCGCGGTACGGCGGTCTTGCCAGACGATGGCATTGTGGATCGGCTTGCCGGTCGCACGGTCCCACACCACGACGGTTTCGCGCTGGTTGGTGATGCCGAGAGCGGCGATGTCCTTCGCGGTGATGCCGGCAGCCTCGATCGCCTTCTTGACAGTCGAAACGACGGAAGCCCAGATTTCCTCCGGATCATGCTCGACCCAACCCGGTTGCGGATAGTGCTGCGTGAACTCCTTCTGGTCGACACCGGCAATCTTCATGTCACCGTCAAAAACGATAGCCCGCGTCGACGTTGTCCCCTGGTCGATCGCCAAGACATAACCGCTCATGCATTCCTCCCGGATTGTTCCCATCTCGAAACAACAGATACGGCAGCAAAACGAATGTGAAAAGAAAGCAAAACGAAATTTTTGCCGAAAATTCTTTATTCCAGCTCGCGAATATATGAAGCGAACTGTCGCAAAAGAGTCTTGCTGCGGTGCGATTGCCATGTCCGGCGATTTGGGACTAACCTCAAAGCCGCTATTGCGCTGCAACAACAGCCGCGCCGTCCAAGGAGAAAATCATGGCAAGAACAGTCGTTGTCACCGGTTCTACAAGCGGTATCGGCCTCGCCATCGCGACCGCTTTCGCTGCGAAAGGTGAAAACATCGTCCTCAACGGCTTCGGAAAGCCCGAAGAGATCGACGCGATCAGAAACAGGCTCGAAGTCTCGGGCGGCGGCAAGGTAATCTATCATCCGGCCGACATGACCAAGCCCGCCGAAATCGCCGACCTGATCGCGACCGCCAATTCGACCTTCGGCAGCGTCGACGTCCTCGTCAACAATGCCGGCGTCCAGCATGTGGAAAAGATCGAGGACTTTCCGCTCGAGAAGTGGGACCAGATCATTGCAATCAACCTGTCGAGCTCGTTCCACACGATGCGCGCCGCCATTCCGCTGATGAAGGGAAAGAAATACGGCCGCATCATCAACATCGCCTCGGCCCACGCCCTCGTCGCCTCACCCTTCAAGTCCGCCTATGTCGCGGCAAAACATGGTATTATGGGTTTGACCAAGACTGCGGCACTGGAGCTTGCCGAATTCGGCGTCACCGTCAACGCCATCTGCCCCGGCTATGTCCTGACCCCTCTTGTCGAAAAGCAGATCCCGGATACGGCCAAGGCGCGCGGCATGACTGAAGAGCAGGTCAAGAACGAGGTCATCCTCAAGGCGCAGCCCACGCATGAATTCGTCAAGGCCGAAGAGATCGCGTCATTGTCGATCTATCTTGCCAGCGACGATGCACGTCAGGTCACCGGCACGCACGTCTCGATTGACGGTGGCTGGACTGCGGAATAACCATACAAGGTTAGGGCCGGATGCGCTGGGGCGTGTCCGGCTCTAGAAGACCAAAATAATTGGGAACGACATGAACGACAGCATCCGCTTTATCCTCAACGGCGAGGATATTTCACTTTCCAGCCTGCGCCCGACTGAGACGCTCCTCGACTTCCTGCGTCTCAACCGGCACTTGACGGGCACGAAAGAGGGATGCGCGGAAGGCGATTGCGGCGCCTGCACCGTACTGGTCGGTCGGCTGATCGACGGCGGATTGCGCTACGAGTCGGTCAATGCCTGCATCCGTTTCGTCGGATCGCTGCATGCCACCCATGTGGTCACGGTCGAACATCTGGCCGCCAAGGATGGCACGCTGCATCCGGTGCAACAGGCCATGGTCGACTGTCATGGCTCGCAATGCGGTTTCTGCACGCCGGGTTTCGTCATGTCGCTTTACGGCCTGTGGCTTTCAACCGAAAATCCGAGCCGGGCACAGATCGAAAAAGCCCTGCAGGGCAATCTCTGTCGCTGCACCGGTTACGAGCCGATCGTCAAGGCCGCCGAACAGGTGAGCCAGACGCGCCCGAGCGCCCTGTTCGATCCTCTTGAAAAGACCAGAGCCGACATCATCGCCCGTCTCTGGGCCATGCAGGGCGGCGATACCATCACCGTTACCTCGGGCGAGGATCGCCTGATCGTGCCGGGCTCAGTCGCAGCGCTTGCGCAAGTGTTGGCCGACGAGCCGAAAGCGACCGTCGTTGCCGGCTCTACCGATGTCGGCCTCTGGGTCACCAAGCTGATGCGCAAGCTCGACCCCGTCGTCTTCATCAACCATCTGACCGACTTGCAGAAGATTATCGTGGAAGACACCGGCCTGACTATCGGTGCCGGCGTCACCTACAGCCAGGCGTTTGCAGCCATGGCCGAAAAGATCCCGGCAGTCGCGAGCCTGATCGACCGCATCGGCGGCGAGCAGGTACGCAACATGGGCACGATCGGCGGTAACATCGCCAACGGCTCTCCCATCGGCGACACGCCGCCACCGCTGATCGCGCTCGGCGCGACCGTGAAACTGCGTTCCATTACCGGCGCCCGCACCTTGCCGCTGGAAGACTTTTTCATCGATTACGGTAAGCAGGACCGCAATCCCGGTGAATTCGTCGAAAGCGTCTTCGTGCCTTACCCAGCCGAAGGCACTCATTTCGCCGTCTACAAGATCTCCAAACGCCGCGATGAGGATATTTCTGCCCTCTGTGGCGCTTTCCATTTGGCGTTGGATGCGGGCGGCAACGTCGCCGATATCCGCATTGCCTTCGGCGGCATGGCCGGCACACCGAAGCGCGCCCGCACGGTCGAAGCCGAACTGATTGGCAAGCCTTGGACGGAGACGACGGTCGAATCCGCCCGCGCCGCCTTCGATGCTGACTACACTCCGCTCACCGATTGGCGCGCCACCGCCGAATACCGGCAGTTGACTGCCAAGAACCTGCTCATCCGCTTCTATCTCGAAACGGCCGGTGCGCCGCAGGAATTGAAGCGTTTCGTAACGGTGGAGGCTTAACCATGGACAAATCCACCTTTGAAGAACGCAAGGTCATCAACGGCTCGATGCATGCTTCCCTGAAGCACGACTCGGCGCACAAGCACGTGACGGGCGCCGCCGACTATATCGACGACCTGCCGGAACCTGCGGGTCTGCTGCATGGCGCACTCGGCCTTTCCGACCGCGCCCATGCGGACATCGCCGGCATTGATCTCTCCGCCGTGAAAGCCTATCCGGGCGTCGTCTGGGTATTCACCGCCAAGGATATTCCCGGCGTGAACGACACGAGCTCCAACGGCATGCATGACGAGCCGCTGCTCGCCGACACCAAGGTCGAGTTTCACGGCCAGCCGATCTTCGCTGTCATCGCCGAAACCCGCGATGCGGCCCGCCGCGCCGCGCGCCTTGCCAAGATCGACTATCGCGATCTGCCCCATTGGAGTGACATCGACGGCGCGCTCGCCAATGGCGCGCCGTTGGTCTACGAACCGATGACGCTGAAGCGCGGCGAGCCGGAAACCGAGATGGCGAACGCCAAGCACCGCATCAAGGCGCAGATGCGCATCGGCGGCCAAGAGCATTTCTATCTCGAAAGCCACATCGCCATGGCGATCCCCGGCGAAGACGACGAAGTCGCCGTCTGGTCGTCCACCCAGCATCCGAGCGAGATCCAGCACATCGTCGGCCATGTGCTCAACATTCCGTCCAATGCCGTCACCGTCAATGTGCGTCGCATGGGCGGCGGCTTCGGCGGCAAGGAGACACAGGGCAACCAATTTGCCGCGCTCGCCGCCGTCGCCGCCAAGAAGCTTGGCCGCGCCATCAAATTCCGCCCCGATCGCGACGAAGACATGGCCGCCACCGGCAAGCGCCATGACTTCCTGGTCGATTACGAAATCGGCTTCGACGATGACGGCCGCATCCACGCTGTCGACGCGACCTATGCCGCCCGCTGTGGCTTCTCCTCCGACCTCTCCGGGCCGGTCACCGACCGCGCGTTGTTCCATGCGGATTCGAGCTATTTCTACCCGCATGTGCATCTCGTATCGAAACCGCTGAAGACGCACACTGTTTCCAATACCGCCTTCCGCGGCTTCGGCGGCCCGCAGGGTATGGTCGGCGGCGAGCGCTTCATCGAAGAGATCGCCTATGCGCTGGGCAAGGACCCGCTGGAAATCCGCCGTCAGAATTTCTATGGCCAGCCGGGCTCCGGCCGGACGTTGACGCCCTATCACCAGGAGGTGGAGGACAACATCATCCACCGCATCGTCGACGAATTGGAAGAATCCTCCGACTACCAGGCGCGGCGCAATGGCATCATCGAATTTAACCGCTCCAGCCGCTTTATCCGCAAAGGCATTGCGCTGACACCGGTGAAATTCGGCATCTCCTTCACCATGACCGCCTTCAACCAGGCCGGCGCGCTGGTGCACATCTACCAGGACGGCTCGATCCACCTGAACCATGGCGGCACCGAGATGGGCCAGGGCCTCTACACCAAAGTGGCGCAGGTGCTGGCCGACAGTTTCCAGGTCGATATCGACCGGGTGAAGATCACGGCCACCACCACGGGTAAGGTACCGAATACGTCGGCGACCGCGGCCTCTTCCGGCTCCGATCTCAACGGCATGGCAGCCTTCGACGCCGCTCGCCAGATCAAGGAGCGGCTTGTTGCCTTCGCTGCCGAAAAATGGGGCGTCGCTGCCGAAGAAATACAGTTCCTGCCGAACCGGGTGCGGGTCGGCGACATGGAAATTCCTTTCCCGGATTTCATCAAACAAGCCTATTTTGCTCGGGTGCAGCTTTCCGCCGCCGGCTTCTACAAGACGCCGAAAATCCATTGGGACCGCAAGGCAGGACGCGGCACGCCATTCTATTACTTCTCCTATGGCGCCGCCTGCTCGGAAGTCTCGATCGACACGCTGACCGGCGAATATCTGATCGACCGCACCGATATCCTCCATGATGTCGGCCGGTCGCTAAACCCGGCGATCGATATCGGTCAGGTCGAAGGCGCCTTCGTGCAGGGCATGGGCTGGCTGACGACCGAAGAACTTTGGTGGGACAATAAGGGACGGCTGCGCACGCATGCGCCTTCGACCTACAAGATCCCGCTCGCCTCCGACCGGCCGAAGATCTTCAACGTCCACCTTGCCGAATGGTCCGAAAATGCCGAGGCAACCATCGGCCGCTCCAAGGCGGTCGGCGAGCCGCCCTTCATGCTCAGCATCTCGGTACTCGAGGCCCTGTCCATGGCCGTCGCAAGCGTCGCGGACTACCGCGTCTGCCCGCGGCTCGACGCGCCGGCAACGCCGGAACGGGTGCTGATGGCGGTCGAGCGGCTGAAAGGGATGTGACGATGGCTGTCCGCGAAGTGCTTTCCGGTGTCATACCCAGGAGCGACTTCCGCGCATTTCTCGCGACACGCCCCTCCTCCATACTCATCGAGATCATCGGAACGCAGGGCTCAACGCCACGCGAGGCCGGAACCTTCATGCTCGTTTCCGAAAACGCCATCTGGGGCACGATCGGTGGCGGGCAGTTCGAATTTCTGGCGATCCAGAACGCCCGGGATTTACTGGCCGGCAATGGCGCGGAGGTGATGGACATACCGCTCGGGCCGGAAATCGGCCAATGCTGCGGCGGTCGCACGCAACTGCGCTTTCAGAAGATGACGACGCGATTGCTCGAAGAGCTTGAAGCCAAGCGGGCGACCGAAGCGGAACACCGACCGGAGACCTATTTGTTTGGTGCAGGCCATGTCGGGCACGCTCTGGCCGCCGCGCTCGCCCCCCTGCCCCTTTCCGTAACGGTGATCGAGACCCGTAAGGAGGAACTGACAAACCTGCCGGCGGAGACGAAGACCGTGCTTTCACCAATGCCGGAAGCGCTGGTGCAGGAGATTCCCGCAGGCTCAGCCATCGTCATCCTGACCCATGATCACGCTCTCGATTTCCTGATCGCCAAGGAAGCGCTCGCCCGCACCGATCTCGCCTATGTCGGCATGATCGGCTCGGCGACCAAGCGCGCGACCTTCTCCCACTGGCTGACTCGCGAGGGCGGCGACAAGGCCTTGCTCGATCGGCTGACGCTGCCGATCGGCGGCGCTGCCGTGAAGGACAAGCGCCCGGAGGTTATCGCCGCCATGACGGCCGCCGAGCTGCTGACGGCCTTCGCGGCCTACGCCATCCGATCATCTTCGTAACGCGGCTCGCGCCCGTCGAGAAACCCGAGGTCGCGCTTGAGCCGATCGGGCATCTCGTCCAGATCCAGCCGGGACGAAGGCTCCATGCCCCCTGTGAAGACCTGCGCCAATGTTTCCAACATACGGGCCAAGGCTGACGGCCGGGCATTCATCTCTTCGACGGCATAGCAATCCATGACGATACCTCAAATCAATCGATGATGTGGATTGCAGTTTGCCGCCGAAAATGCTGAAATTCCAATCGAACAACCGTCTGTATGCATCAAGAGAACTTATCCATGAAACTGTCGAAACGGTTTCCGCTGAATGCACTGCGCGTCTTCGAGGCCGCCGCCCGGCACGGCAGTTTCACGCGCGCCGGCGCTGAACTCGGCATGACGCAGACGGCCGTCAGTTATCAGATCAAGCTTCTGGAAGAGAATGTCGGCGAGCCGCTGTTCCTGCGGCGGACGCGCCAGATCGAGTTGACTGAAGCCGGCGGGCGATTGGCGCCGAAGGTGACCGAAGCCTTCAGCATGCTGCAGGAGGCCATGGCTTCGGTCAGCGGCGATGCCGAAACCACTCTCCTCATTCATTCGACACCGACCTTCGCCTCGCAATGGCTTGCACGCCATATCGGCTCATTTCAACTGCAACATCCAAATGTCGCGGTACGGCTCGCCACATCGGACGCGCTCATCGATTTTTCCCGTGAGCCTTCCGACATCGCCATTCGCAACGGGCGGGGAACTTGGCCGGGGCTGCGGGCGCATTTGTTGATGAAAATGAACTTCACGCCGATGCTGAGCCCAGCGCTGGCAGCCAGCATCGGCGGCGTCCACACGCCGGCCGATCTTCTCAAACTTCGGATTATCGATGCCGGTGATCCCTGGTGGGCACAATGGTTCGAAGCGGCTGGAGTTCCAGATCCCGGCCTGCAAGGCCGACCGAGAAGCAGGCTTGGGGCGCAATCCTTCGAGGCAAGCGCCGCCATCGCGGGACAAGGCGTCGCCGTGCTGACCCCTGAATTCTATGCCGACGACCTAGCAGCCGGCCGGCTTGTCCAGCCCTTCGATATCCTTTGCAACGACGGCTCGAACTACTGGCTTGCCTATCCCGAAAACAGACGGCATACGCCAAGAATCCGGGTTTTCCGGAATTGGATACTCGGCGAGTTCGGCATGCCGTTGGAGTGAGTGCTGCTCAATAGGCCATATCTGGCGCATAGAAGCAGCGCGGCGTGTTCTCGTCTGGGAAAAGACAGAGGTGGTAGGCCCCATCCGGCGAACGCATCGTCTTGCGCTGTGGCAGCGTGAAGATATGCGCATGCGTCACATAGCGATGATCGCCGGGATAGAGCGTAATCCGATAGCCGCCCGGGATAACGGTAACCGTGCGCGAGGGGATCATCTCGCAATCACCGGTCTTGCTGTCGCCGTTGCAACAATAAGGATCGTAGGACCAGCCGGAGGGCGCATCATGCGCCATGGCGGAAGTTGCAAGAAGGAATAGTGCAAACGCCAGTATACCACGCATGGGCAAATCTCCGACGATGCGGCGAACCAGGGGCTCCGCTGCCCACCGATCGCCGACGACGCTGAAAAAAGCGTCCAATTTTGATCTATCGCGAAGTCGGCGCTCGGCAAGAGCGACGGCATGTCGGTCACGGAAGTGTGTGATCCTAGCACGAAAAGCGGTCCCTCGACCAAACTCCCCTTCCCTCTGCGCCCAACATTTTGCAAGGTGTCGAGTCGGAGGAAGAAAAGGGGACCTGAATGTATGAATACGCCATAGCGTGGGAATGGCTGGCCTTTGCTGCCCGCTGGTTCCACGTCATAACCGCCATTGCCTGGATCGGTTCGTCTTTCTACTTCATCGCGCTCGATCTCGGGCTGGTGAAGCGTCCGCATCTTCCGCCCGGCGCCTATGGCGAGGAATGGCAGGTGCATGGCGGCGGTTTCTACCATATCCAGAAGTATCTCGTGGCTCCCGCGCAGATGCCGGAGCATCTGACCTGGTTCAAATATGAGAGCTATTTCACCTGGCTCTCCGGTTTCCTGATGCTCTGCATCGTCTATTACGGCGGCGCCAATCTCTTCCTCATCGACAGGCACGTGCTCGACGTCAGCGTTCCCGTCGCGATCCTGATCTCGCTGGCTTCGCTGGCCGGCGGCTGGATCGTTTACGACCTGCTCTGCAAGTCGCCACTCGGCAATAATACCTGGGGGCTGATGGTCGTGCTCTATGCGGTCCTCGTCTTCATGGCCTGGGGCTATACGCATCTGTTCACCGGCCGCGCCGCCTTCCTCCATCTCGGCGCCTTCACGGCGACGATCATGTCGGCCAATGTCTTCATGATCATCATTCCCAACCAGAAAATCGTCGTTGCCGACCTGATCGCCGGACGCACGCCGGATCCGAAATACGGCCGCATCGCCAAGCAGCGCTCGCTGCACAACAACTACCTGACGCTGCCCGTCATCTTCTTCATGCTGTCGAACCACTATCCGCTGGCCTTCGGCACCGCTTATAATTGGATCATCGCCGCTCTGGTGTTTCTGATGGGCGTCACCATCCGCCACTGGTTCAACACGATCCATGCCCGCAAGGGCCGGCCGACCTGGACCTGGATCGTCACCGTTGTCCTCTTCATTGTCATCATATGGCTTTCGACGGTGCCGAAGATGCTCACCGGCGAGAAGGATGCCAACGTCGTCGCACCCGCATTCCAGCAATTCGCATCGGATGCGCACTTCCCGGCGGTGAAGCAGATGATCTCGACGCGCTGTTCGATGTGCCACGCCGCCGAGCCGGCTTTTGAAGGCATTGCCCGCGCACCGAAGGAAGTGATGCTGGAAAACGACGCGGAAATCGCTATGCATGCCCGCGAGATCTATATTCAGGCAGGCCGCAGCCACGCCATGCCGCCCGGCAACGTCACCGATGTGACGTCGGAGGAACGCAAGCTGCTGGTTGCCTGGTTCGAAAGCTCCGTCGGAGAAAAAGACCAATGACTACCCTTTTGCGCGGCCGCCTGCTCTCCTTCAAGCGCGCGCCACAGAGCCTCGATGACACGGACAGCTACTCGTATGAAAGCGATGGCGGCCTGCTGATCGAAAATGGCATCATTGCCGACGTCGGCCCCTATACAGAGGTCAAGGCGAAAGCGCCGGCACATGTCACCGAAGTCGACCACCGCCCGCATCTGATCCTGCCGGGCTTCATCGACATGCACCTGCATTTTCCGCAGATGCAGGTGATCGCCTCCTATGCCGCAAATCTTCTGGAATGGCTGAACACCTATACCTTCCCCGAGGAATGCCGCTTCGTCGAAAGCGCGCATGCGGAGCGTATCGCCACGCATTTCTACGACGAGCTGATCCGCCATGGGACGACGACGGCCGTTGCCTATTGCTCCGTGCACAAGACCTCTGCGGATGCCTATTTTGCCGAAGCCATGCGGCGCAACATGCGCATGGTCGGGGGCAAGGTGATGATGGACCGCAACGCCCCGCAAGGCCTGCTTGACACACCGCAGATGGGCTACGACGAGACCCGCCAGGTGATATCAGACTGGCACGGCAAAGGCCGCAATCATGTCGCCATCACCCCGCGCTTCGCCATCACGTCAACGCCTGAGCAGATGGAGGCGACGGCTGCGCTCGCACGCGAATTTCCCGATCTGCACATTCAGACGCACCTCTCCGAGAACCACGACGAGATCAAGTTCACCTGCGAGCTCTATCCCGACGCGATCGACTACACGGACATTTACGCCCACTATGGGTTACTCGGTCCCAAAAGCCTGTTCGGCCACGCGATCCACCTTTCGGAGCGCGAAGCCGACGCCATGAGCGAAGCCGGCGCGGTGGCCGTGCATTGCCCGACGTCGAACCTCTTCCTCGGCTCCGGCCTCTTCCCGCTGAAAGCACTGGCGCGACGCGAAAAGCCCGTCCGCATCGGCGTCGCCACCGATATCGGCGGCGGCTCCAGCTATTCCATGCTGCGCACCATGGACGAGGCCTACAAGATCCAGCAGCTTCTCGGCGAACGGCTGAACCCGCTGGAAAGCTATTATTACATGACGCGCGGCAACGCCGAAGCGCTCTCTCTCGTCGACAAGATCGGCACGCTCGACACCGGCACCGAAGCCGACCTCATCGTCCTCAATGCCGCCGCTACGCCGGCCATGGCGCTGAAGATGGAAGTGACGAAGAGGCTTACCGAAGAGCTGTTCCTGCTGCAGACCATGGGCGACGACCGCGCCGTCGTCGAAACCTATGTCGCCGGAAAGCCGATGAAATCGATCCTGCAATGAGGCAATCCGACCCCGCCGCACGATAACCTTTTAGAGGGCAGACAGCCATGACCGCGCCGCTTACCATCGCAGAACTGAAGAAGCTCGCTCAGCGGCGCGTCCCGAAAATGTTCTACCAATATGCCGATTCCGGTTCGTGGACGGAGTCGACCTATCAGGCGAACCAGGCAGACTTCGCCAAAATCAAACTGCGTCAGCGCGTTCTTGTCGACATGGCGAACAGGTCGCTCGCAACCACCATGGTCGGCCAGAAAGCCTCCATGCCGGTGGCACTGGCGCCGACAGGCCTCACCGGCATGCAGTACGCCGATGGCGAGATGCTGGCGGCACGCGCGGCGGAGGAATTCGGCATTCCCTTCACGCTCTCGACCATGAGCATCTGCTCGATCGAGGACATCGCTTCGGTGACGAAGCAGCCCTTCTGGTTCCAGCTCTACGTGATGAAGGACCGCGATTTCGTCCTGAACCTGATCCATCGCGCCAAGGTGGCGAAATGCTCGGCGCTGGTGCTGACCGCCGACCTGCAGATCCTCGGCCAGCGCCATAACGACATTCGTAACGGGCTTTCGGTGCCGCCGAAAATGACGGCAAAGAACATCTGGCAGATGGCGATGCGACCGGGCTGGTGCATGGGCATGCTGAAGACCAAGCGCCATTTCTTCGGCAATATCATCGGTCATGCCAAGGATATTTCCGACATGACGACGCTGTCGCACTGGACCCATTCGCAGTTCGATCCCAAGCTCTCCTGGAGCGATGTCGCCTGGATCAAGGAGCAATGGGGCGGCCCGCTGATCATCAAGGGCATTCTCGACGTCGAGGACGCGAAGGCGGCCATCGACACCGGCGCCGACGCCATCATCGTCTCCAACCATGGCGGCCGGCAGCTCGACGGCGCCCACTCCTCCATCAGCATGCTGCCGCGGATCGTCGATGCCGTCGGCGACAAGATCGAGGTGCATATGGATGGCGGCATCCGCTCCGGCCAGGACGTGCTCAAGGCCATCGCGCTCGGCGCCAAGGGCACCTACATCGGCCGTCCCTTCCTTTATGGCCTCGGCGCCATGGGCAAGGAGGGCGTGACGCTTGCGCTTGAGATCATCCGCAAAGAGCTGGATATTTCCATGGCGCTCTGCGGCAGGCGGGATATCAAAGCCGTGGATCGGTCGATCCTGGCCGATCTCTAGCGCAACCAGCCGGTCGCCAGGCCACTCGCCCATTCCGCGCGGCCATTCTGCGCCGCCAGCTTCGCCATCGCCATGTGATCATAGGCGACCTGCCGGAAGACAGGCAGCCAATGATCGCCTGTCCTTTCCAGAATGACGTAGGAGGCGAAGGGGTGGCCGGCTTCTACCTTATGAAAATAGGGCAGATCGTCGTCATAGGCGGGGCAGCCGACGCTGCCTGGATTAACGATCAGGCGGCCATCGGAAAGCCTGACGACACGCGGAATGTGGGTATGCCCGCACAGGATCAGCTGAAAATCGATGCCGGCAGCCAGTGCCTCGATTTCTTCGAGCGGCTTCAAATAGACGTTGCCGTCCGCCGAGACCGATTCCAGCCAGTAGACGTTATCGTCCGCTGGGGTCGCGTGGCAAAGATACACCGCGTCTTGATAGACGGCGCTAAAGGGCAAACCGCGCAGCCAATTGAGATGATGCTCGCTCAGTTCCGAATGCGCGGCCCGGTCAGACACATGCATCGCCTCCGGCGCCTGGTCGATCAGGTACCGATCGTGATTGCCACGCACCGTCACCGCATTCAGTTCCAGCAGCATATCGGCCGTCTTACCAGCCGTCAGTGGCCCGCTGAAGCAATCGCCCAGATTGACGATCTCAGTAATGCCCTGCTTCCAGATATCCTCAAGCACCGCTTCAAGCGCCAGATGATTGCCGTGAATGTCCGCGATGGCAGCAAAACGCAAGTCTCAACTCCCGCGATAGGTAGAATAGCCGTAGGGCGAAATCAGCAACGGCACATGGTAATGCGCTGTCGTATCGGCGATACCGAAACGGATGGGCACGAGATCGAGGAAGGCCGGCTCCGGCAGCTTGGCGCCGCTTGCGCGAAGATAATCTCCGGCCCGGAATAGCAATTCATAGGTACCGGCGACAAAACCGTCGCCGATCAGGATGGGACCGCCATCCACGCGCCCGTCGGCATTGGTCGTAACCGTCTTCAGATGCGTGCGGGCATCGCCCTCGATCCTGAAGAGATCGATCACCAGGCCTTCGGCCGGCTTGCCGAGTGCGGTATCGAGCACATGGGTAGTCAGTCCGGTCATAGCGTCGGTGCTCCGATGATGAAGGGCGTGTCGAAGAAATATTCTTCCAGATTGTTTCCCGGCCCATCACGATCCACGATGAGGAAATCGCTCTGCTCGCCGAGCGCCATCAGGGGATAATGCCAGGCATTGATCCGATAGTTCACACCCTGGTCACCTCGCGCCAGAAAGACCTGCGGTCTGCCGGGCTTGCCGCCCTCATCCTGCGCGACGACGACGAGGAATGGTCGGCCGTTGAGCGGCATGAAACTCTGGCTGCCGAAAGGATGGCGCTCCATCATCTCGATCGTAAAGGGAAAGTCTCGCGGCTGGCCGCGAAAGAGATTGAGGATAACCCGCGCCCCGTCTCCAATGGCCTCGGCGCCGGACAGTGCATGGAAGCGCTCCGTCGTGCCGCCATTGATGTATCGCATCGTTGCCGGATCGGCCTCGATCACATCGCCGAACGGCACGAATGCAGCCTTCGTCAGTGGGTGAATTTCAAGATGCTGTGTCATTCTATGATCATTCGCCTTCCGCTCGCCAATGGCGAATGGAATCCAGTTGTGAGAGCGACTCCGGAAGAGATTTTTGCGCGATGTCCCACAGGGTCGCCAGCTCGATGTCGAAATAGCCCTCAGCAATTCTGTCTCTGAAGTCGCGCATTTCATGCCAAGGCAGCTCCGGATGGTCAACGACAAACTCCGGATACTCTTCCGCAATACGTGCCGCTGCCTCGCCGATCATCATGAGGTTCATGCCGACGGCCCGCTGCTTCTCGATATCACCGAAAAAGACGTCTCTATCAGTCCCTTGAAGAAACCGCCCAATTTCAGACATAGCCCGCTGCATGCGATTAAGGTGAGAGATCAGCCGATCCAAGCTCATGTCGCGCGGCCCCTTCAGCCAGATACCAGAAGCCCTTATCAGCTCTCCGGAAGCATGGATTGCAGACGCAGCAAGGCAATCTTTTCCACCTGTGCCGTTGCAGTCGCGAACTCCGCATCCCTGTCATTGTCGATCCGCGTTTCGAAGGCGGCCAGGATATCCTCCTTGCCCAGCCCCTTGACCGCGATGATGAAGGGAAAGCCGAATTTCGTCACATAGGCGGCATTGAGTTCGGTGAACCGGGCATGCTCCCCAGGGCTTAGCCGATCCAGCCCGGCGCCGGCCTGTTCCTTCCTACTATCCTCGGTCAACTCTCCGGCAATCGCCAGCCGGCCCGCCAGATCTGGATGGGCCCGCAATACGCCAAGTCGCTCCTCTTCGCTGGCTGCACGGAAGAACCGCACCAATGCGGCGTGAACGTCGCCTGAGGTCAGCGGCTCGGCAATGGCACCCGCGTCAAAGGCCCGCTCGGCAATGAAGGGAGAGTGCTCGAAGACACCGCCGAAACGGCTCACGAAATCGTCACGCGATATCATCTCAGGGCGCGCCCGCAGGAAGGTGATGCTGGTGCCAATGGTTGGCGATCTCGATGCGCTTGGGTATCCAGACCTTGTCGTGCTTCAGCACATATTCGATGAAGCGCCTGAGCGCCGCCGCGCGACCTGGCCTGCCAACCAGGCGGCAATGCAGGCCGACCGACATCATCTTCGGGCTGCCCTGCTTGCCCTCTTCATAGAGCGTATCGAAGGCATCCTTGAGATAGGTGAAGAACTGATCGCCGGAATTGAAGCCCTGCGGCGTGGCGAAGCGCATATCATTGGTTTCGAGCGTATAAGGTATGATCAGGAACGGCTTACCCTGAATGCCATCGACCCAATAGGGCAGATCGTCGGCATAGGAATCCGACGAATAGAGGAAGCCTCCTTCTTCCATCACCAGCCGCAGCGTATTGTCGGAAGGCTTACCCTGATACATGCCGTAGGGCCGCTCACCGGTCAGTTCGGTATGCAGGCGCACGGCTTCGAGGATGTGCTTGCGCTCCAGATCCTCCGAAAAATCCTTATATTCCAGCCAGCGATAGCCGTGACTCGCAATTTCCCAACCAGCTTCCTTCATGGCGGCAACCGCTTCCGGATTGCGCGCCATGGCGAGCGTCACGCCATAGACGGTGGCCTGAACCTTGAGTTCGGTGAACATGCGCCATAGCCGCCAGAAACCGGCGCGCGAACCATATTCATAGATCGATTCCATGTTGAGACTGCGCTGGTTCGGCCATGGCGCCGCACCAACGATTTCCGACAGCAGGTTCTCCGATGCTGGATCGCCATCCAGAATGCAGCTTTCTCCACCCTCTTCGTAATTGATCACAAACTGCACCGCGACGCGGGCATCGCCCGGCCATTTTGGATCGGGCGTATGGCGGCCATAGCCGATGAGATTGCGGGGATATGTATCGGACATCAAAGCACCTTCTCGAATATGCGAAGACGGTAGCATTCACGGCCGGAATGTCGAGACGGAAAGTGCGAAACGCACTTTCCTTTTACCTGTAAGCGGTTAGGCGATCTTTCGGGCGCTAACCTTGCCCATGGGATGCAGCGAGTGCACCCGGAATGGCCCGCCTGCGCCCTCTTCCATCATCAGCGCGATGTTCGACACCGGCACTGGCTCGGCAAGCACCGGCTCGAAGAAATCGCGCAATACGCGCTCCATCCGCGGCAGATCGGCGGGACTGACCGTGCCGGTCAACATCATCTGGAAGCGGAATTCGTCCATGACATGCGGATGGCCCCAGCGATGCAGATTGGCGAATTGCGCTGCCGACAGGCTGTCCGGATCGCTACGCTCGATCTCCGCTTCCGTCAGCGGCGCGCGATAGTGGTCGAAGGCCTGGACCAGCGACGCCGCAAGGAACTGCATTTGCTGGGAGGGCTCGGACGACACCAGGCCGAACGCGCCGCCGAGGCGCGCGACTTCCATCTTCGGAATCTCGAACGGCGTCACCGTACCGGAAAAGCGCATGAGATCGCGCAGCAGCGACGCCTCCGTCATGTCCTCGGCCAGGCGAAATGGCGCTTTCAGGATGCCGTTGAAACCGTAGCGGCGCGGCACGGCGGTGTGGAAGGCGACTTCATGAATGCCGAGCCCACGAATGGCGGGCGGATCGACCATCTCGCCGGAATAGACATTGCGGCCGAGCCAATTTGCGGCCACGAGCGTCAGCGGATCGCTCGCAGACGGCGTGAAGCAAATGGCGTAACGCATAAAATCTCCTCCAGAAGGCGAAAAGCCGGCTGACCCAACCGGCGGCCGATGCGCAAGGAGATAGGTGATTTGCGTGACAGATTGACGACCTGAACGGCCTTTATATTCACGTTTTATGGGATGCTACCGTAATGTGGTTCGAAAGGGTAAAACCTTCGGGCAGCTTGAAAGAACAGGAAATTTCCAGGGCCTCGCGGACCGCCGCTTCGGCAAGACGGTGCGCCAGGCCGAAGCTGACCTTGAAACCGCCGGTCAGCGCGATGAGCCGCGGATGATCCGGATGTGCTCCCACCATAGGATCCCGATCGATCGCCTTCGGCCGCAAGCCGGCCCAGCGTTCGATCACTTCGGCACCCGCAACCGCCGGCGCCATCATCCGCGCAGCAGTTAGCAGATCGTCCAACTGACCATCCGTCGACATCGGATTGTCGAAGCGGTTCTCGCTCGTACTGCCGACCGCGACCAATCCGCCCTCATGCGGAACGATATAGAGCCCGTCGCGGAAAATCACCGGCAGGCCGGCCTCGAAATCCGCTTTCAGCAAAGCAGCCTGTCCCTTGACCGGCTGGCCAAGGGGAGAATGACGTCCGGGCGTCAATCCGTCCAGCATCGGAAAGGAGCGATGCCCGGCAGAAAGGATGCAGCGGCGGAAACGGATCGTGCCTTCTTGGGTCGCTGCGGTGCCGCGATCCGGATCGATGCTCTGGATTTCCAGACCTTCGGCAAGCCGAACATGTTTCGCCTTATCAAGAAAGCTGGCCAGAACCTTCAGGAAGGCTCGGGGCGCAACGCGGGCGGCAAGCGTGTCGAAAACAAATCCGCTTTCGCCGGCCGCCGGATCGATCCAGCCTTCCACCGGCGCGGCATGGAGCACATGCCAATGAAACCTTCGTTCGCCGTGATGCCAATGCGTTTCGGCATCCTGCGAGTGGCCCAGCGCGATCTTGCGCAGATGCGGCTTCGGCAACGGGATCAACCGGCCGGATCGACGGTATCCGGCGGAAAGCCCGGTTGCCGCTTCCAGTGCCGCAATCTCGTCCTCCAAAGATACGAGCGCATCGAACTGGAACTGCTTCTTCTCAGACCACTTGTCCGGCATATGCGGCATCAGCGCGCCGAGCAGGCCGCCGCTTGCCCCCTGCCCCAAACGGCCGGCATCGACGAGCAGCGTCTCGACGCCTTGCCGCTCCGCATGCACCGCCGCCCAAAGGCCCATGATGCCGCCGCCGACGATCAACAGTTCGGCGGATGATTGACCGGCAAGCCCCGGAGGATTATCGGCTCTTCCCATGACAGATCCAGTTTCCGATCAAACGCCCGAGGCGAAGACCAATGTGGCAAGCCAGGCGCTCGAATGGCGCGACGGCGATATGCCCTATTCGACGGCTTTTGGCGACCATTTTTATTGCCAGACCGACGGCCGGCTGGAATGCGGCCATGTCTTCCTCGCCGGCAACGGCCTGCCTGCGCGCTGGAATGAGCAAAGAAACTTCCTCATCGGCGAGCTTGGCTTCGGCACCGGCCTGAATTTCTGCGAAACCTGGCGGCAATGGCGCCAGCACCGCAAACCAGATTCGGAACTTCATTTCATGTCCTTCGAGCTCTATCCGATGCGTGCCGAGGAGATCGATCGCGCGTTATCGCACTGGCCGGAAATCGATGCTGAGCGTAAGGCGCTGGTGGCTGCCTGGCCGAAAGAACCGCGCGGCACCGTTGCGCTCGCCCTCGACACCCAAACGCGCCTTAGTGTCGTCTGCGGGTCGGCGATCGACGGCGTGCGCCGAGCGGCAACTGGCTTCGACGCTTGGTATCTCGATGGCTTTGCCCCTTCCCGAAACGCCGATATGTGGTCGCCGGAACTGATGCAGCATCTCCACGACAAGACCGTCGCCGGCGGCACCTTCGCCACCTACGCCGCCGCCGGTTTCGTGCGTCGTAATCTGCAGGCAGCAGGCTTCTCGGTCGAGCGACGCAAGGGATTTGCGGGAAAACGCGAAATGCTCTGCGGAACCAAACAGGCTTAGTTGCTGGAACGCCCGATCTGGAGCGCAGCATCGCCGAGCCAGCGGCGGGCCTTGGCTTCCAGGAGTTCGGGGCTGATCGGCTTCGACATATAGTCGTCCATGCCCGCCTCCAGGCACATATCGCGGTCGACATCGAGCGCATGCGCGGTGACGCCGACGATCGGCACATGCCAGCCCTGCCCTGCCTCCGTTTCCAGTTGCCGGATCATGCGCGTCGCCTGATGGCCGTTCATGATCGGCATGGAGACATCCATCATGATCAGCGATGGCCGAAGCTTGCGCCAGGCCTCGACCGCCTCCTGGCCGTTCTGGACCACGAGAAAGCGCAGGCCGGTGACCTGCAGAATCTGCGTGAAGACGATCTGGTTGACCTCGTTGTCCTCCGCAACGAGGACATCGATGGCGCTAACCGGTTTCGCCGCCACTTCGCGTTCGACGGTATCGATCGCGGCAACTGCTTCGGCTTCGATCGACTGCGAAGCGACAGCCGTTTCATCGCTGCTCATCCGCTGCCGGCGCGCCGTGCGCACGACATCGATGATGGTGCTGCGCAGCACATTGGCGCGCACGGGCTTCATCAGATGCGCCTGACCATTCAGCGCCGCGAATTCCTTGTCGCTGCCGGCGACATCCATGGAGGTCAGGAAGATCAGCGAAACGCCGTCGAAGCGCGAATCGGCGCGAATGGCACGCGCGACTTCATCGCCGTTCATGTCCGGCATGTGGTAGTCGAGGATCACGGCATCGACCTGCACGCCCATATCGAAAGCGGCATGGAGGATGGCTAGCCCCGTCTTGCCGTCTTCGGCAGCGTAGCCGTCAAAGCTCCATTGCTCCAACTGCTCGGTCAATATCCGCCTGTTGATCTCGTTGTCGTCGATGACCAGGATGCCGGCGCCCTTGACATTGACCGGCACCGGACGCGGTTCGCTGCGCGTGGCGGCCGGCGGCACGGGCAGATGCACGGTGAAGACCGAACCCTTGCCCCATTCGCTCTCGACTTCGAGATAGCCACCGAAGAGGTCGACGAGCCCCGCGGTAATGGCAAGGCCAAGACCCGTGCCTTCATGACGGCGCGTCGAGGAAGCGTCCACCTGCGAGAACTTCTCGAAAATGGAATCCAGCTTCTCCTCGGAAATACCGATGCCGGTGTCCTCGATGCGGAGCGTCAACATGATCTCGCCGTTGTCGATCGGCCGGCTCTCCACCTCGACCAACACGTGACCGCGCTCGGTGAATTTAACCGCATTGCCGACGAGATTGGTGACGATCTGGCGAAAGCGGCCTGCGTCTCCGAGCACCATGGCCGGCACATCAGGCGCCGTGCGCACCAGCAGCTCGATATCTTTTTCCGCCGCCGGCGACGACAGCAGCGTCGCGACATCCTCCACCGCCTCGGCGGGATCGAAGGCGGCCTTGCGCAGACGCATCTGCCCGGCATCGATCTTCGAGAAGTCCAGGATGTCGTTGATGATCGTCAACAGTGCATTGCCCGACTTGACGATGATGTCGATGAAGGTCTTCTGCCGGGCATCGAGATCGGTCTTAGCCAGGAGCTCCGCCATGCCGAGAACGCCGTTCATCGGCGTGCGGATTTCATGGCTCATATTGGCGAGGAATTCGGATTTGGCGCGATCGGCGGCTTCGCTGCGCGAAAGCAGCAGTTGCAGCTCGGCCTCGCGGTCTTTCATCTCGGTGACATCGGTCAGCACCACGGTCCAACGGCGGCTTTCGCTGATCGTGGCTTCGAGCTGCATCCAGCGATCGCCCGCAATCTGGAACACCGCGGAAACCGGCCTGTTCGCCGCCATGCTCCTGCCCCATCCACGCAGAACCGCCTTCGGATCGTCGCCGAAATCGCCCCGCGCGGCGCAATAGTTATACGCGATGGACCAATGCTTGCCGATCTCCAGATGATCGGCGGGAATGCGCAGCATGTCCGTCAATGCATCGTTTGCCAGCATGATGATGCCGTCTTCCACGATGAGCAGGCCCTGCGACATGGCATGCGTCGCGTCGGTCATCAGTTCGCCGAGACGCTCTAGGGCAAGGCGCGCCTCGGTGATCTCGCGGGCTTGCTGGCGCACGGAAGAGATATCCGCATAGGCAATCAGCGTGCGGCCGTTCGAAATGCGGCGAGCATCCATGATGACGGATTTGCCGTCGGCAAAATTCATCTCGGTCTGGAAATGCGGCCCGGCATTGCGGAAGGACTCCAGGCGCGCCTGATAGATATCGTCGATACTGCCAGCATCGGCATCATAGCGGCCGAGTTCGAAATGCTTGGCGACGAGATCGCGATAAGACAGGCCTTCGAAATGTTCGTTCTTCGGGAAATCCCAGATGTCGTAGAAGGCATCATTGGTATATTCCACGACGTAATTGCTGTCATGGATCATGACACCGATCGGCATCGAGCGCAGGATGTTCCCCAGATCCTGATGCAAGGCCTCGGCGCGCGCCTGTGCCTCGATCAGCTCAGTCTCGCGCAGCTTCAACACGGAAATATCGGTCATCGAGCCGACGGCATAGCGCCTGCCGTCGGCAGTGACGACCCGGTTGACGCGCGTCATGAGCGGGTGTGTCACACGCTCCCGATCAACCACCGTGCCTTCGAATTCGAATGCGTGGCCCTCGTTCAGCACCTGCTCGTTTTCCGCAAAGTACTCGTCGGCGCCGGTTTCGAACATCTCATGTTCGGTCTTGCCCAGTGCCTCGGCGCGGCTGAGCCCCGTGATGGCCCCATAAGCCTCGTTGGAATAAATCAGCCGATGGCTCGCATCGCGCGCGAAGACGGCGACCGGCAGGTCCTCGAGAATCGTGCGGTAAAGCCCGATCTCATCGACGTCACTCGCAATATGGCCGCTTTCGCGATCGGAAGACGAACGCGAAAGCACAGCAGGCGCATCGAGGAACATGCCGAAGACATAGAGGCGGTCTTCGGACGGCGAAAAACTTTCGATCTGCACGCGAGAACGCTCACGGCCTGTCGGGTCGAAGCATAGCGCCATCTCTTCCGAGCCAAAAACCAGCGCCCGCCGCTCCTTGTCTTCGCGATCAACTTCCTCGCCGCTGTCGAAGAGATCACGGCTGCGATTGCCGATGAAATCGGCGGTATCGCGCCGAAAAAACCGCGCATAGGCTTCATTGACGGCGACATAACGCAGATCGCTGTTCTTGACATAGGCCGGCTGATCCAGATCTGCGATCCGGCGGCAGGCCATCTCCAGCAGTTCACCGTCCGAGTTCAACAGGACCCCTCTTCCCAACGCTTACAATAGTTACTCAACAAACGCTTTATCACAAATCGCTTTAACAAGCCGTTAACCATATTTACCAATCCACTGAACGTCGCGTTCAGACCACTGACTATCCCAGAACAGTCATCGCCAGGTCGCAAACGACGGCGGCATCGGACGCCGAACTCTGCCAAGAATCCTATCAGCACAATGGTGGAGCGAGAGCATGAGCGACGATAGAAACCCGGCCTTGCACGAGACTGATACCATGCCGGTCGAGCGTCGCCGCCGGGCCGGAGGGCGCGGGGCCGAGCGCAGCCGCAAGCCAAGCGGCGCGAAATACCTCAATCTCGTCAACAATCTCGCCCGCACCGAGCTTCTGTCGCCCGAAGCGCTCGACGACATTCACGAGGCGTCGCTGACCGTTCTCGAAGAGATCGGCATGGACATCATTTTGCCGGAAGCGCGCGAGCGCATGAAAGCCGCCGGCGCCGACGTCACGCCCGGCACAGAGCGTGTCCGGTTCGACCGTGGCATGATCACGGAGCTGATCGCCTCCGTCCCCTCGACCTTCACCCTGCACGCCCGCAATCCGCTGCGAAACGTTCAGATCGGCGGGAAGAATCTCGTCTTCGCCCAGGTCGCCTCCGCACCTTTCGTCGCGGACCGCGAGGGTGGCAGACGGGCAGGCAATCAGGAGGATTTCCGTAAGCTGATCAAGCTCGCCCAATCCTACGACGTCATCCACATGACTGGCGGCTATCCGGTCGAGCCCATCGATATCCACGCTTCAGTCCGCCATCTCGACTGCCTCTCCGACATCGTCAAGCTCACCGATAAGGCGTTTCATTGCTACTCGCTCGGCAAGCAGCGCAATCTTGATGCTATCGAGATCGCCCGCATCGGCCGCGGCATCAGCATGGAGCAAATGGAGCGGGAGCCGTCGCTCTTTACCGTCATCAATTCCTCCTCTCCGCTGCGCCTCGATGGGCCGATGTTGCAGGGCATCATCGAGATGTCGTCGCGGGGTCAGGTGGTGATCGTGACGCCCTTCACGCTGGCGGGCGCCATGGCGCCGGTGACCATTGCCGGTGCGCTGGTGCAGCAGAATGCCGAGGCGCTCTGCGGCATCGCCTTCAGCCAGATGGTGCGCAAGGGCGCGCCGGTCATGTATGGCGGCTTCACCTCGAATGTCGACATGAAGACCGGGGCGCCGGCTTTCGGCACGCCCGAATATATGAAGGCCGTGATCGCCGGCGGCCAGCTCGCCCGCCGCTATGGCATCCCCTACCGCACCTCCAACACCAATGCCTCCAATACGCTGGACGCCCAGGCAGCCTATGAATCGGCGTTGTCGCTCTGGGCGCTGACCCAAGGTGGCGGCAATTTCGTGCTGCATGCGGCCGGCTGGAGCGAGGGCGGCCTCACTGCCTCCTTCGAGAAATTCATCCTCGATGTCGACATGCTGCAGATGGTCGCCGAATTCCTGACACCGCTGGATGTCAGTAGCGAAGCGCTGGCGCTTGATGCCGTGCGCGATGTCGGCCCCGGCGGCCACTATTTCGGCACGGCGCATACACTGGCGCGCTACGAAACCGCTTTCTATTCACCGATCCTCTCGGACTGGCGAAATTACGAGACCTGGACGGAGGCTGGCCGGCCGACGACCTACGATCACGCCAACCGCGCGTTCAAGGAAACGCTCGCCCACTACGAGCGCCCCCCACTCGATCCGGCCATCGAAGAGGAGCTTGACGCCTTCGTCGCCAAGCGTAAGGCGGAAGGTGGCGTACCCACCGATTTCTAGTTGAAAATCAAAGGTTTTCACCCATTCATCATGAACAAAATTTAATATCGCAGCCCTCTTTTTAGCCGCGACTTCGCCCCCTTTTCTACGCACCTTCAAATTCGGCTTCGGCACGGAGGCCTCTAGTTTTTGGGAAAGGGATGTCAATGCCTGAGCTTCGCACTTTAACGACGGCCGGTTTGATCGCGCTGACGCTTGGCAGCGCCGCCGCCGTAACCACAACGACCGCCGGCGCCTCCGAACGCGGCGCCTTTTTCGGCGGTCTTGCCGCCGGTGTCGTCGGCGGCGCCCTAGCTGCCGAGGCGGTGCGACCGGCCTACCCGGTCTATCCGGCTTATTATCCTGCCTATCGAAGCTATTATGCTCCGGCCTATGTACGCGCCTATCCCGACTGCTACTGGGCATGGCGTCACGACGGTTGGGGCAGGCCCTACCGCGTCGAGGTTTGCCGCTGACCTATGAAGATCGAGCGCGGATGCCGCCGGATTTCCGGTGGCACTTTCGCCTGCCTTCCGAAAAGCTTTTAGCCTCACCTCTTGACTTCGGCGGCGAATAAGACCAAATGCGCGTCAGCTTTCACCTTCCGGCCGCCGCGTGAGCGTGCCCTGCGGGACTAGACGTACGCAAGAGAAGGACAAAAGCGCTTTTGAAATGAGACCGCACCCAAGGCGGTCGAACGCGCTGGAAAGCTTTTTCCAACTTACAAGTTCCCACTTCACGCGGGGTTCTTGACGCCAGAGACAGACCGGACCGCATGGTGCGACCCGGCCTTTTCTGCTTTGGCGCCCCGAAAGGTATTGAATTGACCGATTTTCACTCGCTTGGTCTTTCCAAGCAGATCGTCGATACGCTGTCGCAGAACAACTTCGCGACTCCGACGCCCATTCAGGCACAGGCTATCCCGCTTGTTCTCCAGGGCCGCGATCTCATCGGCCTCGCCCAGACCGGCACCGGCAAAACGGCCGCCTTCGGCCTGCCGATCATCGAAATGCTGCTGAAGGACGCCAAGCGTCCCGACAACCGCACCGTCCGCACGCTGATCCTCGCCCCCACCCGCGAACTGGTGAACCAGATCGCCGACAATCTTAAGCTGTTCGTCCGCAAGACGCCGCTGCGGATCAATGTCGTGGTCGGTGGCGCCTCCATCAACAAGCAGCAGCTTCAACTCGAGCGCGGCACCGACATTCTCGTCGCCACCCCTGGCCGCCTGCTCGACCTCATCAACCGCCGCGCCCTGTCGCTCGGCCATGTCAGCTATCTCGTCCTCGACGAGGCCGACCAGATGCTCGACCTCGGCTTCATCCACGACCTGCGCAAGATCGCCAAGCTCGTCCCGGCCAAGCGCCAGACCCTGTTGTTCTCGGCGACCATGCCGAAGGCGATTGCCGATCTCGCTTCCGACTATCTGACCAATCCGCTGAAGGTCGAAGTCTCGCCTCCGGGCAAAGCGGCCGACAAGGTGGAACAGTATGTCCACTTCGTCGCCGGTCAGAACCACAAGACCGAAATCTTGAAGGAAACGCTGAACGCCAACCCGGATGGCCGCTCGATCGTCTTCCTGCGCACCAAGCACGGTGCCGAAAAGCTGACGAAGCATCTCGACCATGTCGGCTATGCCGCCGCCTCCATTCACGGCAACAAGAGCCAGGGTCAGCGCGAGCGCGCGCTCAAGGGCTTCCGAGATGGTGAAGTTCGCGTGCTCGTCGCAACCGACGTTGCCGCTCGCGGCATCGATATCCCTGGTGTTTCGCATGTCTACAATTACGACCTGCCGGAAGTGCCGGATGCCTATGTTCACCGCATCGGCCGCACAGCGCGCGCCGGCCGTGACGGCATCGCCATCGCTTTCTGCTCACCGGACGAGATTCGCCTGCTGCGCGACATCGAGCGCCTGATGGGCATCGAAATCGCCGTTGCCAGCGGCGAAGCCCCTGCCGACCGCGCCCGTCCGGCTCGCGGCAACAACAACCGTGGTGGTCGTGGCAACCAGGGCCGCGGCGGCGCAGGCCAGGGACGTCCGGAAGGCCGTTCGGGTCGCCCGGGCGGACGTCCGCAGCGTGACGGTGAGAGCGGCGAGGCCCGCGCCCGCACAGGCGAACGCCAGGAGCGCCGGCCGCGCGACGATCGTCCGCAGCGCGAGAACCATCGCAATGCCGACTTCCGCGGCCAGCGCCGCGATGAGCGCACGCCGCGCCCGGAAGCGGACAATGATCTTGTTTCGACGTCCGATTTCCGTCCGGCCAAGAAGCCGCATCATAACGGCCCGGCAAACGCCAACGCCGCCCACGAAGCCGGCGCCCATCGCAACCAGCGCCACGCCCATGGTCGGCCCTCAGGCCGTCACAATGAGGAGCGCGGCCAAGGCCACGCTCACGGCGAACACCGCGAAGGCGGCAACGGCGGCATGAAGCGCCGCGGGCCGCGCAACGGCAACGGCCAGCGCCGCGAACGCGCTTGATGAATGAACAGAGGGGGCTGAATGGCCAAGCCCCCTCTCGAAATCTCCAACTAAAGTAGATACTGATATCGGACCGCTTGCAGCACAGACACTGCAAGCGGTTTTTCTCGCCGGAAATATCGATCAAGCACCCTGCGTAGTCAGTTGCCGCGGAATGCTCGTTTTGCGACGTCTTAAAACTTGGTCGCCAAATCATCGCTAGCTCCGCCTGAAGCTCAGGACGTGTGTGATGTTGGCTCCGCGCTCGTGATTTGATCCAGATTTGCGATCAACCGGGTAAGTAAGGCGACAAGTTGCACCGCTTCTCCTTCTGTAAACCCATCCAATGCGTCGCAATTTCCTTTGAACAGGGTTTCAATCGCGGCCGGCATACGGGCCTGCGCAGCCTTCGTGAGAACGATGCGGCTACTTCGTCCGTCTTCCGGGTCGGGTGTTCGCTGGATCAAACCATCTCGCTCCATGCGAGCGAGCATCTGGGCCATCGGCGGCTGCTCGATCTTGGCAAAGCGGGCTAGATCGCGTTGCGTGCTTGCTTTCCCATTCTGCAACGCGACCAGCACTGGCAAATGACCGACGCCGAACCCAAGCGGCTTCAGACGTGCCTCGCTTAGACGCGCGAACCCTCGCGCAGCAAGACTGATGAGATGTCCTGGCGTAGAAAGCACGTCGTTTTCCATCTCTCGCTTATCCCCTGTCTATGGTTGACCGCAAACTACATATGTACGTATATATATCGACGAGCGAGCTGGCAAGTTCGGCTCGAACCGCCCCACTCTCCCCTTAAACCACTGTGAGGAAACGATATGTCGGACACTCATACGCAACTTATCAAGCGCATCTACGACCGCTTCAACGCGAGAGATATCGACGCTGTACTCACCGAGCTTGCCGATGATGTTGTTTGGGCAAACGGTATGGATGGAGGCCACGTCCATGGACGTGAGGCTGTGCGCGATTATTGGACACGGCAATGGGCGGTCGTCAGTCCACATGTCGAGCCGATGGCAATTCAGACAACCGATGACGGTGTGGTCGCTGTCGAGGTGATTCAGTCCGTGTTCGATCTCGACGGCCGGCCGCTGACGGGGCAGACCCATGGGCTGAAGGACAAGACAGTGATGCACATCTTTCGCATGGAGAGTGGTAAGATCGTGCGCTTTGATATTAAGGACACCCCATAGGCATCTCGTGGGACCATGCCATCAAAGCAGGCGGAATCCCGCCTGCCCTATTCCGGCACTACGTCAGCGGTGCGCCGATTGGTCAAATAAACGCCAATCACCACTATCACCGTGCCGATGATGATCGGCAAAGTCAGCGGTTCGCCGAAGGCGATCGCCGCCTCGATGGCGACGGCGGGCGGCATCAGATAGATCAGCGAAGCGGCGCGCGACACTTGCCCGCGACGGATGAGGTAGAGCAGCAGACCGACGGCACCCATCGACAGGCCGAAAACAGACCAAGCAAGAGCAAGGAACGCCTCGTGCGTGCCGTCGAAATGCAAATTTTCGAACGTCAGCGCCAAAGGCGCGGCAACGATGAGTGCACCGACATATTGCAGCGTCGCGATGGTCCTAAGGTCGCCGGTCTGCAGATGCCGCTTTTGATAAAGCGTCCCATACGTCACGGAGACCATCGCGAGCAGATTGACGCCGAGCGGGATAGCCGAATTCCAGAGATTGGCGGTATCCGATGATAGAAGCTTCGGCGAGATGGCGATCGCGATGCCCGCGAAACCAAGCAGCAAGCCAAGCCGCTGCGCCGGCTGCAGGCGCTCCCCGACCAGATAGGGCGCAGCCATCGCCGTCATGAGCGGCTGCAGGGCAGCGATAATGCCCGAAATCCCCGCAGGCACGCCACTGGCGATCGCCCACCAAAGACCGCCGAGATAAAACCCATGTAGAAAGATGCCGGAATAAATGGCGCGGAAGACGCTCGACCAATCACGCGGCCACTTCGCGCCCGTAAAAGCGCAAAACAAAACGAAGGCGAGCGCCGAGAGGCTGTACCGGATCATAAGAAAAGTGAATGGACCCGAGTGCATCGCCGCATATTTCGCAACGATCCAGCCTGTGGACCAAAGAAAGACGAAGATCGCCGGCGCGAATGTGTCGAGGGACATGGAGGCTCAGACTGAAATTGATGTTGCAGACTCGAATCGGGCCCGAACTGAAACCGGATCGTCGCTATACAAGGTAGCCGCTGATAGCCGAAGACAGTCAAGGCGTCAAAATCGAACCGCTGAAACCAATCATCAATTTTTCTTCACATCCGCTTCTCTACTCTTGCTTGAGGGATTTCACGCCGCTCTCTGCACCGACGACAAAATAAGCACGTGCTTAGATTTTGATCGCAGCGCCGCGGCCGTAAACTTTCATTTACGGGCGCGTTGACCCGAAACGCCCGGAATCCCGGCGTTTCCGCCGGTTTCGAAATTCGTACATGCAAATGCGCATACTTCTTGCATTGTCAAAACTGTTGTATTCAAATGGGAAAAAACACGGGGACCGCGCCTTTGGCATTTGATGAAATGATTACTGCGGATGAAAGTCCGCGCACGCCTTACGAAAAATATTTCGAGTGGTACTCCGGCCAGGACAGAGGCCATCTAATTGCCAAATCCCGCGATGCGGAAAACATCTTCCGAAAAACGGGTATCACCTTCGCAGTCTACGGGCACGCGGACTCCGCCGAAAAACTCATCCCCTTCGACATCATCCCCCGCATCATTTCCGGCCGAGAATGGCGCAAGCTCGCCCAGGGCATTGAACAGCGCGTCATCGCGCTCAACGCTTTCCTCGACGATATCTACCACAAGCAAGAGATCATCCGCGCCGGACGCATCCCGCGCGAATTGATCGAGAAGAACGACGCCTTCCTGCCGGAGATGATCGGCTTCCGTCCGCCGGGCGGTGTTTATACCCACATCGTCGGCACCGACATCGTGCGGACGGCCGAAGACCAGTTCTACGTGCTGGAAGACAATGCCCGCACCCCCTCCGGCGTCAGCTACATGCTGGAAAACCGGGAAACTATGATGCAGATGTTCCCGGAGCTGTTTCACCAGAACAAGGTGCAGCGCGTCGAGGACTATCCGCTGCTGCTGCGCCAGAGCCTCGCCTCACTCGCCCCTCGCGGCTGCAACGGCAAGCCGCGCGTCGCCGTTCTGACCCCCGGCATCTATAATTCCGCCTATTACGAGCATTCCTTCCTGGCCGACATGATGGGCGTGGAGCTGGTCGAAGGCTCGGATCTGCGTGTCATCGACGGCAAGGTGAAAATGCGCACCACGCGCGGCTATGAGGCGATCGACGTTCTCTATCGCCGCGTGGACGACGACTTCCTCGACCCCCTCACCTTCCGCGCGGATTCGGCCCTCGGCATTCCCGGCATCATGGATGTCTATCGCGCCGGCCATATCACCATCGCCAATGCGCCCGGCACCGGCATCTCCGACGACAAGGCGATCTATTCCTACATGCCGGAGATCGTCGAATTCTACACCGGTCGCAAGCCGATCCTCGAAAACGTGCCGACCTGGCGCTGTTCGGAGCCCGACAGCCTGAAATACGTGCTGGAGAACCTCGCCGACCTCGTCGTCAAGGAAGTGCATGGTTCGGGCGGCTACGGCATGCTCGTCGGCCCGACCGCCTCGAAGAAAGAGCGGACGGAGTTTGCCGAGAAGCTGAAGGCCAAGCCGAACAATTATATCGCCCAGCCGACCCTCTCGCTGTCGACCGTGCCGATCCTGGTCAACAAAGGCATCGCGCCGCGCCACGTCGACCTGCGCCCCTATGTCCTCGTTTCCGACAAGGTACAGATCATCCCCGGCGGGCTCACCCGCGTGGCGCTGAAAGAAGGCTCGCTGGTGGTCAATTCCAGCCAGGGCGGCGGCACCAAAGATACCTGGGTTCTGGAGGACTGAGACGGACATGCTTGGAAGAACCGCGAATGGCCTCTACTGGATGTTCCGTTACATCGAGCGTGCCGAAAACATAGCCCGTCTGGTTGATGCCGGCCAGCGCATGTCGCTGACCCGCAGCGGTGCGGCGGAAGAAGATTGGGATGGCGTCCTGCAGAGCGCAGGCGTGCGCGAAGCCTATAACGAGGTGCATGGCAAGCTGACCGGCGCCGACGCGATCGACTATCTGATACGCGACCGCTCCAATCCGTCGAGCGTGATGTCCTGCATCGATTATGGCCGCAACAATGCCCGCATGGTCCGCACGGCGCTGACCCGGGACACCTGGGAAGCGACCAATGAATGCTGGATCGAGCTGAAGACATTGCTCGGCAAGCGCCTGAAGACCGCCGAAGTGCCGGAGATGATCGAGGTCATCAAGCGCCGGGCCGGATTGATCCGTGGCGCGTTCCACGGTTCGATGCTGCGCAACGAACTGTACAACTTTGCCCGCATCGGCACTTTCATCGAGCGCGCCGACAACACAGCGCGCATTCTCGACGTGAAATATTACGTCCTGCTGCCGTCGATCTCGCATGTCGGGTCCTCGCTCGACAACGCGCAATGGGAATCGATCCTGCGTTCGGTTTCCGCCCACCGCGCCTATAAATGGGCCTACGATCCGGAATACAAGCCAGCCAATATTGCCGACTTCCTGATCCTCAATGGCCAGATGCCGCGGTCGCTCGCCTATTGCTACGAAAAGATCGTCAGCAATATCGGCTATCTCGGTGCTGAGTACGAAGAGCGGCTGCCGGCACATGAGACAGCCGATACCATCCGCAAGATGCTGCAGACGCTTAGCATCAAGAACATCATGGATCAGGGACTGCATGAATTCCTGGAGGATTTCGTTTCGCGCAACAACAAGCTCAGCGCGGAAATCTCCGACGGCTACCGGTTCTATCAGTAAGCGGATCACACTATGAGACTGACGATCAGCCATACCACCGAATACCGCTACGACGAACCGGCGCAATTTTCCTTGCAGCGCCTGAGGCTCACGCCGCTCACCGGTCCCGGCCAGACCGTCCTCGATTGGAAGTTGACGGTCGAGGGCGCCCATCCGGAAGTGGAATATGAGGACCAGTTCGCCAATCGCGTCACGCTCGTCTCGCTCGACGGCGCACAGGACACAACCCGGATCGTCGCCACCGGCGAGGTCGAAACCCGGGACCTGAATGGCGTGATCGGCCAGCATAGCGGCTTCAGCCCGCTCTGGCTCTTCCTGCGGGAAACGCCGCGCACCAAGCCCGGCAAGCTGACGAAGGAATTGTTGCGCAACCTTTCCGGCGACAACGAACTCGGCAAGATGCATGCACTGATGGGCGCAATCCATCAGACGGTGGAATACAAGCCCGGCACTAGCGACACGGAAACGACCGCGGAACAGGCTCTGGAAAAGAAGAGCGGTGTCTGTCAGGACCATGCTCACATCTTTATTGCCGGCGCTCGTGCATTGCATATCCCGGCGCGCTACGTCTCCGGCTACCTGATGATGGAAGGCAAGAACGAGCAGGCGGCCACACATGCCTGGGCGGAAGCGCATATTCCAGGCCTCGGCTGGGTCGGCTTCGACCCTGCCAACGACGTCTGCCCGGACGCCCGCTACGTCCGGATCGCGACTGGCCTCTGCTATCGCGACGCTGCTCCCGTCTCCGGCATGCGGGTCGGCACACCGGGCGAAACCCTTACGGTCAAGGTGACGGTGGCGAGCCAGGGGCAAAGCCAGAGCCAAAGCCAAAGCTAGTCGATGCGAATTTGGAGCGTTCCGTGAAAAGCTGACTCGCTCTAACTTGCGGAGATGGTCATATCTAGCAATGGATCAATGCCGGACCGAGGATTTAATTAGTGAGGATGGTCCACGGGCAAAAACTCCAGTCCGTTGCGCCGTCCGATCTCAATCACGCGCTGAATATCCAGCGGTCCTCCGCTCGGCGGCGGCAGGTCACGCATCCCGACCGGCATCGGCTCGCCTGCTTCGGTGAAGAAACCATCGTGAACGCGGCCGGGTGAATTGATGATCAGAAGCCGTCCCGGCGCCGGACCGATATTGCGGAACGCGTGAATGGCGCCCGTCGGTATCTTGACGAAACTACCAACCTGCGCCTGGACGGTCTCGCCGTCGACCATGAATTCGAACAAGCCCTCGAGAATATAAAACGCCTCGTCGTCATCGGGATGCCTGTTTGGCGGCGCCCCGGCCCCCGGGGCCGTCAATGTCTCGACAAGACAATAAGCTCCCCCCGTATCGGGGCTGTGAGCATGAAAGCGAAGAAGATTGCCAAAGAGATAATAGGTATCGGTCTGCAGGGTTGTCATAATGATCCCCCAAAGAAGCAATCAAGAGGGCACTATATCATGGACTGCTGATCAAAGCAGTGCGGTCGGGGACATGCAGCGCGCACTTACCCTACGACAGCAACGCACGAAAGGGGCGGAACTTCCATCCCGCCCCTTTCCAATTTCAAGCATCACTCTTAGTGGCTGTCGCGGTTGTTCGGGATTTCCGAGCCGCGCGGACCGACGAGGAAGTCGAGGTCGGCGCCCGTATCGGCCTGCATGACCGACTTCACATAGAGACCGCCGTAGCCGCCGGCGAGCGGCTTGACCGGGGATACCCAGGCGGCGCGGCGCTTCGCCAGTTCCTCGTCCGACACCTCAAGCTGGATGGTGCGGGCCGGAACATCGACGGCGATGATGTCGCCGTTCTGAACAAGCGCCAGCGGGCCACCATCGGCAGCTTCCGGAGCAGTGTGCAGGATGACGGTGCCGTAGGCCGTACCGGACATGCGCGCATCGGAGATGCGGATCATGTCGGTGATGCCCTTCTTCAGCACCTTCGGCGGCAAGCCCATGTTGCCGACTTCGGCCATGCCCGGATAACCCTTCGGGCCGCAGTACTTCAGCACCATGACGCAGTTCTCGTCGATGTCGAGATCGTCGCGATTGATGCGGGCGTGGTAGTCTTCGATGCTTTCGAAGACGACGGCGCGGCCCTTGTGCTGCATCAGGTGCGGCGAAGCGGCCGAAGGCTTCAGAACAGCGCCCTTCGGCGCGAGGTTGCCGCGCAGAACGGCGATGCCGCCCGACTGCGTCAGCGCCTTCTCCCGCGGAACAATGACGTCGTCATTGTAGTTGACCACATCCTTGACGCCAGCCCAGATCGTGTCGCCGGTGACCGTGATGGCGTCCTTATGCAGCAGGCCCATCTCGCCAACCGCCTTGATGACCACCGGCAGGCCGCCAGCATAGTAGAATTCTTCCATCAGGTGCTTGCCCGACGGCTGCAGGTTGACGATCGTCGGCACTTCGCGGCCGAGGCGATCCCAATCGTCCAGCGACAGGTCGACGCCGACGCGGCCGGCAAGCGCCAACAGATGCAGAACGGCATTGGTCGAACCGCCGACGGCGCCATTGACGCGGATCGCGTTTTCGAACGCTTCCTTGGTCAGAATGTCGGAAGGCTTCAGATCTTCCTTGACCATGTCGACGATGCGGCGACCGGAAAGCTGCGAGATGACGCGGCGACGCGCATCGACAGCCGGGATGGCGGCATTGCCGGGCAGCGTCATTCCGAGCGCTTCGGCCATCGACGCCATGGTCGAGGCCGTACCCATGGTCATACAGCTACCGGCCGAGCGGGCCATGCCCTGCTCCGCATCCATGAATTCGTCCAGCGACATCTCACCGGACTTCACCATTTCCGAGAACTGCCAGATCGCCGTGCCGGAACCGACATCCTTGCCACGCCACTTGCCGTTCAGCATCGGACCGCCGGAAACGAGAATAACCGGAATATCGACCGATGCAGCCCCCATCAGCAGGCTCGGCGTAGTCTTGTCGCAGCCGCCGAGCAGCACGACGCCATCGACCGGATTGCCGCGGATCGCTTCTTCCACGTCCATGGCCGCTAGGTTGCGGAACATCATCGCCGTCGGGCGCAGCGTGCTTTCGCCGACGGAAAAGACCGGGAATTCGACGGGGAAACCACCCGCCTCGTAAACACCGCGCTTCACGCGCTCTGCAAGATCGCGCAGATGCGCGTTGCAGGGCGTCAGCTCCGACCAGGTATTACAGATGCCGATGATCGGACGGCCGTCGAACGTATCGGCAGGCAGGCCCTGGTTCTTCATCCAGGAGCGATGCATGATCGCGTTCTTGCCGGTGCCGCCGAACCAATCATAGGAGCGCAGCTTGCGCGGCCATTCAGCTTTCTTTTTCATTGTCTCAGTACCCTTTGCGTCGCCCAGGCCGCCTCGTTCGCGCCCGGGCTTTGGATTCGATCGTCAGGCGAGCGTGTAAGCGGTTTTGACGGTTGTGAAGAATTCGGCGGCATATTTGCCCTGTTCGCGCGGACCGAAGGACGAGCCCTTGCGGCCGCCGAACGGCACGTGGAAATCGACGCCAGCGGTCGGCAGGTTCACCATCACCATGCCGGCTTCCGCATTGCGCTTGAAATGCGTCGCATACTTCAGGCTGGTCGTGGCAATGCCGGAGGACAGGCCGAACGGCGTATCGTTGGCTGTTGCCAGCGCCTCGTCGTAGTCCTTCACCCGGATGACCGAGGCGACCGGCCCGAAGATCTCTTCGCGGCTGATGCGCATCTGGTTCGTCGCTTCGGTAAACAGCGTCGGCTGCAGGTAGAAGCCGGGTGTGTCGCGGCTGACGAGTTCGCCGCCAAAGGCGAGCTCGGCGCCTTCCTGCTTGCCGATCTCGATATAATCCGTGTCGGTCTTCAACTGCTTGGCATCGACCACAGGACCGATATGCGTGCCGGCCTTGATGGCATTGTCGACATTCAGCGTCTTCAGCTTCTCCGTCAGCGCCGCCACGAACCGGTCGTGAATGCCTTCGGTGACGATCAGGCGCGAAGAAGCCGTGCAGCGCTGGCCGGTCGAGAAGAAGGCGGAATTTGCCGCCGCTTCGACGGCAACCGTCAGATCGGCATCGTCAAGCACGATCATCGGGTTCTTGCCGCCCATTTCGAGCTGATACTTGCGGCCATGCTCGACGGAGGAAAGCGCCACGCGCTTGCCCGTGCCGACCGAACCGGTGAAGGTGATGCCGGAAAGAACCGGGCTGTCGAGCATCGCCTGACCGACGACCGAGCCCTTGCCCATAACGAGGTTCAAGACACCCTTCGGCAGGCCGGCGCGGTGGAGAATATCGACGATCGCCCAGGAACAGCCAGGCACGAGATCAGCCGGCTTGAAGACGACGGTATTGCCGTAGCAGAGCGCCGGGGCAATCTTCCAGGCTGGAATGGCGATCGGGAAGTTCCAAGGCGTGATGATGCCGATAACGCCGAGCGGCTCGCGGGTGATTTCGACACCGATGTTCGGGCGCACCGAAGGAACCACTTCCCCTGCAAGGCGCAGGGCCTCGCCGGCGAAGAATTCGAAGATCTGCGCGGCACGGATCGTTTCGCCGATCGCCTCTGGAAGCGTCTTGCCTTCCTCGCGGGCGAGCAGTGCGCCGAGCTCATCCTTGCGCGCCAGGATCTCTTCGCCGGCCTTCTTCAGGATGGTATGGCGCTCGAGAATGCCCGAACGCGACCAGGCCGGAAAAGCGGCTTTGGCCGCAGCAATGGCGTCGGCAACGTCCTGCACGCTGGCGCTGGCATAGAGGCCGACGACTTCGTTGGTATCAGACGGATTGATATTCTCGGCGCCGGTCGTACCGGTCCATTCGCCGGCGATCAGATTCTGATGAATGGTCATGGCTTCATGCCTCTCTGGATCTTCTCGGAAACGGCCGGCCACACGGAGGCAGCCGGCTTCGACGTGTTAGAGCTGGCGGATCGCCACCTTGTCCTCGGCGGCAATGGCAAGTCGATTGCGCAGCGGCAGGCCGAATTCGGCCACTTCGATTTCGAAGACATCGCCCACTTCCGTTTTGATGCCTTCCGCGAAGGAGAGCGTCGCCGTGCCGAACATATGGACATGGACGTCGCCGGGAATGCGGAACAGGCCATACTTGAAATGATGGTATTCGAGATTGGCGAAAGTATGCGACATGTTCGCCTCGCCCGAGAGGAAGGGCTTTTCGAAGATCACCTTGTCGCCGCGCTTTATGCGCGAAGTGCCCCGGATATCTTCCGGTGCGGCGCCGATGCGGATTTCCGGGCCGAAGCTTGCCGGGCGCAGCTTGGAATGGGCGAGATAGAGATAGTTGATCCGCTCGGTGACGTGATCGGAAAATTCGTTCGAGAGCGCAAACCCGATGCGGAACGGCGTGCCGTCCTTGGCGATGACATAGATGCCGGCCATTTCCGGCTCTTCGCCGCCGTCGAGCGCGAAAGACGGAGAGATGAGTGCTGAGCCCGGTGCCGCCGCGCCATAGCCGTTACCCTTGTAGAACCATTCCGGCTGCACGCCCTTTTCGCCATCCTTCGGCTTGCCGCCTTCGATGCCCATCTTGAACATCTTCATGGAATCGGTCAGCGTTTCCTCAGCAGCTTCCGCGGTCTTCTTGTGCATGGAATCGCGGGTCGCAGCGGAGCCGAGATGCGTCAGGCCGGTACCGGTCAGATGCAAGTGAGCGGCATCGGGATGGGTGATCGGCGGCAGGAAACGGCCTTCGGCATATGCTTTTTCCAGATCGATCGCTTCGCCAAGCCCATGCGCCTCGATGACGGAGACGAGAGATTTGTCGTTATCAGCGGCTTCCATGGCGAGCGCATAGACGCTTTCGGCATTCACAACAGCCTTGGCGGGAGTGCCCGGCCCATTGCGCACGGCGACGACGATCCCGCCGTTCGAACCCTTGATCTGGGAAATGAGCATGTTTTTCATCCTTTCCTAATAGACAGAGGCCGGATGCAGTCTACCGCTCCGGCTCTCAGCGAGAGCCGGACTCTGTCGTGGATTTGATTTTAGATCGTTGGCTGGTCGCGTGAGCCGCGATCAGCCCCGGTTCTTATTGTAGACGTCGAGGAAGACGGCAGCGAGGAGCACCGCACCCTTGACCATCTGCTGGTAGTCCGTACCCAGACCGTGCAGCGACATGCCGTTGTTCATGACGCCCATGATGAAGGCGCCGATGACGGCACCGGTGATCTTGCCAACGCCGCCAGAGGCGGAGGCGCCGCCGATGAAGCAGGCCGCGATGACGTCGAGTTCGAGACCCGTGCCGCCCTTGGCAGTTGCCGAGTTCAGACGCGTGGCAACGATAATGCCGGCCAGACCGGCAAGCACGCCGATGTTGACGAAAGTGTAGAAGCTCAGGCGCTGGGTATTGATACCCGACAGCTTGGTCGCTTTTTCATTGCCGCCCATGGCGTAGATGCGGCGGCCGATGGTCGTGCGGCGCGTGACGAAGGCGTAGCCCGCAATCAGCACCAGCATGAGGATCAAGACGTTCGGCAGGCCCTTATAAGACGAGAGGAGGTAGCCGAGGACCAGGATCGCGACGCTGACGAGCAGGTTCTGCACGATGAAGAAGCTGAAAGGCTCGACATCGATGCCGTGGCTTTCATTGACCTGACGGCGACGCCAGGCGAGAACGAAGAGAACGACCGGGATGATGACCGACAGCAGCAGCGAGGTGGAGTGAACCGTCCCCATGTCGATGAAGTCGGGAATGAAGCCGGTGCTGATCAACTGATAATCCGGCGGGAACGGACCGATGCTGGTACCGCTACCCGCGGCCGTCATGACCGAAAGGGTCAAGCCGCGAAAGATCAGCATGCCCGCTAGCGTCACGATGAAGGACGGGATGCGGTGATAGGCGATGAAATAGCCCTGGGCAGCACCGACCGCGCCGCCGAGCGCAAGGCAGATCACCGTCGCCAGCACATAATTCATGTGCCACTCGGCAATGAGAATGGCCGCAACGGCGCCGATGAAGCCGACTATCGAGCCGACCGACAGGTCGATATGGCCTGCGACGATCACCAGCAGCATGCCGAGCGCCACGATGACGATAAACGAATTCTGCAGGATAAGGTTGGTCAGGTTCAGGGGTCTGAAGAGAACGCCGCCGGTCGAAATCTGGAAAAACAGCATGATCGCGATCAGTGCGATCAACATGCCGTATTCCCGGATGTTGTTGCGGATGTATTCGCCAATGGAAACCACGTGGCTGGTATCTTCTGTGGCTGGGCTGGCCGTAGTCATTAGTGCTTCTCCCCTGAGCGCATGATAGCGCGCATGATAGTTTCCTGGCTCGCCTCTCCCTTCGGCAGTTCGGCGACGATCCGTCCTTCGTTCATGACGTAGATGCGGTCGCAAGTGCCGAGAAGTTCAGGCATTTCCGATGAGATCATCAGAACGCCCTTCCCGTCGGCGGCAAGCTGGTTGATGATGGAATAGATTTCGTATTTGGCGCCGACGTCGATGCCTCGCGTCGGCTCGTCGAGGATGAGCACCTCGGGATCGGAGAACAGCCACTTCGACAGCACCACCTTCTGCTGGTTGCCGCCGGAAAGATTGACCGCTTCCTGGAACACACCGGAGCTGCGGATACGCAGCTTGGAACGGTAGTTTGTCGCGACCTGCAGTTCGCGGATGTCGTCGATTACGGTCGCCTTGGAGATGCCGAAGAGGTTGGCGAGCGTCGTGTTGTGCAGGATGCTTTCGTTGAGGACGAGGCCGAGCTGCTTGCGGTCCTCGGTGACATAGGCAAGACCCGCGTCGATCGCCCTGCGCACCGTGCTGACATCCACCGGCTTGCCTTCGACCAACACCTCGCCGCTGACCTTATGGCCATAGGACTTGCCGAAGACGCTCATGGCGAATTCGGTGCGGCCGGCGCCCATCAGGCCGGCAATGCCGACCACTTCGCCCTTGCGCACATTGATGTTGATATTGTGCAGAACCTGGCGGTCGCGATGCTGCTGGTGGAAGGCATTCCAGTTCTTGACTTCGAAGATGGTCTCGCCGATCGGCACCGAGCGCGGCGGATAGCGGTCGGCGAGCTCGCGTCCGACCATGTTGCGAATGATGATGTCTTCGCTGATCTCTTCCTCGTGACAGTTCAGTGCCTTTACCGTCATGCCGTCGCGCAATACCGTGATCTGATCGGCCACCTTGCGCACTTCGTTGAGCTTGTGCGTGATGATGATCGAGGTGATTCCCTGGTTGCGGAATTCCATGAGGAGATTGAGGAGCGCATCCGAATCGTTTTCGTTGAGCGATGCGGTCGGCTCGTCGAGAATAAGAAGCTTCACGCTCTTCGACAGGGCCTTGGCGATCTCGACGAGCTGCTGCTTGCCGACACCGATGTCGGTCACGAGCGTGTTCGGAGATTCCTTCAGGCCAACCTTGGCGAGGAGCTGCTTGGTGCGGTTGAACGTTTCCTGCCAGTTGATCACGCCCTTGGCGCCGACTTCGTTGCCCAGGAAGATGTTTTCCGCAATCGACAGAAGCGGCACAAGCGCCAGCTCCTGATGGATGATGATGATGCCGACTTCTTCGGAGTCCTTGATGGTCTTGAACTGGCGGACCGCGCCATCATAGAAGATGTCGCCGTCATAGCTGCCGGCCGGATAAACACCCGAGAGTACCTTCATCAGGGTGGACTTGCCGGCCCCGTTTTCGCCCACCAAAGCGTGGATTTCGCCCTGCCGGACTTTCAGATTGACATTTTCCAAAGCGTTCACACCGGGGAACGACTTGGTGATGCTCCGCATTTCGAGGATGGTATTGTCCATTGTCCGTATCCAACGCCACGCCCGAACATAGCAGACCGGGCGATCGTCATAAATATCAGAGCCAGGGCCCACCTTTCGGCGAGCCCTGGCCGGTATGTCGGAAGATTACTTCAGCTGATCAGCCTTGTAATAGCCGCTCTCGACGAGAACCTTCTCGTAGTTGGTCTTGTCAACAGCAACCGGGGTCAGCAGGTAGGACGGAACGACCTTGACACCGTTGTCGTAGGTCTTCGTGTCGTTGACTTCCGGCGTCTTGCCTTCCATCAGAGCGTTGACCATGTTGACGGTGACCTTTGCGAGGTCACGGGTGTCCTTGAAGATCGTGGAGTGCTGCTGGCCAGCGATGATGGACTTAACCGACGGAATTTCGGAGTCCTGACCGGTAACGATCGGCAGCGGCAGGTCGGCAGTGCCATAGCCTACGCCCTTGAGCGAGGAGATGATGCCGATGGACAGACCGTCGTACGGAGACAGAACGGCGTTGACGTGAGCGTCGGTGTAGTTGGCCGACAGCAGGTTGTCCATGCGAGCCTGAGCCGTTGCCGGATCCCAACGCAGCGTGCCAACCTTGTCCATGCCCATCTGACCGGACTTAACGACCAGCTTGCCGCTGTCGATGTACGGCTTCAGGACGGACATTGCGCCGTCATAGAAGAAGAAGGCGTTGTTGTCGTCCGGCGAACCGCCGAAGAGCTCGATGTTGAACGGGCCCTTGCCGTCCTTGAGGCCGAGGCCGTCGACGATCGAGTTAGCCTGGAGAACACCGACCTTGAAGTTGTCGAAGGTGGCGTAGTAGTCGACGTTGCCGCTGTCGCGGATCAGGCGGTCATAGGCGATGACCTTGATGCCGGCGTCATGAGCCTTCTGCAGAACGTCGGACAGGGTCGTGCCGTCGATTGCGGCGATGACCAGAACCTTGACGCCCTTGGTGACCATGTTCTCGATCTGCGAGAGCTGGTTCGGAATGTCGTCGTCGCCGTACTGCAGGTCGGTGCCGTAGCCGGCAGCCTGGAGCTGCTTGACGATGTTGTTGCCATCATCGATCCAGCGAGCCGAAGCCTTGGTCGGCATGGAAATACCGACGGTGCCCTTGTCCGCCGCGAAGGCAGGCGCCACCAGAGTAGCGACGCTGAACGCAGCGGCCGCCATCAATGAGATAATGGATTTCATTACTCTCTCCCTTGTTAATAATGCGGCGGACGAAAAAACGCCCGCCCGAAACTGCGGCAGGTTCCGTAGAAGGAATGGTTACTTCCAATTGTGAGAAACGAAGTAGGTCTCCTCCACGCTCTCACGTGCATGAGCTGCACCCAGCGCACGACCGGCAAACTCGTACGATTTCGTATAACTGTCAAATAGAATAACTGGCACAACATATACCTAATTTGGTATAATGTTAAAAAATAGTACTTTTTTGCCGACGAATGGGAAATTTGGCCATGATGGAGAAAATATATAGCGATTATCCGAGCGAAAGCATCGAGATTCATTCCGACAGTTTTCGCGACGATACGCTGCTCAAAGCGGGTTTGAAGCTCAATCACCTGCGCATGATCGTCACAATCGAGGACCATGGGCAGATTTCGGCCGCCGCTGAGTCGATGAACATCTCGCAACCTGCGGCTTCGCGCATGCTGTCAGAAATGGAGTCGATCGTCAAAAGTCCGCTCTACGAACGTGTTGCACGCGGCGTCGTGCTGACCCCCTTCGGCTTGGCGCTGGCGAAGCGGGCACGCAAGATCCTGCTCGAACTGCGCGAGGTGAACCGCGAGATCGGCGAGCTTAGAACCGGCAAAGGCGGCTCGGTCTTTCTCGGCGCCGTCACCGCACCTGCGATCAGCCTCGTCGTGCCGGCGATCCAGCGTGTGACGCGCGCCTATCCCGGCATCGAGATCAATATCGAAGTGGAGACCAGCAACGTGCTGGCGCGTGAACTGCTCGCCGCCCGGCATGACTTCATCATCAGCCGCATTCCCGACGAGCTCGATCCGCGCCTGTTTGCCGCCCATGAAATCGGCGTGGAGAAAGCCTGTCTCGTGGTCCGCAACGGCCATCCGCTGCTGGAGAAGGGCGTTGCCAGCCTCGAGGACCTGCCGGCCTATGACTGGGTCTTCCAGCCGCCGGGTACATTGTTGCGGCGCAAGGTGGAAGACATCTTCATCCGGGCTGGCGTGCCCTTGCCGGAAAACATCATCAACACCTCTTCGCTGCTGCTGACGCTTGCCATCGTCTGCAAGACGGACGCGATAACACCCGTCGCGCTCGATATGGCGCAGTTCATGTGCGGGCAGTCATCGCAAGCCGGCGAATCCTGCATCCTGCCGATCGATTTCGAGATCGACGTGAAACCCTACAGCCTGATTACCGCCCGAGAGCGCGCCATGCCGCCGAGCGCCCGGCTGCTGCACGACATGATCCTGGAGGAAAGCAGGACCCTCGATCCGGCCTGAAAACCGCGTAACGGTTTCCGTCCGGTGGCCCTCCGGCTCGCGATCAGCTCACTGTCATAAGCTCCACACCAACTTGCGCGGCTATCCCGGACCTCGTTGGAGGCAGACATGTTGTTCGGGCAATCGCTGTTTCAATCCGTCCTCGATCGTCTCGATGCGGAAGAAGAAAACACTGAGAAGGATGAGGCGGCGCATCGCATCCGCGGCCTCAACGTGAGCTTTGCCGCAACCGTTTTCGGTGGCGAGCCAGCGGCGTCCTCCCGTCCGGACGATGCCTATGTCGATAATCTCGGCAACGACATCCCTTCGCAGGAGCCAATGCCACCGGAGCCCGAAGCGAAGGAGCCAGAGCCGCCGGCAATGCCGGACTATCTCGCACGAACTTCGCGGGAGGAGGTAGCGGCCGAACTGGCGATCTCTTCGCAGACCACCCTTCAGTCTCTCCACGAAAAACGCCGCGCTTTCGCCAAGTCCAATCATCCGGACAGCGTCGCTCCAGCCTTTCGAGAGCAGGCAACGACACGCATGATGATTGCCAATCAATTGATCGACGAGGCCATCCGGCGTCTCGCGCGCTAGCTACTTCTTCTCGTCCGTCGGCTCGTCATCATCCGCCTCATCACTCGCAGCAGCGCTTTCAGCCTCGGCCTTGGGCGGCTGCGGATTGAAGCTGAAAAGCAGCATCCAGGCGGCGTAGACACCAAGGCCGCCCGCGAGGACGGCCCAAAAGGGCTGCGGCCCCAAAGCCTCGACGATCGCCCAGCCGAAGCAGACGGCAACGATCAGAACCCGCACCCAAAGCGGCTTATAGGCGGGATGGTTGGGATCGATCAGTTTCATGAGTCACGTTCGCCTGTTGGAGAGATCCTGTCTTTAGCGCATGATCCCGAAAAGTGCGAAGTGGTTTTGCGAGAGATCCTGTTGATCAAATTGGCACGAGGCGGCGATTTGAGGAAAAGCCATTTTCGCGACATGAATTTCGGAATTGTGAAATGACGGCGGCTTGACGCCGCCATTGGAAAATGGAATGAAAATTCCATACGGATCATTATTCGGTTTATTTGTTCCGAATTAGGGAGGTGAAGATGACTGTCAGATTTGGTCTGCTCGGCGCCGGGCGCATCGGTAAAGTGCACGCAAAGGCCGTGAGTGGCGATGCAAACGCCAAGCTCGTTGCAGTGGCGGATGCGTTTCCAGCCGCTGCCGAAGCAATTTCCTCCGCCTATGGCTGCGAAGTCCGCACCATCGAAGCGATCGAAGCCGCCAAGGACATAGACGCCGTCGTGATCTGCACGCCGACCGACACGCACGCCGATCTTATCGAGCGCTTCGCCCGTGCCGGCAAGGCAATTTTCTGCGAAAAGCCTATCGATCTCGATGTTGCCCGCGTAAAGGCCTGTATCAAGGTGGTTGAAGAGGCGAAGGGCAAGCTGATGGTCGGCTTCAATCGTCGCTTCGACCCGCATTTCATGGCGGTCAAGAAGGCCATCGATGACGGCCGCATCGGCGCGGTCGAGATGGTGACGATCACCTCGCGCGATCCCGGCGCCCCGCCGGTCGACTATATCAAGCGCTCCGGCGGCATTTTCCGCGACATGACCATCCATGATTTCGACATGGCCCGCTTCCTGCTCGGCGAAGAGCCGGTCGCCGTCACCGCAACCGCTGCAGTCCTCGTCGACAAGGCGATCGGCGAAGCCGGCGATTACGACAGCGTCTCCGTCATCCTGCAGACGGCTTCGGGCAAGCAGGCGATCATCTCCAATTCCCGCCGCGCCACCTATGGCTACGATCAGCGCATCGAGATCCATGGCTCGAAGGGCATGGTCGCGGCCGAAAACCAGCGCCCCTTCTCCATCGAAGTCGCCAACGGCGACGGCTATACCCGCCCGCCCCTGCACGACTTCTTCATGACCCGCTATACCGAAGCCTATGCCAACGAGATCGCGAGCTTCATCGCCGCCGTAGAAAAGGGCGCCGCGATCACGCCATCCGGCGCTGACGGCCTTGCGGCGCTGAAGCTTGCTGACGCCGCGGTTCAATCCGTGAAGGACGGGAAGTTGGTTAAGGTCGACTGAGCAGCCGCCCGATTCCCCAAGGGCTAAGGCTCTTCCAATAAGTCCGCCGCGAAGCACTTCGCGGCGGATTTTTCTTTGGCCCGCCCCGCCGCAGCGCATGATCATGATTTGTCGCAAGCGCTCGACAGTCTGTCGCCGGCAATCGGCAACGGAAACTCATCAGCCATGAGCCGCCACCGAAAGCCCTTGCGAATCACATAAGTCCATGCTTATCTGTTGCCATGATAGAGAACGAGATATTCCGGGCTTTGGCCGATCCGACCCGTCGCGCCATTTTTGAAAAGCTTGCTGTCGGCAGCATGAACGCCAGCGGTCTGCGCGAAGGCATGGAAATCAGCCAGCCGGCGATGTCCCAGCACCTTGCGGTCCTGCGGAGCGCCGGGTTGGTCAGAGAAGAGCGCCAGGGGCGTTTCGTGAACTACGAAGTCGATCCGGAAGGGCTGGCCCTCATCGCCCAATGGCTGGCGAAATACCGCGCCTACTGGCCTGCCCGGATCGAAGCTCTCAAGGTCTTGCTGAAGGATATGGACCAATGAACGACCTGAAGCCCCTCGTGCGGGAAAACGGCATCGAACTCGAATACGACCTCAACGAGCCACCGCAAAAGGTCTGGCGCGCGGTCAGCACCCCTGAACTTCGTGAAAACTGGCTGCCGAGGGAAGCTTTGGCCAATCCCGACGCGATTTCCGTCACACCGGGCGAAGAAGTCCGCTACAGGCTGCGCGATGACGCGCCACCATTCCTCGAAAGCACCGTGACGTTCAGGATAACCCCGAACGCAAGCGGCGGTACGAGTCTGCGGATCATCCACGAACTTGATGATGTGAGGCTTCGAAGGACTGCAAAAGCTGCGGCAAACAACAACGGCTTCTCCGTTATGCGCGCCGCCTGACACGCCAAATCCACCAACAATTTCAGTGATATTGGAGATTGCCGATGCGCGAAGCGATGCAACTCGTCCCTATGGTCGTTGAACAATCCAGCATGGGAGAGCGGTCTTTCGACATCTATTCCCGCCTGCTGCGCGAGAGGATCATCTTCCTGAATGGTGAGGTGAACGATGCCGTTTCGGCCCTGGTCTGCGCGCAACTACTGTTTCTCGAGGCGGAAAATCCGAAGAAGCCGATCAGCCTCTACATCAATTCGCCGGGTGGCGTCGTGACCAGCGGCCTCGCCATGTACGACACGATGCGCTACATCCGCGCGCCAGTGCAGACCCTTTGCATGGGGACGGCTCGTTCGATGGGATCGTTCCTGCTGATGGCGGGAGAGCCCGGCCAGCGCACCGCCCTGCCCAATGCTAGCATCCATATCCACCAACCTTTGGGCGGCTTCCAGGGTCAGGCCTCCGACATGCTCATCCACGCCGAGGAAATCAAACGTACCAAGCATCGCATGACGCGGCTCTACGCCGAGCATTGCGGCCGTTCCTATGACGAATTTGAACGCGGCATGGACCGCGACCACTTCATGACGGCGGAAGAAGCTTTGGAATGGGGATTGATCGACCGCATTCTCCATGTTCGCAAAGAGGATCAGCATATGGGTTTGGCGGATTGATTTAAAAACGGCGCTACGACCCCTAATGAATGAGGTTGCACATTTGATTGAAGGCCGGTTGCCCGGCCTTCTCTTCTGATTATCTACTTCGTCACCGGTTGATCGCCTACCTGCTGCCCAGCAGGTATCGGCGCTGCAATAGCTGGCTCAGCCGCGGCAGTCTCATTCCCGTTTCCCGGCGGCGCAAACCAGTATTTGGCCGATGTGGCGCCCCGCTTGATAACGACATGCTGGTTGGCGAAGATGCGATAAGGCTGGCTCCACTCCCCGTCCGGCCACTGCACACGCACCACGGCGCGTTCATTGGTGCCAAGACCGAAATGCGTGAAGCCGACATGGCCCGACGCATGACCGCCGCCAATCTGCACGCGCTGCACCTGCGTTTGTGTGCCCGCCCGGACATTGATGGTGGCGCCGATGCCCACATGGTTGATCGGGCCGTTGTCTAATTCGATTTCGGTCCAATTGCCGAGCGGGCGATAGCCCCACTCTGTCTTTGCACCGAGATTGCGGAACAGGAAGGCCCGCTGCATGCGGTTGACGACGAGGATGTCGAGCATGCCGTCATTATTGAAATCCTCGACCACCGCCCCGCGCCCCTTGCCGGGAAGCGCAATGCCGGCCTCGTCCCCCTTTTCGGTGAACTTGCCATCGAAGCCGCCGAGCAGGAGATTGTCCGGATCGCTGCTGGCAAAATCCGGCATGGCCTCGACATTGCCCTTGGTCAGGAATAGATCCATGTTGGTATCGTTGTTGATATCGGCAAACTGCGCGTGCCAGGCCGTCGAAGGCCTGTGGTCCTTGCCGGTATAGGGCCGATAGGCGGCTACCCCCTTTTCATAGGCGGTGTCGCGATAGGTCGGGCTGTCGTTATCCGCCTCGTCATCAAGCTCCTGCAGCTTGTTATCGCCCATCGAGGTGATGAAATATTCCGGCCTGCCGTCTGCCTTCGGATCGGCTTCCGCAAGGCCCATGCCCCAGATCTTCAATGAGGCCCAGCCTTCTGCGGTCGTATATTGCCGCGGCGGCCGTCCGGGCGCGATGTCCCAGAGCTGCTCCTGTCCGCCGCGATAATATTGCCGGTCATTGGCAACGCGCAGCGAATCCTGGCCCGAATGATTCCAATCGGTAAACAGCATCGACAACGTGCAATAGCTCGGCTTCAGCGGCAACGGATTGGAATAGTCGACCTTGTCGTTGCTGGTAGGACGATCGAAAACATTGTCGCTGCAGGTGCCGAAGGGCGTCCCTGGCGCGTAGCGATCGACATAATTGCCGAAAGCAAGAGTAGGATATTTATTGCCGGCTTCCCACGTGGCCGCAAACGCGACCGTCCAGTCCTTGCCGCCGTCAAAGGCGAAGGTGCGATTGGCCTTTTCGAAGGTACAGTCCGGACCGCCCTTGAGGATGATATTTTCACCGAGCCGCAACAGAACGACATCCGTATAGCCGTCATTGTCGATATCGATCGGATAGACGCCGAGAACGGACCGGATATCCTTGTCGGAAAGATTGATCGGCTTCGCTTTGAATTTCAGTGCGCCGCCCGTCTCGCTTTCATTGACATAAAGCGCCAGCGGACTGGTGCCGCCGGCCATCATCAGGTCGGGCTTGCGATCGCCGTTGCAATCGAAGCTGGCGACGCCGCCGCCGACGAAATACTCCCAGCCGCCGGTATATTGATGGTCAATGCCGGCGGCGACCGCTTCCTCCTGGAAATGCGGGACATCCATCAGGAAGGGTGCCGGCGCGGCCGTGTCCTCGGCAAAGCTGCCGGGCGCGAACGAGAAGGAAATCAAGCTGGCTATGGCCAGCAAGGTTGCAATCTTCTTCATTGGTTCACCCCTGCCTGCTCGATGACCAGCGTCTTGAGGAAAGCGATGATGCGGGCGCGATCCTCGTCGGACGCGCCGACATAGGTGTCGCGGGCGGTGCGACCGTCGCCGCCATGGGCGCGGATCACGCCGTCGAGCGTGGTGATGTCGTTGCGATGGCCATAGGGCGGCGTCGAGGCCACGCCCCAAAGCTCCGCCGTCATGAAGATATTGCGATCGACAAAGCGCTGCGCCAAAAGCTCGTTGCCGAGCTGGTCGACGCTGCTGTCGGTCATGGTGTGGCGCTTGAGATCGCCAAACAGCGGCACCAGCACCTGCCCCTTGTCATTGCGCTTCAGCTTCTTCGTCCAGTCGAGCTGCGACAGGTCGTAGATTGCCGGGTCTTTCACCTGCGAGACGCTCAGCGTGCCGGCAACATCGTTCGGCCCGGGATCGGAGAAGGAGAGACTGTCGAGCGGCAGGCTTGTTCTGTGGCAGGCCGTGCAGCCCATGCCGTCGAACAGCTTTTCGCCCGCCGCCGCCATATCGGGCCATTGGGCATTATCCGGCACCTTCCGCACCGGCGCCGGCAAGGTCGCCTGCCAGGCAACCATCGCCGAAACATCGCCGTTGCTGATCTCATCGGCATGTCCGTCGCCATCGAAATCCCGGGTCCCCGTCCATCGGCCGCCGAAGCGCTCCACCGGCTCCATGCCGTGATGCTGGTTCAACGCGTTGACGGTGAACTGCCGCAGCGAGGTCATCACGCCTTTCTGGCTGAAGGGGCGGATGACAAGATCCATGTCGATACCCTCCAGCTCCTGCATATCGACCAAGCCATTGGGTTGCGCGGTCAACCAGCCGAACTTCACGCCCTTGGTCTCGAGTGCGATGCGCTGCGGCTGGCCAGTTTTCGCCGCAAGCGTAATGGCGTTGGCGCGCTGGCGCTGCAGATCAACGGTCATCTCCCGCGCCAGAAGCTCGATCAGACCATCGCCGAACAGGCTGTTGGTGCCGCGCTCATTGGAGAATTGCGGATCGGTCGTGTCGAAATCCGCGCTCTCGAAACCTTCGGACACGAAAACATTGGTGGTGAAATCGCCGGCGCCACCGGGAAACGGCATGTTATGGCAGGAGGAACAGGCATTGGCGTCGACACCGGCCGTGCGGCTGAATTCGTTCATCACCGGATGCTTGCGCTTGGTCGGCACGATCGCCTGCGTAGCGCCGGGACGCCCTGCCCCGTCCTCGACTGTGAAGCGTGCCGTAAACAGCGCTTCGCCGATCTTGATGAGATTTTTGAGTTGCTCGACCGTCTGGTGGCCGGAAACCTCGGCGCCGGCCTGGCCCAGCGCCTCCGTTTTTTCCTCCCAAGGCTGCGACGCGATCGCCGGCAATCCCGTCGCGGCAAGACAGAGGCACACGAGTGCCATTCGTTTCATAGTCCCCTCCTCAACCAGTTTGGCCATGCAATTCCGTAACGGCAACCCCAGATCTGACGATGTCGTCGTCCATCATCGCCAGCGCGCGGTTGAGATGCCCTTCGAACACCAGCGTCGGCTCGTCCGCCACCACCCGCAGCTCCGGCATGCCCTCCATTCGCACGACATGCGATTCCGCCAGCCCCTCGGAAATGCCCTCCAACAATAGGTCATAATAGCGCGTCCCCGGCCCGGTGATCGCGATCGGCATGCTTTCATGCAGGCTGAGCACGCGCGACAAGCCGTTGCCGAGCGCCAATCCCGCCTGCCGGAAGGCGTGGATGTTGCGGCGGCTGCCTTGCCGGGCGCTGGCTGCGATCTTGTCGAGTTCGGCGATCGGCACGAATTTCGCCGGGATGGTATCCAGCGGCACATCGAAAGCCGCGCGCAGAATGGCATAGAAGCCGGCATAGGCTTCGATGCAGCCGCGCGAGCCGCAGCGACAGAGACCGCCGCCCGACATATGCAGCATATGGCCGAAATTCGGCGCCGATATTTCGTGCTTTCCTTCCTCGCCGCGGCGCACGATGCCGAGACCGATGCTGTGGCCGAGCGAGAGCGCGGCAAGCGCCCGGAAGTCGCGCCCTTTTTTATTCTCCTCCTGGCGGCCGACGGCAGCGGCGACGAGCTGAGTCTCGTTGCCGAGGATGATTTTCGCTGACCATTCGTCGCGCAGCACTGCGGCAAAATCGATCTGCTCGCGCCCGAAGATCGGCGACCAGCGCAGCACCGGCTCCGAGCTCTCGACGAGACCCTTGCTGCTGATCGAAATCATCAGGACCTTGTCGCGCGGCAATCGCGAGCGGGCGACGATCCGGTTCAAGGCATCGCGCAGACCGATGACGAAAGAGCCGGCACCCGAGACGTTCTGCTGTCTCGCCTCCGTGAAGCGGTCGATCAGCCGGCCGGCATAATCCACAAGCGAATATTGCACCGCATCCGATGAAATGATGACGACGATCAGATAGCCGCAATCGCGCCGCTGCGAAAAAAGCACGCGCGGCCGGCCGCGTCCTCCGGCGGCCTGTTGCTCCGCCTTCTCGATGATCTGCGCCCGCTCCAGATCGGTGGTGATGACCGATATCGTCGCCGAGGAAAGCTTGGTGAAATCAGAAAGTTCCGTATGGGCGAGCGGACCGTGACGGCGCAGCGCCGTCAGCACCAGAACACTGTTTTTCTGGCGGACCAATTCGGTGCTCGATTTGGCCAGCATTATCAAGCCTCCCGCTCATTCCACCCTCCTCTCCCCATCTCCACCCGGCCCCTTTCAACGGTCGATTAAACCTGGGGATGCGGGTGTTGACAGGTGAAAAAATCTCTGACACTAAATTTCTCGACTGTCGAGAAAAAAATCCGAACCTTTCTCGTCAGCGTTATCGCGGCGGCCGGCGGGAGCTCAGGGCACGTGCGGTCGCATTCACTCGGGAGGATAATATGAGAGCTTTTATTAAGCTGGCTGCCGGTGCGGCCATCGTTTTGACCATGCAGACGGCGGCCTTCGCGAAGGATCTCGTCGTCGGCGTTTCCTGGTCGAACTTTCAGGAAGAGCGTTGGAAGACCGACGAAGCGGCCATCAAGAAGGCCCTTGCTGCGGTTGGCGCCAAGTACATTTCCGCTGACGCCCAGTCGTCCGCTTCCAAGCAGTTGACCGACGTTGAATCCCTGATTTCCCAGGGCGCCAACGCTCTCATCATTCTCGCTCAAGATTCCGACGCCATCGGCCCGGCCGTTGAAAAGGCCGCCGACGAAGGCATTCCGGTTGTCGGCTACGACCGCCTGATCGAAAATCCGGCCGCCTTCTACATCACCTTCGACAACAAGGAAGTGGGCCGCATGCAGGCTCGCGAAATCCTCAAGGCCAAGCCGGAAGGCAACTACGTCTTCATCAAGGGCTCGTCGTCCGACCCGAACGCCGACTTCCTGTTCTCCGGCCAGATGGAAGTGCTGAAGCCCGCCATCGACGCCGGCAAGATCAAGAACGTCGGTGAAGCCTACACGGACGGCTGGCTGCCGCAGAACGCGCAGCGCAACATGGAGCAGTTCCTGACCGCCAACAACAACAAGGTTGATGCAGTCGTCGCCTCCAACGACGGCACCGCCGGCGGCGCCGTTGCTGCTCTCGACGCACAGGGCCTCGCAGGTTCCGTTCCGGTTTCCGGCCAGGACGCCGACAAGGCAGCTCTGAACCGCATCGCGCTCGGCACGCAGACCGTCTCCATCTGGAAGGACTCCCGTGAGCTCGGCAAGCGCGCTGCCGAAATCGCCATCGATCTCGCCAACGGCAAGTCCATGGACCAGATCAACGGCGTCCAGACCTTCAGCGGCGGCTCGAAGCACGTTGCCATGAAGTCGGTATTCCTGACCCCGCAGCCAATCACCAAGGACAATCTGAACGTCGTCATCGACGCCGGCTGGATCAGCAAGGCTGAAGCTTGCCAGGGCGTCAAGGCCGGCACCGTTGCAGCCTGCAAATAAGCTGCCCGTGAACGGTTGACCCGATCATAATAGCGACGCCGCAGCGGCACACTCCGTTGCGGCGTCGAATGCGGATCAGGAGCGGACAACTCTCCCTTGCAGTCGGAGACCAGGCTTCCCGCATCGTGCTGCGCCATCGCATATCCCATTGACCTGCCGGATGGCGGTCATCGGGACCGGGTGAAGACCGGCCACAGAGGCGATGACGCATTTTTGAGATTGGCGCAGTCCTGCCGGCGATAGCCTAGAATGCATCGCTGGCCGCGCCCAACAGTGGGAGAACGGCAAAGCGATGGCCGACATGACACAGTCCACAACATCGAGCGGTCCCCGCAATGCAGAAGCCGGAGCAATCACCCGGTTCCTGCGTGCCACCGAAATCGATACCCGCCTGCTCGGCATGATCGGAGCGCTGCTGATCATCTGGATCGGCTTCGATCTTTATCTTCGGATATTCGACGGCCGGGAATTCCTCACCGCCAGAAACCTTTGGAACCTTTCGGTGCAGACCTGCGAAATCGCGGTCCTCGCAACCGGCATGGTGCTGGTCATCGTCACGCGCAACATCGATCTTTCGGTCGGCTCGCTGCTTGGCTTCGTCGCCATGATCATGGGCGTCATCCAGGCCAAGTGGCTGCCGCAATATCTCGGCTTCGACAGTTCCTGGACCTGGATCATCACGCTGATCTGCGGCCTGGCGATCGGCACGGCCATCGGCGCCTTCCAGGGCGCGATCACCGCCTTCATGAATGTCCCCTCCTTCATCGTCACGCTCGGCGGGCTTCTCGTCTGGCGCGGCCTTGCCTGGTATGTCACCAGCGGCCAGACCGTGGCACCGATGGACTCCACCTTCGTCGTCATGGGCGGCGGCGGCGCCACCGGTTCGATCGGCGCGACCTGGAGCTGGGTGGTGGGTGTGATCTCCTGCCTGCTGATCATCGTCGGCATCATCAGCTCGCGCCAGCAAAGAAAGCGCTTTCACTTTCCGCGCCGTCCGCTTTGGGCGGAATATTTCCTTGCTGCCCTCGGCTCCCTGCTCGTCCTCGGCACGGTCTATCTCTTCAACAGCTATTATTGGCCGATCGGCATCGCCAAGCGCTACGCCACGGACCATAATATTGCCTGGCCGGAAACGGGATTGAACATTCCCTACGGCATCGCCGTCCCCGTCCTCATCGCCGTCTCCATCGGCATCGTGATGACCTTCATCGCCACGCGCCTGCGCTTCGGCCGCTATGTCTTCGCGATCGGCGGCAATCCGGAAGCCGCCGAACTCGCCGGCATCAAGACCCGCTGGGTCATCGTGAAGATCTTCGCGCTGATGGGCTTCCTCGCCGCCGTCTCGGCCGCGATTTCCACGGCGCGCCTCAACTCGGCCGTCAACTCGCAGGGCACGACCTACGAGCTCTTCACCATCGCCGCGGCCGTTATCGGCGGCACCTCGCTTGCCGGCGGCAGCGGCACCGTCGCCGGCGCCATGATCGGCGCCCTGGTCATGCAATCGCTGCAATCGGGCATGGGTCTCGCCAATGTCGATACGCCAATTCAGAACGTCGTCGTGGGCATTGTCCTGGTGGTCGCCGTTTGGCTTGACATCGTCTACCGCTCGCGCGCCAAGTAAAAGGAATTCTGAACCATGACGGATCAAACCACTCCGCTTGTGGAAATGAGGAACATTTCCATCTCCTTCGGCGGTATTCACGCCGTCGACAATGCCTCGGTGGATCTCTACCCCGGCGAAGTCGTGGCGCTGCTCGGCCATAATGGCGCCGGCAAGTCGACGCTGATCAAGATTCTGTCCGGCGCCTACAAGCGCGACAGCGGCGATATTCTGATCAACGGCGAACCGGCCGATATCCGCACGCCCCGCGACGCCAAGAAATACGGCATCGAGACGATCTACCAGACGCTCGCCGTCGCCGACAATGTCGACGCCGCCGCCAATCTTTATCTTGGCCGCGAGCTGCAGACGCGCTGGGGCACGCTCGACGACGTCGCCATGGAGGCTTCGGCCCGCAAGGTGATGGGTCGCCTGAATCCCAACTTCAAGCGCTTCAAGGAGCCGGTGAAGGCGCTCTCCGGCGGCCAGCGCCAGTCGGTGGCGATCGCCCGCGCCATCCTCTTCAACGCCCGCATCCTGATCATGGACGAGCCGACGGCTGCGCTCGGCCCTCAGGAAACCGCGCAGGTGGGCGACCTGATCAAGCAACTGAAGAAGGACGGCATCGGCATCTTCCTCATCAGCCACGACATCCACGATGTCTTCGACCTAGCCGACCGCGTCTCGGTGATGAAGAACGGCCAGGTCGTCGGCCACGCCCGCACAGAGGATGTCACCAAGGACGAAGTCCTCGGCATGATCATCCTCGGCAAGGTCCCCCCCAAAGCCATCCCCGGCCCCGGCGCGATGAAGAGCTGAGCCCGATATCCTAAGCAAACAACAAGGCCGCGAGCCCTAACAATCGCGGCCTTGTTTCATTCACACAAACCGATATGTGGTTTCCCGCATTTTCCGCATTGAAGCCAAACGCTTCCTGGGCTAAGAACCACCTCATCGGACAGGCGAGTCAAACCGCCTAAGGCATGCACCCGTAGCTCAGCTGGATAGAGTGTTGGATTCCGATTCCAAAGGTCACAGGTTCGAATCCTGTCGGGTGCGCCATATTCCACAGGGGTTTTAGCGCGATCCAGCTTCACGGAAATAATCCACAGGAAGCACATAGGAAGCAAAGCACCCTCTTGTAGCATCCAAATGCGCTCGGCAACTTATAGCGCATCGATCTCCGTTTTGCGCCGACGTCTGCCGGTCCTTGCCGAGGCTTCCCGCGCCCTCCTGTTTTCGTCACGCTGCCGCTCAATAATTTCCAGACCCCTGAACATCTCGCTTTCGCCAGCTCGCTCCTGTGTCGTTTGCTGGAGCAATTGAGATGCTGCGACCTGAAGGCTTCCTTGAACCATCGTTTGGATCGCGCCGCTCCATTCCTGCGCCCGCTCGGTGAGGCCTCCCGGCTCGCGGTAGCGTAGGGACAGCATATCCTCGATCTCATCTGGCCGCGGCCATCTGCCTGCAGTCTCATGAAAATGTTGGTAACTTTCAACGACTCGGGCACACTGCCGGCCCAGCTCGGAGGCTTTTCCCGCGCCGCGAGCGACGCGTATGATATTCGCAGCTAATGCCAGGAGAGCCCAGTTGATCTCCTCTTTGGCATATTGGCTGTCGATCTCCTTTTGTGAATTCTGAGCTACGACGGAGAGCTTTGGCTTTTCGGGTTCATCGGCCATGAAAAATCCTGCCAGTTCATGAGAGCCGGCAGGATTGAATGTCTGATATCGCTTAGCAAGTAGCGGTGGCAGTTGTTACCGCAATTCACTTCCTCCACAGAATCAAGCAGCCTTGAGAAAGCGACTGTCTCTCACTTTCACGTCAGCGACGACAATGGCCAGAACGCATTCACTGAACTCCTGGGAGCTCCAGTAATGGCCACCATTTGGCCCATGTCGGTAGACTGGATTGTCGTACGAAACGCGGATCATTCGTTCTTTGCCCGGAAGAGCTGCGCAGCGACACAGGACAGCGCCAAGGCCGTTATCCACGAGGTAGATCCCTTCGCCGCAATAATCCGCTACCGGAGCGACGAGCACATAATCGCGACGGCTTTTCAACTCTGGCTCCATAGTGTCCCCATCGACCATGTGAACGCGGAGCTTGTCGAAGGCGGTTTTTTCGGTCTGGATGGTTGGCGCGAAGAATTCGGTCATGCCTGCATCTCCTCTCTCATGCCGATAACAGCATGAATGAAGCGGCAAAACTCGCCCCAACGGCCAGACGTATTCGGATCACCGTCGAACAAGCCAGACGCCTGGATGGCATACGCTTTGATCCGCAATCCTTCATGGGTAAATGCCGGAATCATAGAAATCTTCGCGCTGGCTTCCTTCACGGCGACATCGGCATCGTGGATCCGCTGCGCCGCCTGCATCACGCCTGAGGCCTCAGTCAGGCGGGCTGTTTCGGCCTCATAGGCAACAGCAAGCTCAAGCCTCCGTCTCCATTGCGCAAGAGCTTGATCCCTCCATTCCCTGTTGCGGGCCAAGGCTTTTTCGGTACGTCCTTTCGGAACATGCCGCGAGAGGTCGTCGATCCACCGGCGGGCTTCCTCCGACGAGTGGACGTGAAAACACGTTCTCTCCATCTTCTCCCGGAATTCGGGAGCTAACCGCCTGGAAAGAACACTTGTATCCCTCATCATGAAACGACCGATGATATCCCGCTCTGCGGGGTAGCGGCAACTACCATTCAAATGGGCATTGGCACCGCCAAGAAGTTCTTCAGGGGCGAGCGGCCACAAATGGCGCCATTCATCCGCAAGCCATTCCCGAGCCTTTTGTGCCTCTGCCAGTTCGGTCTGGGCAGCAATGAGACTTTCATATGCATGAAGCAGCTCTGGGTTCTCGTGCCGCGTGACTGAGGCCAACGAACGCTCAGAACGCGCTTGTGCGACATCAGGGCCGACAAGTGCTGCTGGGACGGCCACAGCCGCTGCGAGACTGGAGAAGAGGCCGAGAAGGGTACGTCTGGCCGTGGGCAAACCTTCGGCGACTATCTGATCAGATTTATTTCTCATGGTTTCCTCCCATAAGCTTCTGAGTTTCGCGTTCATTCTGTTTCATGAATATTCTATGGGCGTTCTGAAGCTTCGCCATGCCCTGGTAGAGCGCATCCGCCACTGCAGATCCGTCGTCTTCCGCAGAGTAGCAGTCGCTTGTCATGGCAAGCCAGCAGGTCTGTACGATCGACAGCGCGCTATGGACGTCGTCGATTGCGTCCGCGGGTCGGCCCGCTCCTGTGCTGTCAGCATTCAAAAGAGTAATGGCCGCCTGAACGTCTCCGGATTCCAGCATTCTTTTTAGTCGTCCCAACATTTTCTCGGCAGGCACAGCTTCGCCGGCCGCCTGAACTGCAGTGTTCGGCATTTTTCATCTCCATTTAGGTATGAGAACCAGATAACTATTTTTAGAACTTAACGACTTCTTCACTCTTGTCAACACATATCTAGTTCTGATAACTAATTTCGTGATAACGAAGGAAATCAAATGCTCACCACTGGCAATCAACTGAAGGCGGCTCGTGCGCTCGCGGGAGTGGAGCAGAAGGACGTCGCTGAAAGGGCTGGAGTGAACGTCAACACCATCCGGAACATGGAGGCGGCAGGGGCTGGCCAGATCGCCGGACGTGCACAAAACGTTCAAATGGTGCAGCGGGTGCTCGAAGAAGCAGGCATCGAGTTTCTAAATCACGGGCAACCAGGCGTAAGGCTCCGGAAATGAACCCTCGCCAAATCTTCAAAGCCGCGCGCTCAGTCTTTCCGAACGGCTAACATCCACAAGCGTCCGCCCCGATCTGGATCAAATAGTGGAAAACATCGCGCCGATACGCAGACTGCAGATAATGTCACGCCATCTGTCACGCGACACGCCCGCACCTCTGCAGTAGTTAGCTCGCAAAATCCGGTTTGAGGAGCGATATGATGTCGACTTCGATTTTGACTGCTTTGACAGTGTGCGCGGGCCTAACCACGGCGGCGCTTATGGTGGTGCAGGTTCTGCATTAAGGGCTATTGTTTTTATGGGGGAGAGACTTATGCAAAATTGGTTGGCAGCAGTCTTCGCGGTGGGATTCTTATGCGTCGGCGTACACATTGCTGATGCCCAGACATTCGGCGGGAATGATTGCACCGAGGATTGTTCGGGGCACAAGGCAGGTTATGAGTGGGCCGAGCGGAACGCCGTTACAGACGAAAGTGACTGCGGAGGAAATTCGACCTCCTTCGAAGAAGGATGCAAAACATTTGTACAGGAGCCTACCCGTGGCGCGGACACAGACGATGATGGCAACGATATAGACGATCAGTGATATTGGCGCCGCGCCGCTCTGATGCTTCGACATCCCAGCCTCGCGGGCAGCTTCTTCTCTGGATATCAACGTATGGGTGCCTACTCTTTGATATTCCTCGGACTTTCTGTCTCCGCCCTTCGCCGGCTGCTTGACGGCCCAATTGGGTATAGGTGCCCGTACCTTATCTCTGGTTTCGGCCCCGGCTTTGCCGGTTCGATTTGCTTAAGGAGATCCGGAGCCGACACTTTTATGAGGGACGACCTATTCTTCGTTGACTGATCGTCGGGAATCGGCGCAACCTACATATGCATAAGTCATGGGAGGGGACATGGCATGACTGTATGTGTTTGCGTAAAAGTGAATGAATGCATGGTTTTTGCCGCCGATAGCGCATCAAGCTTTGATGCGGGTGGCGCAAAAGACAGCAATGGCGATCCTATTCAGCAAGTATATCGACACGGCAACAAGCTTTTTCAGCTACATCGGCAATATCCTATCATGGGCATGACGGCTGGGCTCGGCAATTTCGGGCAAGCTTCGATAGCTATGATGGCGAAGCAGTTTCGGCACATGATTGGAGCCAAGGGAACGAACCCGCTTGGCAGCGATTATAAGATGGAAGATGTAGTCGCCCTGGCGCAGAAGTTTTTTCTGGAGGAAGAGTTCAAAAATGTGCCCGATGCCTCGGGTGTCGGTTTCGAGTTTTGGATTGGTGGGTACTCTTCCGGAGAGAAACTACCAGAGCTTTGGAAATTGTCGGTGTTCAACGGGAATGTTCTACCGCCCGCGTTGGTGGCGGAAACATCGGACATAGGGATCTTTTGCGGGGGACAGCGTGACCCCATTCAACGTTTGATCGGCGGATTCGGCTGGAAGCTGGAGAAGATTTTAAACGACCATGGGGTTACGCAAGACAAGTTCCCGAAACTCTATGAGTCGGTCGCCCCCGAGCTTCTTCTACCGCTGGTCTCACCCGTTATGCCGATTCAAGACGCAATCGATCTGACAGAATTCTTGGCAGATATGACGAAAAAGGTGTTTCGCTTCCGCGCTGTACCAGAATATGTGTCAGGTGACATAGACGTAGCGACTGTAACCAAATATGAGAACTTTCGCTGGATAAAGAGAAAGTATTATTATCCACAAGCACTCAACCAACAGGTGGATCATGTCTGATCAAATTCGCAAAGAGAAGGAAATCGTTGGCAAGCCCGATGATTCCGCCTTCAAATTACCGCGTGAGACGGAACAGCGCCTGATACGAGAATTTAAATCGCCGTTCCCGAAAGAGACAACTGACAGGCGGGAAAGCGTCCTTCTCTCGAACGCTTGCTGGCGCTCACAGAGCCCATTGCGCTGACGACGGGCGAAGGGCGTGAGAACTCACCGCTGATTGCCGCTTTGCCGATCCTGTCGTTGCAGAATTTCGCGCACGACCTTCACGTCCCCGTTCAGCTCGTTGACCGAGGACGTCAGATCCTTGATCGAGGCAAGCACGGACCCGACCGACTGCTCGCTTGCTGACATTCGATAGCCGAGCGTCTTGATATCGCCTTCGGCCGTCGACTGTCTCGTTTCGATCGCCTGCAGGCGCTGATCCACGCGGGCTGAATTCGCTTCCGTCTGGACGATGAAGTCCTTGCGCCAGCCTTGCAGGTCCTCGATATCGCGGCTTTTGTTCGCCGTGACCCAAACACCCATGCCGACCGAAGAAGCGATCGACAGAATTCCGACAAGGGTATTGATGTTCGCCCCCATCCTCTTCGCGCGCTCCGGCATTTGCATCTCTTCATCTCCGGTTTCGTCAGCCACTGTCTTTCACGTCTTTCAATGCGGTATGGAGACGAGGCCGGCACCGATGCCAAGCGCAAGGGTGCCGGCCGTGAGGAAGAATAGCGTCAGCAGAACGGCGCTGTTCATCTCTCGACCGGCGGCTGGGGTTTGATGAGGCCGACAAACCCATCGCGAACGACGTTGATCAGGGTCTTGGACGCACCAAGGACAGCGACGATAGCGGCGGTATAGGTCGGGCTGATCCAGGACTGCGAGCATTCCAGCAACCCGGCCGCGGTCGTTGTGCAGCCCGTGGCGATCAGGAATGCCGTGACGGCCGCGAGAACGGCGATCAGGATATTGAGAAGGTTATGGATGGCGTTCGTATTGAACATGGAGGAGATCCTTTACTGAGCGGCCTTGGCCTGCTGGAGAGCGCTGCTGACGACGGCATAGGCCTGCGCGACCTTCACGACGGCATCTACGACAGAGGTGTGGGACGGATCGGCGCAAATCGTCTCGACGCCGGCATAGGCTGCAGCTTCCTTGGAAACCGTACCGGCCTTCAGCTTGCCGGTGGCTGCAACGGCAGAGAACGCCACGTGGGCGATTTCGAGCGCCGAACAGACCTTCGGAAGGTTCTGCTCAATGGCTGTGTCGACCTGGCTGGTGGTCTTGCATGCGGAGAGAGAAACAGCGGACAGCACGAGGCTAGCCGCCATCGCTAGATGGAGGATGCGCATGAGGATGTTCCTTTGGTTAGTGGGGAGGATCAGGCGGCTTTCAGTGCCGCGTAGAACTGCTTGGCGTAAGACGCGATCTGTTGCGCCTTATCCTGCCCATTGATGATGCGGCGAGCGCCTATCCAATCGGCAGAATCCGGTTCGAAGTAGTTGGAAAGCTTGTGGCCGGTGAAGATGCCATCGCGCATGCCGATGACGATGATCTTCGCGGCAATGTCGTCGCTCATCGCGAGATCGGGATTGGACACGAGGTCGACGCCAAGCAACTTCGAGAACTTGCCGTAGTTGTCATGACCCGTACACTGGCTAAAACCACGGCCACGATATTTCCAACCGTCTCCAGACGTCTCAGGGCCGTTGCCCATCCGGTTCGCATAGGCTCGATTGGCGATCCTCTGTGGCTGTCTGGCATAGCTTTGAGCCTGCGCGGGGGTGAAATACTTGGGGAAGGTCTCTCGAAGCCCTGCGGCGCTGTAATTCAGGTTTTCCGAGACCGGCACGAAGCTGCCGCCAGTCTCGATCATGGGCGTTGCCAGGATGTAGGCGATCTGCCGGAGATCAGTAACGCCGCCCCCCTCGCATCCATCGAGAATGGCCTCGATGCCGTTTACCTGTGCCTCGGATAAGTGGCCACTGAACACAGTGGAACGCACCGCCGCGAAAAGTTTCGCTCGGTCCATCAATCGTCTCCCGATTTTCCTGGATAAAAATCTTCTTGCTTTGGTTGCCTCTAGGCTGGGTCCGTCGACTCAGGCACGATCGAAATCCTGACGCAGTGGTCAGAAAGTTTGACACCGCGGCATATCCGAAGTCCCGACCACATTGGCGATTGCAAGAGTGAGGGCAAAGATGAGGACGACGATTGCAGAGCTATTGGGTCTCTATGGCGAGACCGTAGACGCCGTCGTGCAGCAGGTGATTGACGCATATTTTCCGCAGACAATTCCAATTCGAGGACCTAGCACGATACACGAATGGAAAATTTGGCTGGGGTGGAGAACAACTATTCTCACCCGCCATCCGCATATTGTTGCCTTCGAAAATGCTCCAGACCACCTCCTTTATCATGAGATACTACATCTTCATCGTATCAAAATCGAAGGTGCGCCACTGCTGCGCCCAGCCCCATTTAACGCTGCCAGCGAGGAACTCGCCTACCGGTTAAACAACGATTTGGAGCACCTGCTGATCATTCCCAAAGAGTTCGAGCAGTTCCCCGAAGCTGCTGGATACTGGAATTGGTCGCAGAAGAATTACTTGGCTTATTGCGAGACCAAAGAATACAAGAACGAACTTGACGTTTTTAATTTTGCCATGAGTTATCTTGTGTCAAAGACCGTCTTTCAAGATCCATCTACCAGCATGGGGGCGGCGAAATTCCTTGAAGAGGCCGATATTTTGCATGAGATCGAAGCACTCCGACAAGGATTTCTGGCAGAACCAACATCGAAAGTCGAAATAGCAAATGCCATTCTTGAAGCTTGCGGGGTCAATGGCTTCAAAGTCGAGGCCATGAGATTTGACCCCAAGGGTAACTAGTCGAGACCTTACAATTTTGAAGCTGCGGCGAAGAACTCGTCGATCTGCTGGGACGTGAAGCCCATCGCAGCGAAGCCTTGCTGCATCATCGGTGACGATTTGACGAAAGAGCCCGAATATTCATAGGCGATTTGCACGTCCCTGCTCTGCTGCTTTACCCAGCCATCGACTTGATCGAGGATACCGGCCGCCAAGAGCTGAAGCTTGAACTGGCGAGCTGAAACGCTCTCGATTGCCGGGGCGGCTATCGTTGGAGCCTCAGCCAAAAATGCCGCTTCTTCATCGGGAGTGAGTTCAACTTCGACACCGTTGAGAAGCTGTTTCATCCTCTGACTCCTTCCAACAAGAAATTGCCGCTGAATGCCACGGATCCGCCCATCAGCATCCGCAAGGCATTGCGCGCGGTATTGTCGGCACGGGCGGCACCGGAGAAATCGACATTTCGAACACCGCTCTGAAGAATGGTGGACATCGTATTCATCACAGCATTGATTCCGGAGACGTTGAAATTCTCGATCGTCGAGACAAAGACGCATTCGGAAACAGAATTTGCGGTAATCGCCATGGCCGACGCTGAAGATCTGCCTGCAGCAATCGTCGTGTTTGCAGCAATCAAATCCTGATAGGTGTAGTCCGTTGCACCGCCGGCATAGCTTGAGCCATTGTCCGTGCTTGTCTGAATGAAGACGGAAGCAGTCGAGGATGGAATAACGTATCCTGTGAGTCGCAGACGGCGGAATGCACTGAGGCCGGTAACGACGACGGTGGTGACACCGGATGGCGAATATGCCCCGATTATCTCCCAGGCGATGCCCAGATTTGTTCGAGCCGTCACGACGTCGGGTGCGCCAGTCCCGCCCGCAACGATAGGACGCGGGGTGTTCAGATCCGTAGCGATATCATTGTTGATCCCGTTGACGACTGAGCTTTGGGCCAGCGTGTTCGGCGTGAATGTGCTGCCGGCCGGCAGGCTGTAGACGCCACTTCCGTTGCGAGGCATCAGAATTCCTTCCAAAGAAAAAGGCGCCCCGGAGAGCGCCTTGACGACAACTAACGAGTGTGATCCCTTCGCTTTGGGCGGTCGCCTGTTCGGGATGGGATCATCGATGAAGAAAATATTGTTTGCTGCCGCCGTCGCAGCCTGTCTCACGTCATGCGTTTCCTCGTCCGACGAAGACGTGCCGACCCCTGGAGGTCAGACCGTCCACCAAGCCAAATGCAACGGCTCACCCAATGGTTGCCTGAAAACGGCAGCCAAGATTTGCCACGGGACCTATCAAGTGGTCGACAGTTCCAGCAATGCAGGCGGCTTGGTTGCGGATATCCTGCCCGGTCCCGTCACGTGGTATCGAATGAGCTACCAATGCGGAAAAACCGATGGAAGAATGCCGGCATTCCCGTTCAGAGGGTCACAATACACGCCGCCGCCCGTCGTCTTGACCCAGCCTGCCGCACCGACGATGAGAACGACAAATTGCAACAGACTCGGCAATAACGTGACCTGCACGACCTATTAGACCGCCAGTTGCATTCAGCGGATATCGCTCTTATGTTTGCGGAATGATCCGACTTCTGCAAATCGTCTGCATCGTCATCACGGCCGCGATCCTTTATGGCGTCGGGCAGATGTTCAGATTCGCCAGCAGTTATTTCAGCGCCGATTTCCCGATTGGGTTCATCGCCGGATTTGCTTTTGCCGCGGCACTTTACTTACTGATCTGCTGGATCGACCCATCATCGCGTCCGCGCGGCTCCGGCGTTCAGCAACAGCGATTTGACAAGCGGGTCGACTAAGGCTGGTGCCTGACGATTGCCGCCTACCTGTGCGAGAGCTTGGACAAGCTTGTCCCTCTCATTGCCAACCAGAGCGCGCGCCAAGCTTTCCCGCGTAGAATTGCCGGTATCCTGAGACATCAGCGCCTTGACGATACCATCGGCTTTATCGACGGCGTAGGAGCGGAGAATACCCTTCACACCGCCTGCCTTGAAGGCTTCCTTGGTACCAAAGCCTGATCCCTCAGCGCCGCCGAGTTCGGTCTGAGCGGCCTGACGCGCTGCGGTCTCGCTGTTGCGGGTGACGGTATTGGCGGTATCTGCGAAGGCCCTTTCATTTTCCAGCACCTGAAAGAGCCGATCCGCCTTTTCCTGGCCGAACAGAGTGGCCAACCGATCGCGGTTCCAATCGCCCTCCCCTTTGATGAGCTTGTTCATGGCGTTGATGTCGTTGCTATTCGTGCCGACGATGCGATCAATTTCGGCTCTGGCGCCCTGTGAGAGGCGAAACGGGACTGCGGACGGTCCGATCTGCATTCCCTGCGGCTGCGCGCCCTGTTGGACCTCCTGCGCCAACTCAGAAGGCCGAGGAGCAGTCCTGCCGCTGTCAAGTACCTGCTGACCGCGTCCTACGGCCTCATTCTGACGGGCAAGCTCGGCATAGGATGCGTCGGCTTCCTTGATCCGGGGAACTGCTCGCGTGAGGCCGTCATCGAGCATCTGTCGCGTTTCCACCAGCGCGGAAATAACTTTCGGATCGGTTTCCGTGGAAAGCATCCCGTCGATCGCCTGGCGGGTCTGGAACATGACGTTCGGATCGCTCGACAGCACGTTGGAGTCCGCCACGTTCAGCATGCCACGAACCTGCCGAAGTGCACCTTGAGCGCGCCCGCGCAGACGGGTGATATCGGTATCGATGGCATCCGCGATCGGCTGGACGTCGTAGGGCCGCGCGCTGTTAAATGCTTCCCGATAGGTCGGAGAAAGCGCCTGCTGATTTTCCGAAATGCCGGCCTGCACCTCGGACGGCACGACATTGGGGCCGAGATTTTCGTCGATGGCCGCTGCCAGACGCTGGTTTGCTCCGGCCTGTCGATCAGCAAGTGCGCTGCGGACGATTTCCTGTGCCCTGCCCGGGGTAGCAGCCAATGCACCGGCTTGCTTCTGAAGATTCGGACCGACGTCGGCAAGCATGGCGTCAGGACCCAAATCGGCAAGACGCTGCGGCAACGTCGAAGAGTTGAGTCCATCATCGGTGATCGCGCGGCCAAGATAGGTTAGCGCCTGCGGCTCCATACCCGCGGCCTGGGCTGCAGCGCGGGTGCGGAGCGCGGTAACGAGCGCTGACACGCCCTTACCGACAAGACGCCCTACCGTGGGGCCGGCCGCCCCCGTAACCAAGCCTACTCCCCCGCCAATAGCTGTGTCCCTTAGATCACCATCGCTGCGCACGGCGCTGTCGGTCGCCCCAATACCTGCTCCTGTCGCCCCGGCAATTCCGGATCGCAGTAGAAGGCCACCCCCGCCCGCGCCGAATGCCGCAGGTGCAGCCATGATTGCAGGAATCGTCCCGGCAACGCCGCCGGTTACCTGCAGCCCCGTGTCGACGTAAGGATGCTCTTCATGAAAGGCCTGATCCTTGCCCTGTTGGATATCCATGGCCTGCTGATAGCGCTCGTCCCATGTCTTGCCGGGAAGTTTCTGGAAGCTGTCAGGCAGTAAAGGATCGATGATCGGCGCAAGCATGGCGTTGGTCGCGGCATCAATCCGGTTCAACGCCCCGCCGATGATCGGGACACCGGTCGCAACGGCGCGGACAGCGTTGTCGGTGCTGAGATTACCGCTCTGAGAGTTGGCAACGATCGGATCATTCGCCCAGGGCGCGGCCGTCGCAGCGGTTGCGGCCGCAGGCTTGACGATCGGGTCGTTATCCCATGGGTTTGCCATCAGGGCTTCGTCCTCGTGTTGCCATTCGGGTCGATGTACTGTGCGCCGGATGGAAGCTTCTGATAATCATCCACCGAGTTGACCTTTACCGGCGCACTTGCCGCATTCCCGGTCAGATCGGGAACGTCTGCAATCGAATTGAGCACCGGCAGCACGTCAGCCTGATTCATACCTCGCCGGCTGACGATCCCCCGATACTGGTTCAGATCGTTGTCCAGCATTCCTTGATAGGAGTTCATGCGGCTTTTGGCTTCCGTCAGGATGGCCTTGCGGGTACCGGGTTCGAGCTTTGAGCCGCCGTTGACGCTGTTGATCGCACCCATCAGCCAGTCGGGAAGACTTGAGGTGTTGTTGACCATCACCATCTCGCCTTCACGAACAACCGAGTTCGGATCCATGATCTTGCCGAGGCCATAGACGAGGTTGAGGTCGGAAGCCTTGGAGTCAGTCTTGGCCGTGTCGATCATCGACTGGTAGACCGGCGAAGCCTGCTGATAGCTCTTATAGGACGGAAGCTGCTGGATTTCCTTCCGTAGATCCGTCACATCCGAAGGCTTGTAGCCGCTGCCCTGAACAAGGACTTGCCCGGTCTGCGGATTGACGAGGCTTTGGCCAGGATCGACCGTAACGCCCTTCGGCGTGCCCTGGTAAAGCACCTTGCCGGTGCGCTGGTCGACGAGAGCGCCATCGACTTCCGAAACGTTCGGATTGCTGTAATCACCGACCTGCTGGCCGCTTACAGGATCCACGAGATGGCCATTCACATCCATGGGCTTATGGCTCTGATAGATCGGCTGACCCGTCCGGTTGTCGACAACGGCACCATCGACGGTGCTGACCTGCGGATTGCTGTAGTCGGCAATGACGCGGCCGGTCACGGGATCAACCAAGCGCCCATTGACCTCGACCGGTTTTGGCGTGGCCTGATAGACTGGTGCGACAGTCCCCGTGCGCGGATCGGTGCGCATGATCGTGCCGTCCGGCAACGTCTGAAAACCGTAGTCATTCGGTCTCATGACCTGCTGGAGCATAACGCCGGCCAGCGAGCGGACCTGCGGCGATGCGTTCGGGTTCATCATGGCTCCGACAAGCGCCTGCGCACGCGGATTGTTGGCGAGCGGAGAGGCGTTCTGGGGCGCTGGAGCGTTCTGCATGGCTTGAGCTAGCCGAATAGCAGGAGCCGCAGCGGAAGAGGCGGCCTGCGCGGGCAACTGGCTAATCTCGCCAGTTGGAACGGGAACGCCGGTCGAGTTCGGATCGATCGAAGCCGTCTGCTGCTGATCGGGCAAAGGTGCCTGCTGCTGGATTGCCTGTGTGGCTGGCATCTGAGGTGGAGATTGACGATAGGCAGTCGTAACCATCGGATCGACATAGCCGGGCGTGGGCTGCGGACCGAGGATTGCCCGCATCTGATCAGGCGTCACGTTTGCCATGTTGTCGGGCTGCATCGTCGGCGATGGAGGAGGAGCAGCCGGGCGCGATTGCGGCATGGCAGACATACCCGCGGACGGGTCGAGGCTCGCGACCTGTGTCTGCGGTGGCGCAACGGGCATCGGGGCGCCAGACTGCGCGAACTGCGGCAATAGCGCTTGAGCGGTTGCCAGACGGTTCGCAGCGTTGGCGTTTCCGGGCACGTTGTAGCCCTTGAAGGCCCATGCGTTGTTCATCAGGTGCTGAGCTTCATCGACGCTCTTGGCGTTGTTCAGAGCCGTGATAAGCGCCGGGTTTTCCTGAAGGAAGAACTGTCCCTGCTGCTGCGGAGTGCCATTGCCACCGCCGGCGAACTTCTGCAGCGCCGCTAGGCGCGGCCCGTTCCAAGACATGATGCCGCCAGCGTTATTGGCGCCGTCGTTCCATGTCCCCGCTGCATTCCCGGGAGAGAACCCGCTCTCGGCCTTTCCTGTGGAAGCGATCGCAGCGAGTGCATAAGGGTTAGTCACGCCACCCTTCACGGTGTCCATGAAACCAGAATAGATCTGGTTGCTGTCTAGACCAGATATGTCGGACGCGTGGCCAGAAACACCGGGATTGGTCGCTGCCACCTCCCCTTGAGCGCCAGACGCAGGAACCTTGGAGCCGCCGAAGAGCGACGACAGGAAGCCCGGAGACTGCGCCGGAGGCGTATAGGGCTGCCCGGTGATTGCCGACATGAGCTGCGCATCAGCTGTCTGCTGCTGCTGTGCCTGGCGCCGTGCAGCCAAGCCGCCCATAAGAGCCTCACCAAGACGCGCCACGCCCTGCCACGGCGACTGAATTGGGCTGGAATCCGTTCCCTGCTGCAGCATTGCAAGAGCGAGCCGCTTGCGGGCATCCGTGATATCGGCCTGGCTCTCGCCGGTATTTCCGCCGAAGATGAAAGACATTTAGCCGCTCCCCGCCTTACATGCCCATGGCCCAGCCGCCGAGCAACGACGAGCCGAGACCGAACAAGCCGCCCATAGCCGCATTGGATTTGGCGACCTGCTGGTTATAAATCCCCACCTGATCCTGATAATTCTGGTTCACGAGCCCGGCATAATCGACGGTCGGAATCTGGCTGCTCGACGTGTTGCCTGCATAGGTCGGTTGGGTGACCTGCGATCCGCTCAACAGGGCGCCGATCTCATTAATCGGCTGGTTGCGCTGGGTAAGGATCGCTGAGAGCGCATTGTTGTACATGTCGCCGGTATACTGATCGGAAGCGGCCTGCTTGTTCGTGCTGAAATCGCGCATCGCATTCGTATAGGCTTCAGAGCCGATCTTAATTCCTTGATCAGCCAGCTTTTGGTCGAGGCTCGCAGAGTCTCGGTCCCACTGATTGTTGAACTGTCCCTGCCAATTGTCGTTGATATATTTCTCGACATTAGCGGAACTGAGATCGAGCGGCGTATTGAGGTAATCCGCCATCTTAGCGGATTGCTCATTGGCGAGCTTGCCCAGATTGAGATTTGCCGCCTGCGTCTGGTCGAGAATTTGCTGCTGCTGCGGAGAAAGCGTCTGGGTGGCCGTGTAGGTCGGGACGTAATAGCCCTTGGTCGAAGTCCAGCCATCCGGCGTATAGGCCTGCTGCTGTGTCGATGCAGCCGTCGCGCCAGTGGTCGAATAGATCGGCTGCCCGTTCTTATCGTAATGGACAACGCTGCTCTGGGTGCCAGCAGATCCGGGGACGGTGACCGAGTGCGTCGGCAAGCTGCTGTGATATTGCCCGCTGCCATCTACCCAATATTGCTGCCCGTTCGGATCAGCGATGAAGTTTTGTCCCGTCTGCGAATAGGTCAGGTTTCCATACGGGGTGACCTGATTGACGTTGTTCATCGCAGCATTGGCCTGCGCGGTCGCAAGATTGGTGGCCGTCTGCGCCGACGCAGTCTGTTGCGGATCGGGCGCCGTTGGTGCCTTAGGTGTGCTGACCAATGGGGAAATCCTCTCTCAAAATTCCGTAGAGCAGGCCATCGCAGTCGCCGAAATAAGCTCTCTGACGCCCTTCCAGGTGCCCACCGAGGCGTTCGAGACATCTTTGAGCATTCACGTTATCCGCGCGCGTCCTGAACGTCGCTCGGCGGCAACCGAGATTTTCCACCACATAAGCGAAGGCCGACTTGATCAACGCTCGAGACAGCCGATCCGCGGCAAGCGATACCTCGACGTCATGCTCTGTCCAGACGTTGAAGACGTAGCCAGCGATGATCTTGCCGCCCCGAACCTCTGCAATCGTCGTGTAAGGTGGCCGAAACTCGACGCCGATCCTCTGCCCGACCCATGCGGCGATATCCTGCCTCGGTTCAGAGACGATCAAATCGGCGTTCCCTTTTGATAGAGAACTGTTCCACCGATCACGCCGGCCTCCGATATCGAGGTGCTGTCACCGGAGATTTGCGCGCGAACTGTAGGGGCAAGAGCAACACCGATTGCGTTCGACGATGCAAACTTGGTGCTAACCGTCGTGCCGGGCCAATAAGCCTGATCCCAGAGCGAAACATCCCATGTGAACGGCCTGACGGCTGCCGCCAGTGCAAGGAGAGCTTGCGGGACCGTCACCTGATAGTCGGCGGAAACACCGAGATAGAAATTCGTCGATGCACCGGCTTGAACGGTCGCACCGATCAACGTTTCAAACTTCGGGGATATGGAGTCTCCGAACCGCTGCCAGGCGCCGACCATCAATGCGTCGATCGGGTTGCCGGCGTCATTCGAACCGACTTCAGCCTCGTAGACGTTGCCATTTGCGGCGCCGAAGAACAGGCGATCATTCCATGCTCCCCAGCACGTCGAGGAGAGGCCTACAAACCGGCACCAGCCGCCTGTCTCGGTGTTCATGACATACTGGTATGGACCATAGGCGGCCGGCAGATTCACGATCGCCATGCGACGACGTGGGAATGCTGTTAACTGCCACTGATCTGACGTCACGCCAGCGTCCGCAACGGTTTGAAGCCAGGTCGGCGCGATTTTCGCAGTAATGGAACCGAGATCAGTCGCGCCGCGGTCAAGCTGCACAGCCTTGGTGATCGGAACAATACCGTCTGTCGTCATGATCGCCAGATCGGCGCCGACATTGATCATGCACCGGTCTTGCCCGAGCGGGCGTCCCACCTTGAATGTGCCAAGCAGCGAGAAACCCGACGCGGTGGACGGATCAGAGCCCTGATAGACCAAAATCTCGCCTTCCGATGACATGAGCACCAAGCATTGCTCAACGCCTGTCGATACCGGAATGGTCCAGACGCCCATCGCGACGAGGACGGCGCCGTATTTCATGCTGCCACCACACGGAAATGCTGTTGCAGCGCCGCTTACCGCGTCCGTGGCCAGATACCAGATCTTTGCCGTGTTCTTTTCGATGAACCACAGCCGCGACCGATATGCGACCACAACCGATAGATTGCTCGCCGTCAGACCGGTTCCGGTGATTGCTGTCGTGGCCCACGTCGAGCCATCATAGAGCAAGGGCGTATCAAGGCCATTGACCAGGCGGAGAAAACTACCGGCTGAATTCGTGTATTGCTGAACCGACCAACGAGCACCGATCTGGCCAGAGACAACAGATGCGGCAATCCCACCGGAGGTGATGTCGAAGATCTGCGAGCCCGCGGATGCGAACAGCTTGTTCGTGGCGCCGGAATACGGGATGATCGTCTGCACGGTCGCGCCGAGCATCGAGGCGAAGATATTAGAGCCATATCGCGCCCGCACCCGGTTCGACTCCGGAAAGAAATTGTCGAGCTGATAGGCAGCGTCCTTCGGCATGTCGGCAACCGCAACGTCCGTGCGCCATCCGGCGGTAGGAGCAACCCAATCTCCCGGCGCGGAAACGCGGCGCGTCTTTGGCGTCACCAATGCGGGCTGACGAACCATGGCGTTTTCAGCCCTGCTGAAGCTCGGCAATTGCCGCATTCGCCGTCTCTAGCTGCGCCTTCAGTTCCTCGATCTGCTTCTGTTGAGTTGCGGCGTTGGCGAGAGCATCGCGCGTTGCATCGGTCATGATGGCGCTCGTCGGGAAACCGGCAAGATCGATCGGCTGCGCCGGCAGAATGTCATCCTTGATGATCTCGCCATCGAGGGTAATACGGCGCAGGTATTGGACATGAGCGCCGATCGGAGCACCGTCAGGACCGAAGCGAACCAGCAGCTCGTAGGGAATGGTGTTGTCTTGGATATCAGCCACGGAAGAGACCTTTTCGATTATGAAATGATTGCGCCGTCTGGGAAGCGCCAATTGGTGCCGTCCGAGATCGCGAAGCGCTTGTTCGAAGTGCCATTGGAAACATAGATGACGCCTTGCGGATTTGCTGCGGCTGATGGAGCGGTAGCCACCGTGAAGGAAGGCAATTTTGGAGCCGCCGAAAAGGCAACGACTCCGGTTGAACGAGTTATCAATATGGCTGTGCCAAGAAGCGTAACTCCGTCATCGGCATAGCGATTGAGAAAAAAATCAGAGCTAACGTTGCTTCCGGATTCGGTCCCGGCCGTTACGCCGGCGATCCAGCGAAATGATAGTGATGTGGAGAACCTAAGCTGTCGCGTCTGCGCCGCTGTTCCATCAATCGCAAGACCGGGGCCGGCCTGAATTGTCTGAGCTGCAGACCAAGTGTTTGCCCCATTCAGCAGCGGGACAGTTGCTCCAGATGTGCCGGTATTCTGGGTGGCTGCCGTCCCAAGTCCGAGGTTGCCTCGCGCCGTGGGCTTGTCGGCTAGATCGCTCAGATTGTTCGCCGCGAGAGCGAACGAGGTCAGAGGGGAAGAATGAGCTTTCCCGAACGTATTGAACCCAATGACCGCAACCAGGGTATCGGACGTCAGTGTATTGATGTTGTTGACCTGCGTCACGAAACATCCCCCGTCAGGATCACCACGCCATTATCGGCGTCGCCGGCAAGCGCATTATCGGGAATGCCGCCACCGACATACCCGCCGAAGAAATTGTCTGGCATATCGCCGCGGTTCGGGAGCGAGAGCGAAACGGCGGACGCGGCACGATCGGAGCCCACCTCGGATTCCTTGGACCGCTCGAAGTTGTCCATCTCCTGGGCGTAATCGAGCCCCTTGGCGCGCTTCCAGCGCCACATGAGCGAAAGCTCCACCAAGCGCTCCGGAATGAGCGCCGTGTCGTTGTCGTTTGCCCACGTTGCCGCCGTGCTCGGGCCGCCGCTCACTGCGATCCAGTTTTTCGAGATGTACTCGTAACTCATCGTCTCGCCGGAAACATTGGGGTAGATCGCGAGCTTGCCGCCGATCATGCGCCACAACTGCGGAACCGGATTGCTGTTGATGATGAGATTCCGCTGCCAAGTCCACGGATCCACGGGACCGTTGAGCTGCCATAGCCGTGAATTGTTCCAGATTACAGAATTGTCGGTGAAGCGTTCCCAATCTGCAGGCGGCTCGGCCGGTTCGGGCATTGCGCCCGTCGCGGTAAATGTTCGCTGAATGAGGAGGATCGACCAGTCATGATCTCGGGCCAGATCGTCCCCTGCCCTCTGGCATAGAATCCGCAATTGTGTGGTCATCGGGTCCGGCGACCCCATTACGAGGCCCGGAATGGCAAGCGAGAGTTCCGCGCATACGTTCTGGATAATAGTCAGCAAACTCATGCGCGGATCTCGGTTTTAGAGTTCAAGGGTGGTCTCGCGGGAAGCCTTCGGCGGCCGCCCCGGACTGCGGCGAATCTCGCCGCGTTCGCTGTCTTCCAGGCGATCGGCGAGGACCTTCAGTTGTTCGCGAAGCACTTCCATATCCGAGCGCAGGCGTTCGTTTTCAGCGGCAAGCGCTGAGGCTACCGAGCTGTCCTTGGCGCTTTCGAGGAATGCTTTTGCCGCGGCAACCAGCTCATGTGCGCCCATGCCGATGTTCTGCTTCATCGTGTCAGAAAGCGCCGCCATCTGCTCGACGGTGTAGATGTTGACCGCCTCGAATTCCTTGATCTGGCTGGGCTTCAGAAGCGGCCATTGAGCAAGGGGAGTGCCGACGATCTGCTCACGTTCGCCAAGACCACGCTTAAAGCGCGCATAGGGCTCATGAAACCGCTCTTTGTCGGCTTCCGTGGCTTCGCGATAGACTTCGGTGTTTTTGTCGCCTGCAATGACGATGCGAACGAATTCACGATCCTCGAAGATCGGGCGGCCCGCTTGCTGCGACTTGAAAGACTGCTCGACGGGCTCGAGACTGAATGCTGCATAAATACCGGTTGATTCGGCCATGGGATTTGCTCTCGCTGTTGATGGCGGGGAAAGGAAAGGGCTCCGAAGAGCCCCAAATTATTGCTGAGCTTCCGCCTCGGGAGGCGCTGGTTCGTCCTTGGGAGGATCGATCGCGTCGGCGACGAAAAGCAGAAGCTCTTCGATCACCAACGGCACGTCACGGCCAGCCTCGCGAGCAGCCGTGATCTTTTCAGTGAGATCATCACGCAGGGCCATCTTAGTTGACCTTGGCGATATACGGCCACTGCAGGCCGACTTCGGTTACGTTGGTCGCCGTCACCGTAATGCCGGCATTGCTCGACGTGGCGTTAGCCGACATGGTGATGCTCTGGATCGCACCGGATGGGCTGTAAGTGATCCCGGTGATGGTCGTGGAAGCAGGAATGCCGGTACCGGAGACCGTGGCGCCGATGAACGGACCAGAACCCGTGCTTACGCCCGAAAGAGCAGTCAGTGTGGGGGAGCCGCTGGTATCGGTCGCCGTGAACGTGAAGTTCGCAGCGGCGAACGATACAGGCGTGATCTGCTTCGTGGTCGCGGTCGGCGATGCAGGTACGGCAAGCATGCCGGCGGTCGCTGTAGTTTCGGCAACGACGATGTTCGCCGTAACCGTGCCGCTGGTGAGTGCCGGTGCCTGGCCGGAGCGTTGGACCCAGATGTAATAAACACCTGCGGCAAGCGTGATGGTGCCCACAGGACCGCCGGAGATGGTCGGCGGCTGTGCAGCTCCGGAAAATACGCCACAACGATTGCCGACGACGGCAGCGGTGGTGGTGAGCAAGGATGCATTGTAATCCTTGTCCCACTGAAGCCACTGACCGGGCTGCATCGTGGTCGTGGAAGCGAGCGTGAGTTTGCAATAAACCCATTCCGCTTCACTCGGCCCCCAGGAAACGGAGCCGAGGGAGAAATTCGGCCCAGGAATTCCGGAGCCAGCGACGATCGGGCCTTCGACAACGAACGGGTTCGCGCCGAAACGCTCGGTCTGAGACGTTGCAACAGACATGTGGTTGATCCTTTCTGTTTCGGCTTAGGCGAACAAGACGCCCTGGAGGAAGGCGTTGTTCATCGTCATGTTGCCGGCCCAACCCCAGAGACGAACAAGCGCATCCTGGTTGGGGTTCATGCGATCATCGCCAATCGGCGACATGTCGCGGTCGCGATGCGGCCGGTAGAACAGGTACTTGGTGTTCAGCATGTACATCTGGTTCGAAGGCGCACCGCCGCCGAAGCCACCGTCAAACACGACGTCGGAGCCCATGTATTGCAGGGTGTTGAAACCCGCCATGCCCTTGTCCGATGAGGTGATGCGCTGGATCGCCTGCAACGATTCCCAATAAAGCCGGAAATAGTTGTTGTCGGCGATGATGAGGTCCGGTTGATCCGGTCCGCGCGAGCACGACAGGTAGAGCCGGTTCATGTAGGACTGGATGTTGGAGGTCGACGCAGCGCCGCCGCCATCCGAGGTCGCAGAGAACTTCTGGTTACGCCAGAAGGCCCATGTGGCGCGGTTGATGCCGCCAATGGTGCCCGAGGTCGGAGCCGTCGAAATGAGAAGCTGAAGGCCTCCAATCTGGCGCCCACCATCGGCCGTGCCATCGGAATAGCAATCGAGCGCGATATTGTTCTTCAGCGTGATTTCCGCATTCTCAATACGGCCTTCCAGCAGGTCGAGAACTGCGTCTTCGCCGGAATTCTGGAGCTGCTCCAGACCGGAGATGGAAACCGCAACAGCGGCCTGCTTATAGTCGTATTCCGCCGCAGTGATGACGTCGGAGGGCTGGACGTTCAGGAGGTCATAGCCGGAATAGCGCTTGAATGTGCTGTTTTCCTGGTACTGCAGTTCCTGAACGATGGTGCGGCCGCCGGAAATGGGCTTCTTGCGGCCGCGGCTATTGAGACGGGACAAAAGCCCGTTGTTCTTCGTCACATCGTCAGCAATCACGCCGCTGCGATTGCGCAGAGTCGTGGTGACGATTTCCGAAAGGTTCGGAGAAATTGTCATGTGGTTTTACCCTGTGATCAGACGCGACCGCCCTGGGCTGCCATGGCCTCTTTGAGCGTGTCGCGAATTGAGGATGGCTTTCCGGCGCCGGCGTTCGCACTCGGGCCGGGGGCGGAAGAGCCGGTGATGGATTTGGAGGCCCTGCGGGCTTGATCTGCCGCAGCGGCTCGCCTTGCTTGCTCGTCCTGAACCGGCGCCGCAGTCTGATTGATCAACTGCTGGCGGATGTCAGGACGCATCCAACATGCCATGTCGTAGGCATCCTTGAGCGATCCTGCTCGACCCGCGCTGATGAGGGCGACCATATCGTCAAGAACTGCTTCTGCATGCGTGTTGGCCTTGTCGGAAAGGAACGCATCGACTTGATTTTGCGTGTCACGTTTCCGGAGAACTTCTTCGACCGTCGCTTCAACGTTGATGGGTTGAGGCTGCGGCTGTTGGCGTTGGGGCTGCGGTGCAGGCTGTTGAGCGGGAAGGTTGATTTTCCCCTCAACGATTGCCTGGGCCAGCGCCCGAATATTGACGCCGCCGATCTGTGCGACGTGGAAAACGGTGCCGATCGGATCGCGCTGCAGGAACTTCTCGTAATCGAGCGCCTTGCGCATGACTTCGGCATGGGTGGTGTTGCCCTGCTTGATGAGCGGGGTGAATTCTTCGAGGCCCTTGTAGTCTTGGAGAACCTTAAAGCCCTTATCGACTTCTTGCTCTCTGTTGCTGATCGCGACCTTTACATTTTCCGGCAGCGTGTCGAATGCGGCCTTGGCATCTGCTGACCAGCCGGGAGGAGCTTTGTGGATTGGCTGCGCCACAGGCTGAGCCACTGGCTGCGTTGCAGCGGTTGCTTCAGGCTGCGAGGCCTGAGGGGCTGCCTGCTGCTGTACGGGCTGCTGGGTGGCGGCGGCCGTAGTCTTCTGTTCTACCTGCTTTGCAGCAAATCGCCCCGCTTCATCACGGCTCCGGCTGTCCGGCTTCTGTTCCGTCGTGTCAGCCGGAGCTTCCTTCATCGCAGCAACGAGGCTGTCGCGGATACTGACCGGCTTTTCGGATACGACAACGTCTTCGCTGCCCGTTTGGGCCTCGTTATTCAGATCTTCCATGTTCGATTGGTCCTTTTTCGGGGATTGATGCCCGTTCAGGCGGTATGCTGCTGATAGGCTTCTTTCAGAGCCTTACGGATGCCCTTGCGGTCCGCTTTCGGTTTCTCGATCGGCTGGGGCTTCTCGTTGCCGATCTCTTCCACGCCATGGGCGCGATATTCACCCCGGAGCTTTGACTTCGAGGTGTAGAATTTCCCGTCATGCATCGATTGGATTTCGATGGTGTCGCTGACGAAATGCGGGGCAGGCAGATCGGACGCTGCGAGATTGCGCTCGGGGAGGCAATTATGGGGCCAGCGGTCCAGTTCGTGCCAGCCACCGCAGACGCGGCAATAACGCTGTTTCATTGTACGGTCCTCACTGGCTGGGCCGCCGCCTGCTGCATCTTCTGCTGATGCTGCATGACGTTCAGCGCCGCCTCACCGCGCATCCGTTCCATGCCCATGCGATGCTCTGCTTCGGCTTGGGCAACGCCCATTTGCGCTTTCTGCTGCTCGGCCTGGGCTTTGACCCGGGTCGTCTGCAGCTTGATCTGCTCATCCGGCGACGGCGGCGGTGGCGGCTTCGGAGTCGTCGCCTGCTGTGAAAGCTGAGCACCAGTTTGTTCAAGTGTGCTTTCGAGCTGGCGCCCTGCCCTGAAGCCGCGGGCGGCAAAGAGGAGGGTCTCGACCATTACCGGCACGAGGAGAGGCTGGGTCTGGGCAACCGGGCCGGCTTGCTGGATGAAGCCGCCGATCATCTGCACGAATTCCATGCGGCGCTGCTTTTCGGCGTCCTCGTCGGGCTCGATGGTGGAATCTGTCTCGATATCGATCCTGAAGCCCCGCACACTGTCATTGCGAAGCAACTGGACAACCTCGTCAATCGTCGGCTGCTGCATCATCTGATCCATGCCCTGCGGCGGCTGAGGCGGTGGCGGCGGCTGCTGACCCATTTGCTGCGCACGAGATGCAACGGCCTGATATTGCTGCTGCGCCTGCTGGGCTTGCAACTGAACGGCCTGCTTCTGTTGCATCGTCGGAAGCTGAATACCGCTCATCATCATCAGCGTTTCAGGCTGGAACTGATTGCAGACGATCTCACCAGCGATACGAACGATGTCACGGGCGAAACGGGCAAGTTCGCCCTGACGATCACGGATGCGGATCGATCCCCATTGGCTTTTGATGCGCTGTGCCGTCGCAGTCTCAGATGCCTGCGTGTCACCGCGCACGATGTCCGAAATGCCGGTGATTTGATAGACATCCTCTATCAACTGCTTGCGGTTCTCGATGCAGGCGGTGATCACCTTCTGCACTTCGTCGATCGGCAACGTGACAATTGCGTTCGAACCGCCTTTATCGGTGAACGCAGCCCATTCAGGGATCGGCACCATCACAGTGTCGTTTTCGGGCCGCATAGCCTTTTCGATCGCCGGCGACACCGAACCATCCCCCGAAGGATAGAAGATCTTCAACCGCAACTGATCGGAAAGCTTGTTGATGCGCTTCGTCAGGATGTCGATTTCTTCGCATTGGCCCTGATAGTACACATAGTCCGGCACAGGGATTAGCGAGCCCGTCGAGAGCGTTCCATAGGCCGGCCGAGGGCAAGGCCAGAAGCCTTCAAGATCGAGCGGCGGCTCAGATACCTCCAGCGCGGTCGGCGATCCCTCGGCAATCCAGACGGTGTAATTCTCGGTCTTGCACCAGATCTCCCAGACATAGGTCTTGCCTTCATTCTGGGCGCGGTCAGTATCGGTCTTGCCTTGATCCGACCCGATTCCCTGGCTGGCGATGCGTGCGACGGCCTCTTCGCCAAATCGCTCTTTCAACTCCTCGTCCGTCATCGGAACGCGACGGGCTACCCATGTCACATCCTTCCAGCGCCTGGCCGGCGAATGCAGGAAGTCGGACCAATGCACATAGTCGATGCAGACGCGCTCATCGGTGATGCGCTCCAACGGCTGGAGCTGTTGCGCTTCCTGGGCCTCGTAGGCTGCCGTTTCTGATGGCTCGACGCCAAGATCCTCTGCCTCGATATCCGCTTCATAGCGCAGCCATGCCGTTCCACGACCACAGAGCAGGAAGTCGTCTCGTGACTCGCGCATCGTGGCGTCGATATCGGCGAACTCCATCAGGCAGGACAGATTGCGCTCGACTATCTCAGAACCCGACCGCGCGACCGGATCGGAGTCCTTGAACCGACGCTCCACGGCCGGCTGCGGCACCCTGGCATAGACTGCCGGCTGGAGAACCGAGATGTTCGCCCACAGCATCGGGAAATTGCGCTTGGCCTGGCTACCGCTATCATTCTGCTGTTGAAGATAGATCTTCTCGATCTTCTCGCAGCGGTCGCGCCATTTCTGGAAATAACGCTTGGCTCGCTCAAGCTCCTGCTGCCAATGCGCGCCGACCTTGTTCAGGTCGAAGCTCTGCGCATCCTGCTCTTCCGTCGCGTCGTATGCTGTCATCAAACTCTCTCGCTGCGGGACGGAGTGGATTCCAGAAGGTCGTTGAAGGTCATGTTGTGGATCGTCTTCACCTTTTGCGGCTGTTCTTCCTTCGGCCTCACGTAAGGACGCGACATGCAGCCGTAGCGCGCCTCGTCGGCAACGTGATCCTCAGCGTTGGTGTCCAAGTCCTCAGGGCGGTCCGGATCGTGCTGCAACAACGGCACGGTGCGGATGAAGTCCTTGCAGGTTGAGAACACGAACATTCCTGGCCGTTCGCCATCACCCTTCATGCGTGCCCGCATCTGATCCCAGCCACCCATGGCGCCACGCTGAGAGACGCGAGCATTATCGGCCGGTTTGAAATGGACCTTATAGCCGGTGGCACGCGCCATGCGCTCGGCAATGGACGGACCGCCATCTTCGGCGAAAGCCGCAGGGTCGAGCACGCCGTATGCAATCTTGTCTCTGCCGTCGCGCTCCTGAATGCCACGACCCACCTCTTCGGCCGTGAGCTTTAAGCCGACGTTCGTCTCGCCCACCTTGCAGCCGTACCACTCGCGATAACGGACGATCGCACCACGCGGGATGATACCGTTTTCAGTCTGGTGATCATCGGAGGCGATTGCCCACCATCCTACAGAGAACGGACGAGCAGAGCCCCAATCCATTGAGCGGAAACGCGTCCAATCGGACGGAATCGCAAACGGCCGAATGATGTGCTTGGCAGTATCCCAGCAATCGAAGAATGCGCCCTCGATGGCATTCCAGTCACCGGACAGCCACGCTTTCACGAGCTGATCGGACCCGACCAGATAGAGGTTGTTCACATAATCCGGGTCGTTCTGCATCAGCAGCTTATTGTCTTCGATCCGGCTCGGGATGAAGACGAAACGATGCTGCTTGCCATTCGGCAATTGCCTGACCAGCGACTTCATTCCCATTGGCGCGGGGTCGATGTACCGCTGCTTGATCCAGTGCTGGCCAGCGCCGCCAGGATTGCCAGTGAGGATCAATTGCGTCGGGACACCCTTGGCAGAGCGCAGAACAGCGAACAGCCGATCGATAGGCTTGGAGTCCGGATAAAGCCCCGCCTCTTCCACGCATGCGTCGCTGACGTTCTGGCCCTGATATTTGTCGGCGTCCTGCACCCGCTCCAATGGTCTGAAGCGAAGGCGGCCACCGCCTGGAAACGTCCATGTCTTCTTCTGGTCGTTCCATCCGGCGCCGATCTTGCCGTAAATCTCCTTGCTGCGCTCGATCGCGTCATCAAGCATCGGCAGTTCACGCCGGCAGAACAGCGCATTGAAGGCCGAACCATACATCGCTGCCTTGATGGCATATTTCCCCAGAACGCCATCAGTCTTGCCGCCGCCTCGGGCTCCTCCGAAGAAGATTTCACGGAACGGACAATCAACGAGTGCCTTCTGCGGACCTTCCTGCGGTGCCCAGACGACCCTACGTGTCAGATCCACCATGCTCTTTGAGCCATTGCTCCTCGGTCACAGGCTTGGCGCTGACGACGAAATCAAGGGCGCCCGTCAAATCGACGTCGAGCTTGTCGCCGTAAACTTTCGGACGGAGCTTTGCAGCAACCCATTTCCTGGCGTCGATCTGAAGCCGGCGATGCTCGATCATGTCGGCCTTGCTGATCTCGACCACTTTGCCATCCGCATCGAGCTTGGTTTTCTCGCCAGTCACCGGTGTGTTCGCGATGTCCAGGATCTCATCAAAGAGGGCATCCGCCTGAGCTTCGCGAGCGCGCGCGTACATGTCGCGAAAGCTGTCGTGTACACCAAGCCATCTGAACACAGTCGCCCTATGAGGCATATCCTCTGCAAGGCAGATCGACTTGAGGCTTTCACCTCCCGAAAGCCGTTCACAGATCGTGTCGGCTATTGCCTGCGTAAAGTCTGATGGTCTGCCTGTCATTGATTACCTCGCCGGTCTGAGCGGCTGCGTGGAATAAGAGGATAACGGGGATAACTTGACCGCTGGCTTGCGACTCAGAGGCGACAGTCGTCTGCTGCTTCTGCAACTCAGAAAGGAGCTAGCAATGTCGGATAAATCAGTTGTTCACATCGGTGAGAATTCACCGGAGGAAGTTGCTTTCAAGCTATTCAAAATGATTGCGGAGGTCGAAAAGAAAGCAACCTACGCATCGATGGGAGATCTTTCAACCGGATGGGCTCCGGCAGATAAGGATTACATTCTCAAAACTTATGGAGAATGCATTACTACCGTCCGTGATGGATGGTATCAGGCCAAATAACGAGAACATGGGCAAGTGCATCTCTCGCTGCCCATGTTCAGTTCATAGTCGAATGCTGCACATCACGTTAAAATCAAGAAAAGCAATGTAAGCGCGATCGGGAGGGCGATGATGACAAAAAGCAGCCACATAACAGCCCCCCAAAACAACCAAGGGGGAGGAATGTTCGGATTTTCATGGGATGCCATAAACGATTGGTCCAACCGAATCTATTTGATCGCTACGATCTGTTCCATCTCTTTTGCGGGTATTGCTCTCCTTGCCAGCTTTTTCATGTGGCGTTCGTCAAACGAGATATCGGCCGACAAAGACCGTGAATTGGCGCGCTTCCAAGCGAAAGCCAATGAGAAAACCGAACAACTCAGAAATTCAAGTGATCAACTAAAGCTAGAAGCCATCAAGTTACAAGAAAGGTTGGAGGCCGAGAGAGCAAGCCGGCTCCAGCTTCAAGCCGCTCTTTCATCAAGGCACCTTTCACCAGAAGAGTCAGATAATTTGACAGCGGCGGTGAACGGAAAGCTCCAACGTGTAGTTCTTAAATATACCAGCGACGCAGAATCGCTTGCCTTTGCACAAGACATTGCCAATGCTCTCGCACGAGCCAATGTACAAGTCATTCCGGACGGAGCAGGAATGATCGTTCCGAAGCCATATGGCGTTTCTGTGAATTCACCCGATCCGTCTCCCCTGACTACTGGCCTAAGGGCAGCGAATATCCAGATACAAACTGTTGCCTATCAGGGTGGGGACACTTGGATTCTCGTGGGCGAGAAGCCTCCTCCATTTTAAATTTCACCTCCATTCCTCCACCCCTAAGATCTTCAACTGGCTTGCGCCTGTGGGTCTTTCAGGGTTTCTCTCTGGGCGGCGCTACTTGGAACCCTTATTCGCGCTCTTCCCGATCAGGGCTACGAGACGACTTTCACGCCTCTCCGGGTATAGCGCTCCCGGTGCTTCTCTTCAGGACGGAACGACCAGGCTCGAACCCCGATCTTCACGAATGACTATCCGCCGTCCTGTCCTCCCCGCGAGGTCACAGAGGCCGCTGCTCTTCCTGCCTACCAGTGTTGCCGGCTGCGGTGCGGCTTGCTTTCGAATGCCTGCTGAACTCTATTCAATCTCTTGCGTTTTAAAGCGCGAAGATCGCTTTTCATGCGGGAGGAATGAGATGAGCTTCGTGCAATTGACTCTGATTGGACAGGCTGCAATGCCTGTTTTTGTAAACCCGAACCAGGTGGTATCGCTGGTAGCGCTTCCTGACCGTACGCAAATAGTGACGACTGCAACTGGCAACCATGGTGCCGCGATTGTCTACGATGTGACAGAGCTGGCTGCGGAGGTCGTACGGCTCCTGACGACCAATGCTTCTGTCGCCTCATCAGGGCGAGCTTAGGACAAAAGCCCGACCAGCAGTTAAGCCGATCGGGCTGCGAATGATTGACGGCTCCAGCGATATCGCTCGCCACGGTTATGCCGCTGTGTGCACCAGCGCGGCATCTTGCTTGACCGGCCCGAAGGCTACCGTCTGGGCGCCGGAGCGCTTTATGGAGCCAGCACGAGGATTCGAACCCCGGGCATCCGAATTACAAAGACGGCGCTCTACCTACTGAGCTATGCTGGCGAATATTCAGGTCAGGACGGCCTTCGCTCCCCCGGGGATACCACGTCAATTCGTGGATCGTCGCTGCTCTTATCCTCGTGAGAGGAATTGGTATCGAGAAGGCCGGTAACAGCGTCCGGCGTGGCTATCTCCCTTTCGGGGGGGGGCGGGACGATCAACTCCTACCACTGAATTCCTCATGACATATCGCCATGAGCTTCCCGATCTGTTTCGCGCCCCTGGCTCATGATTGCCGTTTCCGGCCTACAGGCTATTACCTGATCTGAGGTGTTCCAGCGCTTGCGCGATCTCTATGCCGCCTGCCGTCTGCGCAAGTCAGCTTTGCGGCGGTTATCGGCTGCGCACACCAAGACTGCGGTTCTGAGCTGAATGCCGCGCCCGAATGTCTCGGGGTTTGATTACTCTGGATTTCGCCAGTGCAGGGTCAATTTGCGGCTTAGCGTCCGATGCTCGCCAGTGTGTGACGCAAATCTCGGACGTTACCGTTTGTGAAGCGATATCTGGCTGATTTTCGGACAGCAGGCAATCCGCATTGTTAAGCCGAACCAGCATAATACGGTTGAGATTATCAGCAATACGCTGACAAATCCGATCAATTTGGCGTCGCAAAGTTCGGTCGTTCAGGTCATTTTCTACTGCAAAGGCGGAGATCGTCATGCCCCTCCTGACTTTAACCCAGCTCCAGGCGTAGATTAGCTTGCGGTCTGCCTCACTCGGAAGCGCATTGATCCAGTTCCATACCTGCTCCATTCGCCCGAGGGAGGCCGCAGACGCGTTTTCCCTGTATCGGGCAGGCTGCACGCCATAAGACTCGTCATAGCGCCTGACGGACTCAGGCATGGCGTTTCCGAACATCTTCGGACCGCGTACTGATGGCGATATGCGGAGCGTATCCGCCATCTCCAAAATCCGCGCCTCAACCGCTTTCGCTGTCCAGTCGACAAAGTTCACGCCGCGTCTCCTATCATGTCCAAAAGATCGCCCTGCACGGGCTGAAAGAATTTCACGCCGATCAACACGCGGAGAACATGGGATGTCGGTATTCCGCAGTTCATCGCCCTGGCCTTCTGGCGCAGGCTGCCAAGATCGATGGTGTTGAAGTCACCGACCAGCGTAGGCGACTTCACCAGCGATGGGTGCTGCACGAGGATGGAGGAAACGGCCTTGAGCATGTCGCTGTAGAGTTCCCGAGCATTCGTCGGCGTGCCGGTCATCAGCATGAAGACGAGCCGCAGATGATCCTCACCATACTCCCTACCGATCTCGCGAACCGTGGGTTTGCAATAGCACTCGTATGGCTTTCGGCTGGTGGGGCTGTGCAAATGGCCGTCAAAGAGCTTCACGCCGCACTGGCGCGCTACTTTGTAGATGTCACATGGCCGCCGCTGGAGAGAGGTCAAGCCGCGCTCCTTAGCGGTTGCAGCCCATTCGATGCCTCGCCTATATTGCCAGAGAAATGTGGTGGGGCGCCTACATGACACCGGACGACAAAAACTGGACGTATTGGCTGGGTTGGTATGCGGCCTATGCGATCTTGGGACTGATCTTTCTTGGCGTAATATGGGAAGGCCAGTTCGATAACGTTTGCGGGGGTTCCGCGCAGACTTGGCTTCCGTGGGCGCGACCAGAGGAACATTGCCTGAGAGAGTGGCTGGGCGCTCTCAGTGGCTGGGCGGGTCTCGTAGTGGGCATCCCCAGCATCCTTTATTTGGCTAAGCAAGTGCGGATGGCAGAACATGCAACCTTTCGACTGGCGGAAAGCGAAAGACGGCGGCAACTTGCGGCTTGTCGCAGCGTCCTCCGGATTTGCGGCCGGATAGAGAAGAATTTGGATCCCGCGAATGAGCTTTTGGTTCCCAATCCTGAAAGCAAGTTGTTGGAGCAGGCCAGGGACCTTAGGTATATGCTTGAGCACTTCATAGAACTCGTCAATGACCCAGCAATTGACCTGTTTGAGTCTTGGTTTCCTTTGGAAAGCGGTGATCAGGTAGATGCCGGTGAAATCCGCAGAGAATTGAGCAGGCATCTGCGGTTCGTAGAAGAAAATTTGGCGGAGAGCGAACCATCGGTCACAGCCGATGAGATCGTCGATTCCTACAAAGACAGCTATAATGTGCTGGTATCTTTCGAAGAAAGTATGCGCGTCGCCGCTAAACTCGCATTGAAAGACATTGATCAGGACCGCGCCGGTGGCTGACGCTTTCATAGCTTTCCGCCCTTCTCGGCAAGATACGCCGCTGGATCGATGCGCTTGACTTCGGACGCTGCGCCGAACGTGCCAAGCCGATGATCGCGATAGGCGCGATTGCCAGCGGGATCAAACTTAACCGCGGCAATATTGCGGACCCAGCCCACCGCCTTCGCGGCATTGCGCTTCATCTGCTTTTCCTGCTTTGCCGCTCGCTTCCTTCCCTTCTTGCTCTGCTTCGGGGCCTTATCCGGCTTGCCCCACAACACGCGCTTATTGCTGCGGCGACGATCGGGAATGTCGGCGGCTTGGGTATCGAGCCGATCAAGCGCCTTCCAGGCCGCGGCGTTGGTCTCAAACGGTCCTTCGACGACATTGCCGCGCTGATCGGTAACCTCGTACTGACCGCCATCGTTTCTCGTGACGTTGAGGATCTGGGTCACAGCCGAACCCTCCATGTGCGGAGCGACAGCCGAATCCGAAGCCAGAATATTTCGAGGATGATCATCGGATTTCCCTCCCCGGAACAAACCTCATGATCGCCGGTTTTGATTTCGAAGGATCACTGTCATGCCACGCCAATGGTGGGATCATCCGGTCACGATCGAAACCGCTCACGTCGGGCGGTTCATCACAATCAACAGCACCGAACGAGCCGCTGAATTCCTGCTGAATGAATGGCCGGGCGACGTCGAGGCCAAATCCTATACCGTTGCAGCTCAGGTCCTTATCGACGCCCACGAAGGCAGAGCAACGACTGACCAGGCTCGTGAAGCTTTCATCACCGCGGCGCGGGAAGCGGGTATTTTCGTTTTCAAAGAGTGAGGTCATGCCGCGCCTTTCGGGGTGTTGGCTTCCCGAGCCGCATAGGCGGCACGCTGCATTTCCATCTGCACAGCGTCGGAGAAAGCTTCGATTTCCTTTCTGATAGCTGCGTCCGCGTGTCCCTGAACCTGCAGTCGGGCGTAAAGCCGCCTACAAGTCAGTTTCCAAAATCGGTCAGCCGCCTCGCCGTGCCTGCGCTCAAGCACTCGCGCGGTCTCGCGAACGAAGTAGATATTTCGGTCGATTGGGAATGGGATAATCTCAGCCGTCATGCCGCTTCCCCTTCCATTTTCTCGCCACTCCCATGGGGCCCTGCCCCTTGGAACCCCGCTGGGGGATGATCCCCCAGACCCGCAACCAAACCCGCTGCGCGGCTTTGGCCTATCTTCATCTGAGGGTTCGGCACCGAAGCGATGATTGTTTGCACTGGAGTGTCGCCATTCGTATGTACTTCTACTCGCGACACTTCGGTGCAAGGTCGCTTCTGGCGGTAAAACCAGGTACGCCGGGATATCCCCTCGGCTTCCCAAGGCTTTGTAGCTGCCAGCGTGGTTGCCTCCTGGGATGAGCGATTTAGCATGCCCTGTTCACGCCGTTTGCGCTCCTGCCGGCTTCTATCCCGTTCGCGCTTAAGCTCTTTTGCTACTGCCTTTCGGTCTTCTGATGACAGATCGCAGGCACCAATGGTTTTTAGGCCAAGCGCATTGCGTTCCTTCATCGTGACATGCAGCAGCTTGGCGGTGGCCTCTGCACCGAGCATGTACTTCCGCCGGCCCACAGTGCAGACGAGATCGAGTAGTTCATCGTCGGAGATCCATGGTGCCCACGTTTTGCACCAATCGACGACCGACTGAGATCTAGGTGTCGTCGCGACCGCATAGATGTATGCGACACAACTATCGTAGTCATCTGTCCCAGCGGGGTCCGGTATTCCACGGTTGTGGCGATGACGGATCACTCTTTCGATTTCCCGCAGCCGCATCACTTCGATTGAGAATTTCCACTCCACCCGCCGATCACGCTTGCGCGCCGGCTTTTCCTTCCAGATGACTTTCCCGATCAGTATCTGCTCGGAGCCATCGCGGTTTGATTTGAGAACCTGTTTCAAGCGATACCTCAGAACGGAATCTGGTCATTGAGTTCAGGAAGCTGTTCCTGACGAGGACGATCCGACTGCTTGCGACCGCCACCATTAGGACGGACTGTGCGGCTGGAGACGAGGGAATCAGCAACGATCTGAAGCTGCTCGCGCTTCTCGCCATCGTTCGTGGTCCATGTGCTGCGTTGGACGCGTCCCGATGCGCTGACCATGTCGCCCTTCTGAAGGCGAAGGAGGTCTTCGGCGACACGACCGAACGCAAGGATGCTGATCCACAGCGGCGGAGCATCCTGTTCGCCAACGGCAACAGCCATGGAGGCGGCTGCCATCGGCTTTCCTGATTGGGTGGAGATCGAGCGGGGATCTTGGCCCAAGCGGCCATATGCGGCGGCGTGCATCATGAGAAAGCCCTCCGGCATATCTTGAAGGACTTCGCCAACGTGCAGGCCTCTGCAGCCTGGACGCTCGTCAGACCGAAACGCTGCTTGAGGACGGGGATTACGGCGCCGAACTGGTCACCTTTACGATCGGCGAGCCATTGGGCGGCGCGGGTTATGTTTGATGGGGTTGATAAATTTTCGGAGGCGGCCGTCATGCTGCCCTGCCCGACGTTGATGTAACCGGCTGAGATAGGCGATCTATTGCCCATCGATCAAGATCATCGAGATCATAGAGCGGAATGCGGCCTGCATAGCGCATCGCCGGGCCGCCGCCAGTAGTGGCCATCTTGTTCAAGGTAGCTAGGGCGATAGGGATGCCGTGCTTTTCGAGGAGATATCCCGGCACCTCAGATCGTCTTAGTCTGGGTTTTTCAGAACTATTCATCGTTAACCATTTCCCGATTTTCCATATGGCATTTGTGCCATACATGGCATAATCGAGATAATGGTGGTTAAGTCAAGAAAAATATATGGCATAAGTGCCATATCTTCTGAACGGGGACTGAAGTGGCAAAAAAGCAGCTAGTAAAAGATCAGGACAAATTCATCGTTCGACTTCCTGATGGGATGCGCGAGCGAATTAAGGCGAAGGCAGATCGCGCAGGAATGTCTATGAACGAGGCAATCGTATGGGTCCTTGAAAGGGAATTTCCGGCCCCCGTGACGCTGGAAGAGCGGCTTCACGATCTAGCGAATTTAGTGTCGATGCTGAAGGACTCGAAGGACCCTTATGAAGGCGTCGAAGCACTAATCGCTGAAATCGAAGAAACGGTAGATAAGATCGCCTCGGATAAAATTCCAACAGATCAGCGTTTTTCACGAATGGTCTATGACCGGCTGACATATTGGCGGGAATTGGAGCTTGATAACTGGCGCGACAAGCACGAAAGCCCGTTCGATGATGAAAACTGGCCATCATATAGCGGCGATGACCCCTTCGCCGAGGATCATCCCTCAGAGAAAAAAAAGGATTAGGCCCGGCGCGGCATCTTGAGGACCTTGGCAGTTTGCCCGGTCATCATACGGTGCACCTCGCCCGAAACCTTGTTGGCTGCGGCTATCAACACACTGTCGAGATGATGCACATAGCGTTGCGTGACATTGCCGGCCGAATGACCCAGAAGGGCCGCAATCGTTATTTCGGTGAAGCCGAGATCGCCGGCCACACTGGCGTAGGAGTGGCGCAGCGTGTGCGATGTCACACCGGCCAAGCCGGCCTTCTTGGTGAGGCGTTCGATTGCTTCGTCGAGCGAGCTATAAAAACCGCCTTCGCTGCGAGGTCCTGGCAGAACATGTGGGTTGTCTCCTTGCTTGCTGACAGTCGCGAGCAACTCAAAGACAGGTTTTCCAATCGGCCGGACTGATGCGCCCTCTTTCGAATCGCCGAGGCGGAAGCAGTTTCCCCCTTCATCAACCTCGGCCCACTTCAGACCGGCGATCTCGCTTAGACGAAAGCCCGTGAGCAAGAAAAGCTTAATTCCGACGACACCCTGCCAGATTTCGGTATCGGCAGCTTCCAGTGCGTTGCCCAGCGCCCGATACTCTTTTGCATCGAGTCGGCGCGTACGCTTGCCAACAGCCGGCTTCTTGATGCCTCGCGCCGGGTTATGCTGGATGATGCCTTCGGATACCGCATAGGTCAGGATAGCGCTCAAGAGCGTTACCGCCTGTGATGCGGTGCCCGCCCCTCCCTCGACGATCGACCGCCCCCGGAGCTTGCCCGTCTTCTCAGTCATTGCCGTTTTGCCAACGGTTACATCCCTCATCATCTTCACAACGTCGGCAGTGGTAACATCTTGGACGAGCTTGGCGCCAAGTAACGGCGTGATGTGCCGGTTCGCCCTGCCCTTGTCGACGTACAGCGTGGAGGCCTTCTTCGGTTGGCCTCGCTTGCCAAAGATGAGCCCTTTGTCAGCGGCGGCAAAATACGTCTCGCACAACTCTTTGATGGTGAGTGATTTCCTCCGCGTGGCTCGATCGAGCTGAGGATCCTCCCCGCGGGCTACGTCGCCAAGCACAATCTTGGCCTGTTTCCGGGCTTCCTCAACCGTTAAGGCACCATGGGAACCGACCTTGAAACGCTTCGTTTGCTTCCCGACTCTGTATTGGGCGACGTAGGTCTTTTTGCCGGTCGGCCATACGCGCACGCCGAAGCCGGACAATTCGTCATCCCACTCGAAATAGTCTTTCTCGCGCGCGTCCAAGCTGTCGATAACGCGCTTAGTAAGTTTCGTCATGCTCGCACCCAGGTTTTACAGGAAGCATATAGGAAGCGGCAGGAAGCAAATTGGGGTAAATTCGATCGCAACCGTTGTAATCGCAGAAAACGCTTACCGGCTGATATTGATCACATAATCGAATTTGAGTAAACAACAGGAAGCGTGGGAAAGTGACTTAGCTCTGCATTCCGATTCCAAAGGTCACAGGTTCGAATCCTGTCGGGTGCGCCATTTCTAACGTATTGATTCATCTGCAATATTTTCGGTAGTAGTCAGCTTACGGTTCTTCGCCCGTGCTGCTCGAAATCTATCCGCCACGGTACCAGTAGCCGCTCATTGTTGAATGAAAATCCGTTCAATCGGGTTCGGACATGAACAGAGCAATTTGAAAATCCATCACTCACCAACTGAGACGAGGACCGAAAGAGCCATAGGAACCGGGTGTTGACCCGCTTGGATCTAGCTGATTATCTCTTTGGACTCTCTCTTCCCATCGCCGACGTTCGGCCGCTTTGTCTTTGGCGTTGGCGGGATCTGCCGATTTGCTCGCGGTTACCGGACGAGATGAGCCGCCGGTTCCGCCGACCGTCGAGCAGGAAACAAAGAAAACAGCGGGAAAAATAATCAGAATGCCCAGGGCAACTGCCCTCGTGAGCCCGTTGTGGATCGGCTGCATAGACATCCCTTATGCTCTTTGACCATCTGTAATAGACGGAGATGTTATTCGATTTCGTATCGAGTGAAAACTAGAGGCTATTCGGATTTCCGTGTGATGGACATGGGTCCTGGCAGGTCGATCTGCAGCAGAAAGCGAGGCGGACGGCGGTGGCTCGCAACGCTCGGGTGCCTGCATAATCTCGCGGATATGTCGGTTAGCCCCCACGGACATCTGCCGCGAAATCTGGTAGGGTAGCGTTTGTCGCCTGGATCGGTCACCTTACGATGGAGAGGCAGATGGTTCGCATCCTTGCATTATCGTTCGTCTTCGTCACGCTCGCGCTGTCGCCCCTTCGCGCGGCTACTGTCGACCCAGCCACTGTGACCTGCAAAGAGTATAATTCGAGCAGCCGCCAGGGCATGCTCGATATAATCTCGGCTTTGTACGATGCCACGAGAAGCGACCCAAAGCTTGGCGCGCTCAAAGAAAGCAAGTTCGGGGATACTCTCGACAAAGCCTGCACTGCCAAACCAGAAGCGAAGGTGATCGACGCGTTGCGATGATCGGCGCTAACTTTGGCACAGCGAAATGGTGGATAGGTTTCTCACGCCCCACCTAAACACTCCGATATGGAATAGCCGAACGCGTGAATTTCTCGACGCGGATATTTTTGGTTGCGGCAGCGATACGAAGGGCATTCTCCGCCAATTCCTGTTCGCGATGAGGCCCGATCACAATTGAGTCCAAACCCAGGTCGATTTGCCGATCGACAGTCGCTTGCTGCAGCGGGAGATCGAAATAGGGGATGGGAAGGCCAGGTCCCGGCCGGACGGCGACCTGAGAATGGTCTATCGGGATGGGATCTGAGATCAGCCGCCATTCATTCTCCTCCGCGAAGCTCTGATCTTTGAAGCTTGAGGCATAGACATGGAAAGCCGCGACCCAGCCCTCGGCAAGGTTCCAAATGTCTTTACTCTCTGCGTTTTCGAGGGTCTCGATGTTCTGCAGGAACATGTTCAGGTAGTCAGTGATGAGATCGACTTTGTCACGATCGCCGTAAATGCATTTCAGGAGCTTGAAGCCGTGCAGTTCCGCCGCTGCTTCCAGTGCGGACTTTTGAAAGCCCAGGGAAACGCCACCCGGCACGGCATATCCCCTCCATTGGCTAAGCAAGTCGCCATCCTCGGCAAAGGAGGCAACGCAGACGAAGTTTCGCGCAAGTGCTGGAAGGATTTGAATAATCTTCTCCAGCAATCGCTTTCCATTTGGTCCTTGCGTCTCGATCAGGCTTTCCGCAATCCCTGAAGCAAGGATAATTCCGTGCCGGAACTCTTCCTTGTCGTTCAGAAAATGAATGCAGGACGCCCACATCGACCTCGACCCGAGTATCCCAAGAGCACCAGGAAACGTCGTGTAGTGATACAGCTTCATCTCTTGTCCTCGTCCTCGAAATGCCGGCGGTTGGCTGGCTTCTTCACAGTGGTATATCCAGAGTTGAGAATAGCACTGGCGGCGACGTTTCTCTTGAACGTGGCGCATTCCGATATCACGTTCAGGCCGCTTGGTGGGCCGGCCAGCGTGGCAAGCGTAATCCCCCAACATCCATGAACAAACCGTAACTTGCCTCTCCGCCCGTTGAGGATGACACTTCTGTCGCGCCGGATAACGGAGATGATAGATATGTCGAATTTGGAAATGCTCGTCAGACGCCGGATCGAAGAAGAACGCGCCAAGGGGACACCCCCGGAGCGGATAACGCAGCTCGTTCAGGAACTCTTCAACAGCATGGACGCCGCGCAGGCGATCGCTCCTCATCCAGCTTCAGCCAATCGGAAGTCGTAACTGGACCCCGCATCCATCAGCTTCGCCGGTTCGAACTTCGACATCTTCGTGCCGGCGCCTCCCCCGATGAGGAGACGATAAAGCAGTCCCAATGGAACTGCCGCCGTAGACATGCGATAACGAGCCGGGAAACGAGGGGCGCTATCCATGTCCATTGGGAATTACCTTCGCACGATGCTGTCCGCGCTCGCCTTGCTTTGTAGCCCCTTGTCGGCCGATGCGGCCGGGCGGGTTGTCTATCTGACCTTCGATGACGGGCCATTGTCGGGGACGGCGAATGTTCTGGATGTCCTCGCCGAAGAGCAGGTTCCGGCGGCGATGTTCATGGTCGGGCTTCATGTCGAATCCAGCGCCGAACAAAGGGCGCTGCTGATGCGCGCCAAGACCCTGCCTTTGGTCACAGTTGGAAACCACAGCTACAGCCACGCCAACAATCACTATAGAGACTATTATTCCAACACCGACGCCGTCGTCGCGGATATGCTCAAGGCCAATACCGTGCTTGGCCTGACGCCCTGGGTCTATGCCCGCCTGCCCGGACGCGATGTCTTTCGCCTGATCGACTATTCCAAGGACGATCTTTCAATGGATCCCGCCCGCTACGAGCGCGAGGTGGTCGATTATGACTATGTGGCCGCAATGAAATTCCTGATCTATGGCTGGGACTTCGAATGGGCGCATTCGGGAGACGGAAAACCTGTGCAATCCGTCGATCTCCTGCTCAGCGAAATCGATCACCTCTTCGCCTATGGCCGGTTCATGAAACGCAATGAGATGATCCTCTTGATGCATGATGAGATGTTTCAGGATCGGTTCGACGGCAAGGAAAAGCTTAGAGCCCTCATCCGGCAATTGAAGCAAAGGGGCTACACGTTTGGCGACATAAAGCAATATGACCCGAACCCCTATACCGGAACCTTCATCCGTTCATCGTCAAAGTAATTTTGGTTACGCAACGCCAACCGGGCATCATGAGATGTTCGGATCACGCGATCCAACCGCCAACGCAAAAACATTTCCCGCAGCGTGTCGGAAACACGGCCTGTCTTCCGTCCTGGGATGAGATCGGCGATACCGTAATATGGATCGCCGAAGAGTCGAACAACGGAGGATATAGACATGGGCAAGACAATCGCAATCTGCCTAGCCAGATTGATCTTCGGAGCCGTCTTCGTGATGGCGGCCGCCTTCAAATTCGCGGGCATGCAATCGACGGCGGATTATATCGCATCGGCCGGTTTTCCGCTGCCGCTGTTCCTCGCCTGGATCGCCGCCTTCTTCGAAAGTGCGCTGGCGATCTGCCTGCTGACGGGAGCCTTCTTCTCCGAAGCCGCGCTGCTTGCCGGCATCTACGTCATCTTCCTTGCCTTCAGCTTCCACGGGCCAAACCGCTGGACCGGCGCTCAAGCGGAATTTGGCTTCTTCATCGATCATTTCACCTTTCTCGCCGGCCTGCTCTTTGCGGCAGTTCACGGTCCCGGAGAAAAATTGGCCGTTCGCGTCGGCATATTGCGGTCTGAGACCGGCATCTGATCGCAACCGTTTTCTTCAAGAGTGACGCATCTCTCGCCTTATAGTGTATAGTTGCCGCGATGCTTCCGAAGGTTGGCGCGCTTCCTGAATGAGGGGCGCCGCCTACCATCGGGAAATCCGCATATCGGCTGCTGTGACTATCATCTGCTTTACTCGGGACCTGGGGGGAGAAAGCGCAATGAGCAATGATCACGTCTATAATGTTCTATTTCTTTGCACGGGCAATTCGGCCCGTTCAATCCTTGCTGAATCGATCTTGAACACTGAAGGCAAGGGTCGCTTTCGAGCCTTTTCGGCCGGCAGCTTTCCCAAAGGCCAGATAAATCCTTGGGCCGTAAAAACACTCGAAGCCTTGGGCTATCCCTCTTCCGGCTTCAGTTCGAAGAGCTGGGATGTCTTTGCCGGGCCGGGCGCGCCACACATGGATTTCATCATCACCGTCTGCGATGACGCAGCAGGCGAAGTCTGCCCGATATGGCCCGGCCATCCCGCTTCCGCGCATTGGGGCATCGAGGATCCCTCCAAGGTGGAAGGCTCCGAATTGGACAAAGGCCGCGCCTTTGCGCAGGCCGCTCGCTACCTTAAAAATCGGATCATGCTTCTGGTCAACCTGCCGATTGCAACGATCGACCGGCTGGCGGTGGCAGCGCATCTACAGGAGATCGGCCAGATGGAAGGCTCGACATCGTTGCGGGCCTAAACGGCACGATATTTTGCTGCGCATGATCACGTTGCGCAGACGGGGTAGTTGACGAGCGAAGGCTTTGACTTCGGTCAAAGCTGTCGCGTTCCAAACCTGCATAACCGAGGCATGAAAAATCCGGTGAGCTTGGCTCTGCACCAGGAGGTTACATGTATCGCAGACTTATGTGTGCCCTTGACATAGATCAATTGCAGACCGGCGAGCCGCGGCTCCGGAAGCGGGCAGCGGCATGGGTCAGCGACGAGCAAAGAATTCGTCTGGAAGCAATGAAACCGGCAATCGGTTTGCTCGCGCAGATTGACGCATGGGTGACATACTGATTGAAAAGCAGGCCGGCTTATAGTTACAGTGATTTCAGAAATTTCTGAAATCACTGACAACGAGGTATCACCATGAATCTTCCGCCTCTCGTACAATCCTTTGTGCTTCATTTTGGGGAAATGGGTTCGCGCTGGGGCATCAACCGCACGGTCGGACAGATCTATGCCCTGCTCTTCGTCTCCCCGGCACCGCTTTGCGCGGAGGAAATCGTCGAAGCCCTCGGCATTTCCCGTTCGAACGTCTCCATGAGCTTGCGCGAATTGCAGACTTGGAACCTCGTGCTCCTCAAGCACAAGCCCGACGACCGCCGCGACTTCTTCACGACGCCGGATGATGTCTGGCAGATCCTGCGCACGCTCGCTGAAGAGCGCAAGAAGCGCGAGGTCGATCCGACGCTCTCGATGCTGCGCGAAATCCTGATGCAGCAGCCGGCAAGCGACACCGAACGCTATGCGCAGGGGCGGATGAGCGAGATGTACGGCCTGATCGAGCGCCTGACCAACTGGTACGAGGACGTCAAGCAGTTGGAGACCGAGCGGCTCGCGACCCTCCTGCTGCTCGGCTCGAAGGTAACGAAGCTGCTGGAGGCCAAGGACCGCGTCGTCTCGCTCGGCCGCCGCCGTTCCAAAACGACAAAAGAGGATTGAATGATGACTGCGGCTTTCTTCGATCCTGATCTCACTCCGGAAGAAACCCAGAAGGCGGTGCCCGAAGCCGCGCCGGCTGCGAGACGAAGTCAGGCCGCCCGGAGCCGAAAGCCCGCGGGGCTTTTGCTAGCTGCAGGCCTGCAAACCGCGGCGGCGCTGATCTGGATTCCGCAGGCAACCCTCCTCGCCTTCAGCATCGGCGTCATAAGCGACGGCGGCAGCACGATGGACGTGGTGTGGGCAGCGCTGGCGGTACTGGCGTTTGGCTTTGTTCGCGCCGCTCTTGATGCCGCCGGCGCACGTGTCGCCTTCCGCACAGCGAGAGACGAGCTGACATCGCGGCGTAATCGCGCCGTTGCGGCACTCGCTGCCCGCTCGCCCCTTGATATCGGCAAGCCGGCCTCCGGTCTCGCCGCGAGCGTCGTCGGCGAACAGGCCGAGGCGATCGTTCCCTATCTCGCCCGTTTCCGGCCGGTGCGCATGAAGGCGAGCGCGGTACCCCTCGTCATCCTCGCTTGCGTCTTTCCCGTTTCCTGGATCGCGGGGCTCATTCTGCTTGTCACAGCACCGCTCATTCCGATTTTCATGGCTTTGATCGGCTGGCGCGCCAAGGCTGCCAGTGAAAAGCAACTGGCCGAAACCGGTGGCCTCAACGCCTTTCTGCTCGATCGCCTGCGTGGGCTTGCGACGATCCGGGCGCTCGGTGCCGTCGATATTACGGCCACACGGTTGCGCGCCGATGCGGACTCTCTGCGAAAGCGCACGATGGCGGTATTGAAGATCGCCTTTCTGTCCTCCGCCGTTCTCGAGCTTTTCGCCGCCCTAGGCGTCGCAGCAACAGCCGTTTACATCGGCTTCAGCCTGCTGGGCTCGATCGATGTCGGTACGTGGCATGGCCGGCTGAGCCTGGCGCAAGGGCTTTTCATCCTTCTGCTCGCACCGGCCTTTTTCGAACCCTTACGCGAACTTTCGGCCGTTTGGCATGATCGCGCCAATGGCGAAGCGGCGCTCGCAGCACTCGACGCTCTGTCCTCGCAAGGAACTGCTATTCTCGATGCCGATGAACAAGACGCCAGCGACGACCGGATGGTGCTTGCTGCTCCCTCCGTGCAGATCGACAGGCTCATCTTCCGCTATGCGCCGGATCTTCCGGCCGTGATCGACAAACTCGGTCTCAACGTTGCGGCCGGAGAACATGTTGCCCTTTGGGGTGCGAGTGGCTCCGGCAAGACCACTATCCTCTCCTTGATCGCGGGACTTGCGCCACAGGAAGCCGGTGTGATCAGGATCGGCGGCGTCCCGCTGACGAAGAACAGTGCCGCTCCCCTTCGCCAGCGCATGGCCTGGATCGGACAACGGCCGCATATTTTCTCCGGTAGCCTGAAGAGAAATATCGGCCTTGGACGTCCCGATATCGACGACGGCGCCATAGACGATGCGCTGCGTGCCGTGCGCCTGGACACCGTGATTGCTGCAAACGAGATCGCCGCGGTCGGCGAAAGCGGCCTTGGCCTTTCCGGCGGCGAAGCGCTCCGGCTGGCACTGGCCCGCGTGGCCGCCAACCGTGCGGCCGGCATCATTCTCGCGGACGAACCGACCGCCCATCTCGACGCCGCCACCGCCGCCGAGGTGACCGAAGCTTTATTGGCCCTGGCGAAGGGACGGACACTGATCGTCGCGACACACGATCCGCTGCTTGCATCACGCCTCGACCGCACCATTGGGCTTGAACCCCATCACAAGGAGATTGCGGCATGAGACGGAGCCTCTCAATGCTTCTCCCGGTTATCCGCCTGTTCCATGCCGAACGCGGACGCGGTCTCTGTCTCGGCGCGGCGCTGTCGGCATTCGCCGTATTGGCTGGCGTCGGTTTGCTTGGCCTCTCCGGCTGGTTCATCACCGCGACCGCGCTTGCGGGTGGTTCGGCTGCAACTGCCATCGTCTTCGACGTCTTCGCGCCATCGGCCGGCATCCGCCTGCTCGCGATCGGCCGCACGGCGGCACGCTATGGCGAGCGGCTGGTGACCCATGACGTAACCCTGCGCGTTCTCGCGGCATTGCGCGAAAGGCTCTTTCGCGGCTGGGCAACGCCCGGCAGCGCCGCGGCCATGATGCGCCGACCGGCCAAGCTGCTGTTCCGGCTCACGGCCGACATCGATGCGCTGGATTCGCTTTACCTGCGGGTGCTGCTGCCGGCAGGCGTCGCTCTGCTGTCGGCGCTCGCCGTTGGCATTGCGCTGGGTCTAATGCAGCCGCTCTTCGGGACCTTGGTCGGCCTTTGGCTCGTCACCACCGGCCTCGGCATCCCCTTGATCGCCGGTCGGATGGCAATGAAGCCCGGACGCCGCCGTGCCCACGCGATGGAAGCGCTCCGCGCGCGTATCATCGATCTGATCGCCGGCCAGACGGATCTCGCCATGACTGGCCGCCTGCAGGCGCAACGCATCGCCGTCGGCAATGCCGACCGGCGGCTCGCGGAAGCAGACCATGCGTTGAACAGGATCGAAAACGCCGTGGGCGTCGGCTTCTCGCTTGCCTCGACGCTTCTGCTGACAGCCACACTTCTGACTGTCGCCATTCTGGCAAAACAGGGAGTCATCGGCGCTCCGGCCGCCGCCTTCGGTTTGCTTGTCGCCTTTGCCGCCACGGAACCTTTCGCGGCATTGCGTCGTGGCGCGTTGGAGCTCGGCCGCACGCTGCTTGCCGTCAAGCGTATTGCCCCGCGCCTCGCCCCGGAAAAGGCAGCCTCTCAGACCGCACTACCGCACGAAGGTTATGCATTCCAGTTAGAGGCCGTTAGCGCCAGGTACGAAAGCGCCCGGCATCGGGCAATCGAGGCCCTTTCCCTGTCGCTGGCCACCGGCGAGCGGATTGCGCTTGTGGGCGCCAGCGGCGCCGGAAAATCCACGATATTGGCGCTGCTTGCCGGCGAAATCGCTCCAGCGTCCGGCACGATCACCAGCGTTGAGGCGACGACACTGACGCAACGCACCGAGCTCTTCGACGATACGATCCGCGGCAACCTGTTGCTCGCCGACCCGCATGCAAGCGACGAACGGCTTCTTCAGGTGCTGGAGGCCGCAGGCCTGCTTGCCGACATCAAGGCTTTGCCAAAAGGGCTTTCGGCCCGCCTCGGCGAAGGCGGCATCGGCCTCTCGGGCGGTCAATCGCGCCGGCTGGCACTTGCCCGGCTTTTCCTGCGCGACACGCCGCTCTGGCTGTTCGACGAACCGACGGAAGGGCTCGATGGCGACACCGCGCGCGCCGTTTTGCGTGAGATCGCCGGCAATGCCACTGGCCGCAGCCTCGTCATTGCCACGCACATACGCCGCGAAGCCGCGATCGCCGACCGCATCGTCATGCTCGAACGCGGCCGGGTCACGGCAACGGCGCGGCGCGGCGAACCAGAATTCGACGCCATCCTGAACCGGCTGCGGCCGGACTGAGGCGCAAACTGAACGTATAAATACGGCGTGTCGAATAACGCCGTATCGACCAAACCCCGTGGGACCGTGGGAGAAAAATTATGGAACTCGACATCGTGGCGCTATCGCGCCTGCAGTTCGCCATGACGGCGCTCTATCACTTCCTGTTTGTGCCGCTGACGCTCGGCCTCTCCGTGTTGCTTGCCATCATGGAGACGACCTATGTCATGACCGGGCGGCAGATCTGGCGCCAGATGACCAAATTCTGGGGCACGCTATTCGGTATCAACTTCGTGCTCGGCGTCGCCACCGGCATCGTCATGGAATTCCAGTTCGGCATGAACTGGAGTTATTACAGCTACTATGTGGGCGATATCTTCGGCGCGCCGCTGGCGATCGAAGGGCTGATGGCCTTTTTCCTAGAGGCAACTTTCGTCGGCCTGTTCTTCTTCGGTTGGGAGAAGCTCTCCAAGGTCGGGCATCTCGTAGCAACCTGGGCGGTTGCGCTCGGCTCCAACTTCTCCGCCCTCTGGATCCTCATCGCCAATGGCTGGATGCAGAACCCGGTCGGTTCGGCACTCAATCCGCAGACGATGCGTATGGAGATCACCAGCTTCTTCGATGTCGTCTTCAACCCGGTCGCCCAGGCGAAGTTCGTTCACACCGTATCGGCCGGCTATGTCTGCGCCTCGATCTTCGTGCTCGGCGTTTCGGCCTGGTACATGCTGAAGGGACGCCACATCGAGATTGCCAAGCGCTCGATGACGGTTGCCGCTTCCTTCGGCCTGGCTTCGGCTCTTTCGGTCGTCGTCCTCGGCGACGAAAGCGGCTATTTGTCCACCGAGCATCAGAAGATGAAGCTCGCTGCGATCGAAGCCATGTGGGAAACCGAGCCGGCGCCCGCCGCCTTTACGGCTTTCGGCTTTCCGGACCAGCAGGCGCGCGAGACCCATTATGCCGTGCACATTCCGTGGGTCATGGGCCTGATCGGCACCCGTTCGCTGACCACCGAAATCCCCGGCATCACCCAGCTTGAGGAGCAGGCGAAGATCCGCATCCGCGACGGCATCAAGGCCTATGACGCGCTGATGAAGATCCGCGCCGCCCAACCGGCCGCCGCCGGTACGACGGCGCAGGACACCTCCACTGAGCAGGCGCGCGCCTCCTTCGAGGATATCGGTCATGAGCTCGGCTACGCCCTGCTTCTGAAGCGCTATGTCGACGATCCCCGTCAGGCGACCGACGCCCAGATCGATCAGGCCGCCCGCGATACCATTCCGAACGTGCCGACCCTTTTCTGGTCCTTCCGCATCATGGTCGGCCTCGGCATGTTCTTCATCCTGCTGACGGTAACCTTCTTCTGGCTCTCGGCCCGCCGCCAGCTCGACCGTTACCCCCTGTTGCTGAGGATCGCCGTTCTTGCCATTCCGCTGCCTTGGGTTGCCATCGAATTTGGCTGGGTCGTCGCCGAGTTCGGCCGCCAGCCCTGGGTTATCGAAGGCGTGCTGCCAACCGCCGCCGCCGTCTCCAATCTCGGAGCCGGTAGCGTGCTTCTCACCCTGCTCGGCTTCGCTGCGCTCTACACCGTGCTGATCGTCATCGAGATGACGCTGATGGTGAAGGCCATTCGCAAGGGCCCGGAACCGGATGACGAGCCGGAAGCCGACCTCATTTCCGAAACCCTCGTTCCCGCTGCGGAGTAACCACCATGATCCTTCATGAATTGATCGACTACGAAACCCTGCGTGTCATCTGGTGGCTGCTGCTCGGCGTTCTGCTGATCGCCTTTGCGGTGACCGACGGCTTCGACCTCGGCGTCGGCACGCTCCTGCCCTTCGTTGCCAGGACAGATACCGAACGGCGCATCGCCATCAATTCGATCGGCGCGACCTGGGAAGGCAATCAGGTCTGGCTGATCCTCGGCGGCGGCGCCATCTTCGCCGCCTGGCCGCCGCTTTATGCGGTCTCCTTCTCCGGCTTTTATCTGGCGATGTTCGCGATCCTCTTCGCACTAATCCTCAGGCCGGTGGCTTTCAAATATCGCGCCAAGCGGGACAGCGCTCGCTGGAAGGCCGGTTGGGACTGGGCGCTGTTCATCGGCGGTTTCGTCCCCTCGCTGATCTTCGGTGTCGCTGTCGGCAATGTGCTGCAGGGTGTGCCGTTCCGCTTCGCCGACGATATGAGGATCTATTACGAAGGCTCCTTCTTCGGCCTGCTCAATCCTTACGCCCTGCTTTGCGGTCTGCTCTCCGTCGCCATGCTTGTCATGCACGGCGCGGCATGGCTGCAGTTGAAGACGAATGGCATCGTAGCGGAGCGGGCCCGCAGCTATGGCAGCCTGGCGGCGCTCGCAACGATCGTGCTCTTTGCCCTCGGCGGCCTCGCCCTGTGGTACGGCGTCGATGGCTACCGCATCACCAGCGAGATCAGCCCGATCGGGCCGTCCAATCCGCTTTTGAAAACCGTCGATCACGCGGCCGGTGCCTGGCTCGGCAATTATGCCAGCCATTCCTGGATGCTGGTCGCTCCAATCATCGGCTTCCTCGGCGCGATCGCAGCCCTTCTGTCGATGCTTGCCCGCCGTGAAGTGACACCGCTGCTCTTCAGCAAACTCGCCATCTTCGGCATCATTTCGACGGTCGGCGTCTCGATGTTTCCCTTCATCCTGCCTTCCTCGCTCGACCCGCGCTCCAGCCTCACGGTCTGGGATGCGTCGTCCAGCCATATGACACTGTTCATCATGCTGGTCGTGTCGCTGATCTTCCTGCCGATCATCTTTCTCTATACGGCCTGGGTCTACCGGGTTCTCTGGGGCAAGATCGACGCCGAGACGGTCAACGACAAGGGCGGCCACGCCTACTGATCTCAAAGAAGGAGAAAGAACATGTGGTATTTCGCCTGGCTCCTCGGCTTCCCCCTAGCCGCCGCCTTCGCCGTCCTCAATGCAATGTGGTATGAACTCGTCGACGACAATGCAAAGACACAAGGGGGGCCGAAGAAGGCTCCCTGAAGATTTTGCCGATTTGCCAGGCGCGGGTTCGTCGCGCCTGGCCCGACATTTCGGTTCCAATGGAACAAACAGCAGCCGAAATTATCTTTTGCCGCTATGAATCCTGCGGTTTGGTGGCGTTCCAGTCTTCGCTTTGCATATGGCGGCAAATTTAAGTCTCTCACTCTCACGACGAGACCGGCCCATGACGAGCGGAAACCTGCTTCTGACTTTCAATGCCGGCTCCTCGACCGTCAAAATCGGCGTGTTCGAGGTCCGGGAAGACAAAGCCTGCCGCGTCGGCAAGGGCCAGATCGACTTTCGCCTTCAACCCCTCGCCTTCCATTTGACGGCAGGCCGGGCCACCTTCGATCGCTCTCTGCAAACGGATGCGGTCGAGCACTTACACGAAGTCGTGGAGGAAACTTTCGGCATCCTCGGCGAGCATTTCGACATGTCCGCGATAAACGCCATCGGCCATCGCGTGGTCCATGGGGGCGATATGTTCACCGGCCCGGTGCGCCTCGACGAAGACCGCATCCGCGACATCGAGGATCTGACCGTGCTCGCGCCCCTGCACCAGCCACAGGCGCTGCGCCTGATCCGCGCCGTCAAGCATTTGCGACCGGCGCTCGCACAGACTGCCTCCTTCGACACTGCCTTCCACGCTACGCAGAACGATCTCGTTCGCCGTTTCGCCCTTCCGCGCACGCTGCACGATCAAGGGATCAAACGTTACGGCTTTCACGGCCTTTCCTATGCCTTCATCGCCGCCGAACTGCGGCGGCGGGCACCCCAGGCCGCGGCCGGCAGGGTCATCGTCGCCCATCTTGGCAGCGGAGCCAGCCTGTGCGCCCTCGACAAGGGCGAAAGCCGGGACTGCAGCATGGGGTTCTCGACGCTGGACGGCATTCCCATGGCGACGCGCTGCGGCAATCTCGATCCCGGCGTGCTGCTGCATCTTCTTGGGCCGGAAGGCAGGACGCCGAAAGATGTGGAAGACATGCTCTATCACAAATCCGGTCTGCTCGGTGTCTCCGGCATCAGCGCCGACACGCGCGACCTATTGAAAAGCTCGAAGCTGGAAGCGCGAGAGGCGATCGATCTGTTTTGTCTGCGCATTGCCGGCGAGGTCGCGCGAATGGCGGCGACGCTCGGCGGCCTGGACAGTCTTGTCTTCACCGCCGGCATCGGCGAGCACCAGCCGGAAATTCGCACTGATATCTGCGACCGCCTGCGATGGCTGGGCCTTGAGATCGACGAGGACGCGAACGCCGCCAACGCGCCTATCGTCAGCACATCATCAAGTTCTATTACAGCTTTCGTCATTCCGACGGACGAAGAGCAGATCATTGCCGATGAGGCCCTGTCGATTTTTGCGGGCGAGCGATCCAGATCATAAGTATCGCGCTCGATCGGCGATAGTTTCGTATTCGAAAGACCTTCGAAGCCTCGACCCACAAATTTATCGGATACCGATCAAAGTCTAGCAAGTTTGTTGATAGGATATGTGCGGAATCTTACATTGCGTTGCACACCCCGAACCGTCCGCAGAAGACGGCCGGTAACAGGAGCAAGATAGCGAACTCTGATAACCTTCCATCCAACGTTGAATCGCAGCCTCCGCAAGCATCGACATTCGGGCCGAACGCAGATACGGGATTGGGTGATCCCGCCTTGCCCGTTCGCTGGGATAGCGCCGAACGACCCTAACGTTCCTTATTTTTCAATAGCTCTCGCCTCTCTATCAACTGATGGTGACTATTGTCGCGCTACTGTAGTCAAGCTTTTCGGGCGGCGGATATTCAAAAAACAGCACCTGAAAACGGCCTTGCGAGAGCGTCCCCCAGGATCATAGAAATACGTCCAAAGGTTGTGATTAGAAGATGCTTATATTGCGTCACGCTGGGTTGCAGGCGGATTAATCCCCATTTTATCATGACATGACACAACAAGCGGTATAATATTCGCGGGCCTAGATGGAACGCATTTATCCTTGGGGGGCAACACGTGTCCATCAGTTCAGGAATGAAACGCCGGATCGGGCGCAATGCTCCGACGGTCATCATCATAGACCACCATACACTTGCCCGTACGACTATCGTGAAGCTTCTCGAGCACGAACTCGTCGGCTGGGAGTTTGTTGATATGGTCTCTACTGAGAGTCTTGATAGGGCTCTCGGAATGGACGTCCGTCTGATTGCTTTGGGCTTGGAGGGCAGGAGCGTAGAAAGCGCGGGACTGCTGGACGATCTCACGGCTATCGCAGAACGCTTTTCCGAAGCGCCGGTCGCACTGTTGTCGAGTACGGATGACGCCTCTATCGCGTCCCAGGCGCTGAAAATGGGCATTCGTGGCTTTTTCACCACCTCCATTCCCATAGAGATCGCGCTTGCCGGGCTGCGGCTGGTTCTCGCGGGCGGCATATTCTACCCGCAGCCGTTGGATGCGCTGACGAACGGTTTAGCCAGGCACGCCGACTCTCATGATGATAGTCAAAGGATGATAGAGGCGCGGGCGCATAGTCCCGATCTTGCCGACTTCACGCCGCGCGAAGCGGATGTGCTCGCCGAACTGCAACGTGGCTGTTCGAATAAGGTGATTGCAGGAAAGCTCAACCTTTCGGGCCACACGGTAAAAATGCACGTGCAGCACATCATGCGCAAGCTGCAGGTCCAGAACCGGACCGAAGTCGTCGCCCGTTTGGGTTACAGGCTAACCAACGGACATGATGCGGCGGCATCGTAAACTAAGCGCTTTCCTTGGATGTCTTTTCAAGCATTTCGCTTAACGTTGCCGCTGCGAGCATGGTTTCAGCCAAGAGCTTCTTGAGCTTCCGGTTTTCCTCCTCCAAAGCCTTCAGCCTTTTGACGTCGAAGCCGACATTCTTGAGCTGCAGGGATTGCCACCGATAGAAGGTCGGTTCGCTGATCCCGTATTTGCTGCACACGTCCGTCACCGTCATGCCACCCTGATGCTCCTTCAGAATGTCCATGATCCTGTCATCATTGAATTTTCGTTTACCCATCACTGCGTCCCTTCGACGGCGACATGCTAGAAATTCAGAGGCGCCAGGAAGGAATGGTGGGAGTACCAATCCATATTCGCGTCGCATTTCCGAGCCCTGCTCCGGGTTTCGCTTCAGTCCTCACGAAACGCTCTGTTGAAGCTATCCAGAAGCGGTCTGATTGCATAAAACGCGACACTGCTCTTGCCCGTTTCAATCAATGTCTGGGCGGGCATGCCCGGAACCATCGCGACATCGTGCATCTTCGCCAATCGTTCGTCTGTTACGCGGATCGTCGCCGCATAGTAGGCCTGACCGGTCTGCTTATCGACAAGGCGATCTGCCGAGACATAATCCACTATACCTTTCAGCAGCGGAACACGCCTCTGATTATAAGGTAGAAGATGAACTTGTGCTTCCAACCCCGGATGCACCAAATTAATATCCTCCGGCCGTACATGTGCCGATATCACGAGATGGGCTTCGCGCGGCACCAGATCGACGAGCGGTTCGCCCGCGCCGACCACGCCGCCTGCCGTATGGAAACGCAGGTCCATGACTACCCCGTCCTCAGGCGCCCGGACTTCGGTTCTGGCAAGCTGATCGTCGATCGCCCGCAAACGTTCGCTCAACTGCAGGATCTGGCTTTCGCTATCTCGCAGACCCTGGGCGACTTCATTCAGCCGATCGCTCTGCAGTTTCACCAAATTGGCCTGTGCCTCGCTGATCACCTGATAGGCGCGCGATATCTGGGCGTCCACCTCGCCGGTTTGACCGTCGATATCCGCCTTCTCGCGTCCGAGGTTGAAAATCCTGCTCTTTCTCTCAGCTCCTTTGGAAACGAGGCTGGTAGCCGACTCCATCTCCTGCCGCGAGATTTCGGCCCTGTCGGCGAGCGATGCCTTCTGCGCGCCGAGCCCGATGATCTCCTGCTGGACCTGCCTCATCTTCTCCTGCGTGATCCCTATCTCGGACAGCATCACCTGGCGGCGCGTCTCGAATATCCTTTGCTGCCCAACCATGATGGCTCTGACCGACGGAGTGTCGTTCATCAACGCGACAAGGTCCGGTGGAAAGGTGATCTGGTCGGTACCGCTCTCTTCGGCAACCAGGCGCGCATGCATGCCCTCGGCGTCCCAGAGTTGCCCCTGAACACTGTCGCGCTCCGACCGCGACTTCGTATCGTCGAGTTGGATGAGCACCTGCCCCGAGGTGACGGCATCGCCGTTCTTGACGAGAATCTGCCTGATGATTCCGCCCTCCAGATGTTGGATGGTCTTGCGGCTGAACTCCGGCTCCACGACACCGGACGCGACCGCTGCGCTCTTCAGCGGAGCGAGAAGCGACCATATCCCGAACCCCAGGATGAAGATGCAGATCAGCAGGTTGCCAGTCCGCTTCACCGACCGCAGTACCGGCATCGGTGACGGCGGCGCCAGCCTCATGAAATCCGCATCGAGGACCGGGGCATAGCTCAGGAACTTCTTGGCGGCTTCCAATCTCTGGGCAGACCGGCTGCTTGGGTTTGACGCGTTTATGAATTTAGCTGGGGCGCTGGAAGGAAGGATGGTGGTCATGACGCGGCCTTTCCTTCCAGTGTCTGCGTCGGCGATGGCGGGCGAAGATAGGTGTCGTAGATATGCTCGCTTTCTCCAAACGCATTGACCATGCCATTGCGCATGATCGCGATCTTGTTGGTGACGGGAAGAACTCCCATTCGGTGGGTAATGATGACCACGATCATTCGCCTGGATCTCATGCGTTCGATCGCGTTGAAGAGGATGCGTTCGCCTTCATAGTCCAGACTGGAATTCGGATCGTCGAGCACTACCAGCGAGGGATTGCCGTAGGCGGCGCGCGCCAATCCGAGCTGCTGCCGCTGAGCGCGCAGCAACAGGTTTCCCCCTTCGCCTATGTCGGTCTCGTAGCCCTGCGGCAGCCGCATGATGGTCTCATGCAGCCCGACCAGCTTTGCCGCTTCGATGGCCCTGGTGGGATCTGCGCCATCCAGGCGTCCGATGACATCCTTGATGGCTCCACCGAAAAGTTCGATATCCTGCGGCAGATAGCCGACATGACGCGTGTTGGCGCAGAGGCGCAGCGCAGAAATGTCGACGCCGCCCAGGAGCGTGCATCCGCTTGTCGGATGCAGGACGCCGGCCATGATCCGGCCGAGTGTCGACTTCCCGGACCCGGACGGGCCGATGAGCGCAACACAGTCACCTGGCATCAGGTGCAGCGTGACGCCTTTCAATATGGGTCGGGCGGCAAACGGCAGGGCGTAGCCGACATTGTCGAGGATGAGACCGCTGGGATCGGGGACAGGTATCGTGCGGAGATCATCCTGCGAAGAAACCACGATCAGCATCTTGTTGAGACGATTGAAGGAGTTACGTGCAAACGCGAACGAGCGCCACGCGCCGATCGCGCCCTCGACCGGCGCAAGACCGCGGCCGAGCAACAGGCTTGCGACAAAGATGATGCCGGGGCTGCTGTTATCCTCGAGCACCAGCCATGTGGCTGCCCCCATGACCAGAATCTGCGTTAATGTCCTGATGGACTTCGAGAATCCCAGAATGATCTCAGTGCGGTGCATGGCGGTGTCTTGCGCTTTTCTGGCCGCCTCGGCATCGCGATAGACGATTTGCGCCGCACCGTCCTGCATCCCCATGGCGCGGATCACCTGAATATATCGGAGAGCGGTCGCAAGCCGCCCATAGCTTCGGGACAGCGCGAGATTGGCCTGCGCGATCGGCTGCTGTGTCGCCAGTTCCGTCAGGAGGGCAAGCGACAGGAGAGCGACTGCACTTAGAAGACCGATCGCACCCAGCAGGGGATGAACGAGAAAGAGCAGCAGCAGGAAAATCGGCGCCCAGGGAATATCGAAGAGAAGCGCACTTGCCGGCGAATCGAGGAACTGGCGCAGCGAGGCAAGGTCGCGGTAACAATCGGCCGCAACGCTGCTATCTGCACGGGACGCATATTCGAATGAAGCGTTCAGGACATCCGGACGCAATCGATGGTCCAGCCAACTGCCGATGCGCGAAAGTGCTGCTCTGCGCACAATATCAAGAGTGGAGCCGACCACTACCGCAACCGAGATGATGAGCGTCAGCATTATCAGCGTATCGATGCTGCGGCTCGACATCACCCGATCGTATATCTGCAAGAGATAGATGGAAGGGGCGAGAAGAAAGAGATTGTAGCCGCAGCTATAAAGAAAAACCAAGCCGAAGGCTCCGGCGCAGGCCCGAAGGGCTATGACCAGTTGTGTCTGCTGGCGCTGGGCTTGTGCAAGATTTGTTGGCGTCATCAGATCTCGCAGCTCCGGATTATGACAAGGCGAATGCTTGGTCGAACTGTCATAAATACGAGGATCGCTGGCCGGAACCTGCGATCCTCAGGACCCGAATTCACGGGCCGGTTGGCATAATCGATCACGTACCGAGGTGGTGCACGTCGATGCTGCCGCCAAAAGAATTGTCGAAATGATCGAAGGCATTCGATACGGCCGTGCTGATGGTGTCCGTATGAACCAACGCAGTCGATACACTACCGCCTAGTGCCGTGTTGCCGTTACCGCCATTGCCACCCATGCCGGATATGATGGTGGCATGCTGGTCGATCAACGATGTAGTGTCTTGCGTGGCTGTCGTGGCTGCAGAAACCGCTGCTACGTCGCCGCCGCTCACAGAGCCTTGGCTACCGTTCGAAGTGGCGCTCCCGCCAGCTCCACCGGTTGCGGTGAGTGCGGAAAGCGCGGCGTTATAAGCTTGGGCCAATCCGCCAGCTCCGCCGCCGCCGGCATCCCAGTCAGCCATCTGGTGAACGTGATCGCCATTATGGAGATCAGTTGAGGCCCCGTAGACGTCCTGGTAGTTATTGACATAGGCAGTGGGATCGTAGTGAATATTCCCGTTGCCGTATCCGTCGCCGCCATTGCCGGCATTGGCGTTGCCTGCAGTGGGATCGGTGAGATTGATCGTATCAGTTATCTGTGGAATAGGCATAGTTTAACTCCTCTCCTATTCGGTCCGAAAGTCTCCCACGGCCCGATGCCGGTACGTCATTACCAGGCAAGAAAACCGCTTGCAGACAGTGCTCGCAATTCAACCGGTGAACCAGCCGGATATTCGGAGATGTCCCTTTGGGTGGGGTATGGCCGGGAAAGAGGATGTATCCCAAATGGTTATGCCGAAATAACAGCAGGCACGGGGCTCGCAAAAGGGGGCGATGCTCTCCACGAACACTTCCGTTGAGAGTTGGAACGCGGAACTGAAATGATCTGCGCGTGTTCCAGCGAACACGCGCTTCTGACGCAATTTCGACAAAAATGCTGAGCGGCTTTTCCATCCGCAACTGCGAAAAAACAAAAGATAAAGCAGTCTCTGAACGGCTCAGCCGACCTAGCTATGCATGAAATTGAGGATGTCATCGACGAGAGCCGAATGGGCATCCGTCAGGTTACCCTCACCGCCATGACCGCCAATGCCCGCCAGTTGCAGCGTATGCTGATCGGTGAGGATATGGTCGATCTGCTGGGCGTCGGCCGTGCCGCCGGCGGGAACGGCAATGTTGATGGGATGGAAGTACCCGATGCTGACATCGACGAAACTTCCGTTCGCAGAACCCGCTCCGCCACCGCCGCCCATACTGTTTCCGGTGAAGATCGTGTCCGACGACAGGTTGAAACCGCCGCCGTTGCCGCCGATACCCGCCATCTGGATACCGCCCTGGTCAAAAATCACATCGTTCGTCTGATGAGCTTCCGCCGAGCCGCCAGCAGCGCCGACCGCGATGTTGATTGGCGAAAAGATGGCGACGTTCACATCGATCATGCTGCCGATGAAGTGGCCGTCGCCACCATGGCCAGCATAGTTGTCACCATTGAAAATGAGGGTGTTTGCGGCACTTGAGGCGGCACTCTCCGTCCCTCCGCCACCAGCGGCCAGATTATGGTCGCCGCCCGAGCCGCCGACGCCGCCGATCTGGGTTGCGCCTTGCAGAAACGCTGCGTTGTTCGTCTGTTCCGAATGCGCCACGGATCCCTCACCGCCAGCAACGGCGGTATTCACCGGCGCGAAGACGGCAACATCAGAGCTCACGATACCGCCGAAAAACAGGCCGTTGCCGCCGGTTCCGGCATGGTTGACGGAGGTGCTGCCGATACCGCCGAGCGCGATATTGCCGCTGCCGCCATCGCCGCCAAGGCCGGCCATTTCGGTGGAGTGTTGATTGATAAGCGCACCATTGCCCTGAAAGGCGTCCGCTGTCGAATGAGGGCCGGCTATCGCCATGTTGGATGGGGTGAAGATAGCGAGGGGATTGCTGCTGATAATGCCGGTCGCGATTCCGTCGCCGCCGCTTCCTGCGGAATTGACGTTCTGGTTCGATGCAAGATCCAACGGCATCCATGTGGGAACCAGCGCCAGATGTCCTGCACCGGAACCGGAGAGCACGTTTTGACTCATGCTCGCGTTGGACGCGTCTTCCCCTGTCAGACGAGTTTCCGTCATCGCGGTCTCCCCCTTGCACTCTCGCGCATGGCGCGGATTGTCGAACCCCATTGTGGAATGGGACGGACAAAAAGAAGAGCCTGCAATTCGTCTACGCCCATATGGGCAGGATAACAGCCATTTGGCGGTCATACTTTTTGGCCGTAGGCGGTGAGCACGAAGAGATTGGTCGGCGCATTGTGCAGCATGACTTCACGCTCGAAGGCGAAGCCGCATTTTTCCAGAACATGTCTGGAAGCGACATTGACCGAGCGGACCAGGCCGATGACTCTCTCGGCATGCAAGTCATTGAATGAAAACGCTAAAGCCTCCCTCACCAGCTCGGTCGCATAGCCGTGTCCCCAGCTATCCGGATGCAGATGATAGGACAGATTGAGGCCATCGAATTCCTTCGACACGGTCACGCCGCCGAAGCCGATCAGCCTGCCGTCCGCCTCGACAGCCCAGCGACCGAACCCGTGGTGAGGCCAGTGATCCATGTCACGAGAGAGCCGTCGCGCACTTGCGTCCGGCGTATCCGGCCTCGGATCGGGCCGGTGCGCGACGAGTTCCGGCCGGGCAAAGAGGGCCGTCACGAAGTCGAGGTCGGCCTCAACCGGCATGCGCAACAGCAAGCGCTTCGTGCGTCGAACCAAAGGTAATGGCATTGGACCACTCTCTCGAAATTCACACTGCCTCGTCCAAAGGAACCTTGTCGAAGCAGCAGGCAGCCGTGGAAACGCCCATGCTGCAGCCACTCGCCTTCAGCGCTTCCGCCACGACTTCCACGAACAAGCGACGCAGCCAGACCGACCGGCTGTCGGCCTGATCGACGCGGCGATAGAGCATCGTCACCGGGTCCGCCGGCAATTCGAACGGCGGCGCTGAAATCGTCAGATCGTGAAGCTGCGCCATGCAGCGGGCAATGGACTCCGGAACGGTCGCAATGGCCGGAATGGCGCGCAATGTCGGCGGCAAAGCGGAAAAACGCGGCACTGTCGCCACCACCTGGCGGCGATGGCCGAGGCGTGCAAGAGCGACATCGACATTGGTCGATATGGCGCCCTCGAGTGACACCGTCACATGCGGCGCATTCGCGAACTGCTTCAGGCTCAGCGGCATCGTGCATTTCAAATGCCGGGCATCGTAGATGCACAACGAGGCCTGTTCGAACAAAGGCGCGCGAATATGCCAGGAGGCGGGTTCGTCATGCACGGAGATGCTGAACTCATAGGCTCCCTCGTCCAGCAGACGCGCGGCATCGCGCCTGTCGAACGCCACGCTGACCAATCGAACGCCGGGCGCCAGCTTCCGCAACCGCGCCGCCAGTGGCCCGAAGAAAGCCGATTCCAAATTGTCGCATAGCCCGACGCGGAACTCACCCTCCCAGCTTCCGGGATCGAAGGCCGCCGGAGGGCGGATGGCGCGCTCGATGCCCGAAAGCGCATCCTCGATGGCCGGAGCAATGGAAAGAGCGCGAGGCGTCGGCTGCAAGCCGCGTCCGACGCGCACGAACAATTCGTCATCGAGCGTCTCGCGCAGCCGGCGCAGAGCAGCGGACAGGCCGGGCTGGCCAAGCAGCAGGCGCTCGGCGGCACGGCTCACATTCCGTTCCTGCATGAGCACGGAAAAGGCGAGCAGCAGATTGAGGTCGATCTTTCGAAGCGTGGCGTCATTCATCATCACCAGTAATACCTGACATGGTTACTATCAATTTGCAATAGGGTTGGAAGCTGTACATTTTCTCGTTCCCTGCCGCCCGCCAACCTCCCGAGAGGCGGCAGCATACGAAGGAACGATCCCGATGATTTATTCCAAACCACGAAGCGGAGCCGGGCTGGCATTGCTGCTGCTTTGCGCCGCCAACTTCCTGGACGCCATGGATGTCTCCACCATCGGCGTAGCCCTGCCCGCAATCCAGACAGAGCTCGGCATTCCGGCGACATCGCTGCAATGGGCCGTCAGTGCCTATGTGCTCGGCTATGGCGGCTTTCTGCTGCTCGGCGGCCGCGTTGCCGATCTTTTCGGCCATCGCCGCGTCTTCCTCTGGTCGCTCGGCGTCTTCGCCGCCGCCAGCATCGCCGGCGGTTTCGTCGACAGCGCGCCGACCTTGATCGCCGCACGTCTGGTCAAGGGCATAGCCGCAGCCTTCACCGCGCCGGCGGCACTCGCTCTGCTGCTGTCCGTATTTGGGGAAGGAAGCGCCCGCGCCAAGGCGCTCGGCGTATTCTCCTCCACCGGCGCTGCCGGATTTGTGCTCGGCATGGTGCTGGGCGGCGCCGCAACCATCATTAGCTGGCGGGCGACGCTGGTCATGGGCGCGCCCGTTGCCATCCTCGCACTGATGCTTGCGCCCTTCGTCCTGCCTACCGATCATCGGCGCACTGGGCCGCGGCCGCACTTCGACTGGGCCGGTGCGCTGACGATCACGCCCGGATTGCTGCTCTTCGTCTTCGGCATTACCAACGCCGCAGCCGCGGGCTGGCAGGCATTTCCGACCTGGGGAGCATTGGTCGCGGCGGTGGTCCTCATCCTGCTCTTCCTGCTGGTCGAGGCCCGGCATAGGGATCCGATGGTGCCGCTTGCCATCTTCCGGCGGGCAAAGCTCAGCCATGCCAACGCCATTGCCGCTCTTTTCCAGGGCTCCTATGTCGGCTTCCAGTTCATCGCGACGCTCTACTACCAGGACGTCGTCGGCTGGTCGGCCTTCGCTACTGGCTTTTCCTTCGCCTTCGGCGGCGTCTGTGTCATGTTCCTAGCACCACGATTTGCGGCGATCGGGCAAAATCGCGGCACGACCGGCCTGATGACGCTTGGCGTCGGGCTGCAAGCCATCAGCTATGTCTTCTGGGTCCTCTCGGTCGGAAACATCAATCCGATCCTGCTCGTCGCCGTCTCTCAGCTATTGCTCGGCGTCGGCTATGCCATGACCTATCCGTCGGTGCAGGTGGCCGCCCTCTCCGATGTCGAAGACGATAAGTCGGGCCTGGCCTCCGGGCTGCTGTTCGCCTCCTTCCAGATCGGCGGCGGCATCGTATTGGCAGCCGCATCCGCCACCTTCGGCGCGGCACCAAGCTTCGGCTGGAATCCCTATATCGCCGGCACCGCCTTCGTCGCGATATTGGCCGCTACGGTGACATTGCTGGCGGCGGTCGGCCCGAGGACATCGACGTCGCGTTCGAATGTCTATCAGGCGGCGGAATAGTTGGTGTCGCAAATACCCGCACCGTCTTGAGTGCGGGTATTTGCAATCAGCCAGCGTCGACTATCCCGAAGCTGATTGTCGAAGGAAATGGCCATTGCCCCGGCAAATATTATGATGACGACAGTGCCGCCGCCTCGGCGGCACGCCGCATCAGCAGGTCGCGTTCCCGCTGGTTTCCGGCCAGGGCTGCCGCCGCTTCAAAAGCGGCTTTCGCCTCCTCATGGCGAGCAAGCTTCTGCAGCAGATCGCCGCGAACGCTCGGTAACAGGTGATATCCCCTGAGCGCCGGCTCGTCTGCAAGCTGATCCACGATCGCCAGCCCAGCCTCCGGCCCTTCCGCCATGCCAACCGCGACGGCGCGATTGAGTTCGATGATCGGCGAAGGCACAACCGCCGCCAGTTTCGCATAGAGCCCGGCTATGCGCGCCCAATCGGTCGCCTCGGCTGTCCTGGCCTCCGCGTGGCAGGCGACAATGGCCGCCTGCAGAGCGTAAGCACCGCTTGCACCGCCGAGATCCCGTGCCCGCGCAAGTGCTCGCAGCCCTCGCCGGATCTGGAGCTGATCCCAAAGGGCACGGTTCTGTTCCAGCAGAAGGATCGGCTCGCCCGCTGCGTCGGTGCGCGCCGCAGCGCGCGAGGCGTTCAGCTCCATCAGCGCCAGCAGCCCATGTGCCTCGGGTTCGTTTGGAGAGACCGAGGTGAGCACGCGGCCCATGCGCAGTGCTTCGTTGCAGAGCTGAGGCCGCAGCCAGTCCTCGCCGCGCGCCGCCGTATAGCCTTCGTTAAAAATGAGATAGACGACCTCCAGCACGGAGGCGAGCCGCTGCGCGAGCTCCTCGCCGCGGGGCGTCTCATAGGCGAGACCTGATTCCGAAAGGGTTCGTTTGGCGCGGACGATACGCTGTGCGATCGTCGCCTCCGGCAACAGAAAAGCCCGCGCGATCTCCTCTGTCGTCAAGCCGCAGATCATCCGCAACGCCAAGGCGACCCGGGCCTCCCGCGATATCAATGGATGGCAGGCGGTGAAAACGAGACGGAGCAGTTCGTCGCCTATGTCGTCGTCGAGGGCAGCGTCTAAATCGGGCATGGCCTGCTGCTCCTCGTCCATATCCCGGGCGATCATGTCGTGCTTGCGCCCAAGCATCTCGCGGCGGCGCATATGATCCAGCGCGCGGCGCTTGGCGGTCGCCATCAGCCATGCACCGGGTCTTTCCGGAACACCCGTCTCCGGCCACCGTTCCAGAGCCGCCAACAGCGCTTCCTGCGTCAGGTCTTCGGCCAAAGGCACGTCGCGCAACATCCTTGCCAGGCTGGTGATCAGCCGGGGCTGCTCGATCCGCCAGACGGCGAGGATCGTGCGATGGGCGTTGGCGGCCGTCATGGCCGCCTATTCCCTCTTTCGGCCGCTCGCCTCACGCGACCTCGGCCGCGACCGAGTGCGCGCTGCATGGGTACATATCCGGCGTGAAGAACGGACGAACCTCGCACGTGCCCTCCCAGCCCGGCATGTGATCTATGTGGAGCTGCATGAATTCGACCGTCAGCGCCAACGCTTCCTCCTTGTTCTGAAATTCGAAGATCGCATAGCCGCCAACCACTTCCTTTGCCTCAACGAACGGGCCATCGACGATGACGAGTTTGCCGTCCTTGATGCTGACGCGAGCCCCGGTTTCCATCGGCATAAGCCCGGCGGTGTCGATCATGCGGCCGGCCTTGGTCTCGCGATCGGCGAGCTTGCTGATGGCTTCCATGAGCTCCGGCGTCGGCATGCCGATTTGAGCGGAGGTGATGATAGACATGAAACGCATTTGACCATTCCTTTCGAGGCGAGCCGCTGGCGCCAGTGCCGCTGAATTGTCTCGCTCAATACAACGACGAAGCAGTCCTTCGAAAATCGACAGACGATTTGAAAAAATGCATCGAAGGCGCCTCTGGCTCAAGATCCCAAACAGGCGCCGCGCTCTTCCCCGCACTCTTCATTGACTTCGAACGGTCGTTGAAAGATGGTTGGAGCCAACGCCGAAGCCATTGGATTTGAAGGGATGATAATACCTTCAGCCCTGGCAAGCATGAAGCCGCGAAAGCCGACAACAGGAGCCTGTTTTATGTTCGATCACATCTCGATTGGTGTCAAAAGCCTGGACAGAGCGCGGCAATTCTACGACGCGGCACTGGCACCGCTCGGCTACGAGCGGCTGTCGAATTTCGAAGGCACGATCGGATATGGCGCGGAGCGGGCGCAATTTTGGGTCATGGAAGTGGAGCGGCCGGTTCCGGCCGATCGCGGCTCCGGGCTGCATTTCTGCTTCGTCGCGCCGAGCCAGGCGGCGGTCGACGCCTTCTACGCCGCCGCGCTTGCCAACGGCGGCGAGGACAACGGCAAGCCTGGCATCCGGCCTGACTACAGCCAATTCTATTACGCAGCCTTCATCATCGATCCCGACGGTTATCGCCTCGAAGCTTACTTCCAGACCGGCGAATAATCTGCGGATAGAAATACAATAGAAGCGCCGGTCAGGCGGGCCTCGGCTAGGATTTTCCGCCGGATACAAAACAAGCCCGCCTTCAATCCTGAGCTGTCCCGTGCTAATCTCCTCGCCTTCGTCCGAGAATATCAGTGCTATCCTATTGTAACCTTCACCTTGGAGGCAGACATGACGATATTCAGCAAGGCAGTTATCTCTCGGCCGGGCGCTGAACGGATCGCCCGCACGCCCTTCGGCGCCCCCGTCGTCATTCACGCAACCGCCGCGGATACAAATGGCGCCATGGGCATGTGGGAAACATTCACCGCGCCCGGCCAAGGACCCGCGCCGCACACCCATACGCGCGAGATGGAGGTATTTCGCATCATTCGTGGCACATACCGCTTCCAGTGCGGCGAAGAGGGGTTCGATGCCGCTCCCGGCACCGTCGTCGCGCTGCCCCCACATGTGCGCCATAGCTGGCGCAACATCAGCGACGAAACCGGCCAGATGTTCGTCACTGTTACGCCCGGCGGATGTGAACAACTTTTCATAGACATCGAAGCGACAGGCGCGGATACGCCCGAAGAGATTGCTGTCATCGAGGCAAGGCTGGGAATCGTCAACGACGAAACCGAGGCCCTCTCCGCTCGCTCCGCAAATGATCGCGCTCGGTAATCGCCGCAATCGCGGAAATCTACTGTTCATTCACCAAAAGGAGAAACCGTGGGTCGTAAGCATTTGATGTTTCAGGCTACTGTCAGGCTTCTGCCGTAGGGAATGATGGGCGAAGATCATCAGTGCGTTTCGAGGCCGACGGACCCTCGTCCCATTCCTGTATGCGATGACGGAAGACGGCGTTTCCTGATGTATGAAGATTATGTTGCCTACCCCAAACGTGCGGCGTCGTTCGGAAGGCCGCTCGCCTCGTTCCTAGCACTATCCGCACTTTGGTGTTTGCTGCTTCTTCTCTTCAACAGATTTCCCCAGATCGATCTTTCCGTCGCCGGTAGCGTCTTTACGAATGGGCCTTGCGCTTCGGCAGACCCGGTCGGCGATGTCTGCGGCATGTTTGGCTATGACAGGGATCGGCTCTTCGTCAATCTGCGCTCCATCACGCTCGTTTTACCCTATATCGCAGTGGTCGTGCTGCTCGCCGTCATTTACTTGTCCTGGAGGAAACTCGGACCCCATTGGCGCACACCAAAAGTCAACCAGTGCGTAGCGGCACTCCTGTCACTTGCCCTCGGCTGCGGCGTCATCGTCAATCTGATCCTGAAAGCGTTCTCCGGCCGGCCGCGCCCCCGCGATACCGATCTCTTCGGTGGAGTGTTCAATTTCGTTGAGGCGGGCTCGTTTGCCGGCCAATGCCTGAAGAATTGTTCTTTCATTTCCGGAGAGTCATCATCGGCCGGATGGCTTCTCTGTCTCGTCCTGCTGCTGCCGCCGCGCTGGCGTCTTCCTCTCGGAGTGCCGCTCGCCGTCGCGTCGATCATAATGCCGACGATGCGTGTTCTGACCGGTGCCCACTATCTCTCCGATGCAGTCCTCGGTTGGCTTTTGTCGCTGGTCATCTTCGCAGCCATGTTGACCGTTTTCGAGATTTTCGGCCCCAGATCGCAGCGGCCTTGAGCGCAATGTTGCCGCGTTCAGCCGGCTTTCGGAAGAACGCTCGACCGGTGATGTCCCGATTTTCCGGCGCTTGAAGATGCTGTAGCTCTGCGGATGCGAGCGGTGAGCTCGCCAAGCCCGAACGGCTTTATAAGATAGTCCACCGCACCAATGCTCATTCCAGTCATTTGGTCCGAGAGCTGATCATAAGCGGACATGATGATCACCGGCGTCGAATCGACCTTCGTCCCCATATATCTCAGCAGTTCCAGGCCGCTTCCGTCCGGCAGGCGAAGGTCGAGGAGAACGACGCTATAAGCTCCGGCGGCGGCCGCCGTCATCGCGGACTTAAGGTCCGTCGACCAATCGACTGTCCAGCCCTCTGCAAGCAAATGATCCTGCACCGCATTGCCGATAATGGCATTGTCTTCGACCAGCAAAATCCGCACGACTTCTCCCTTGTTCGAGACATGAAGCTATGATCGGGATTGCTGACGGCGACCTGAAATTCGCGTGCCCAAGCGCCGAAAAGAGCGGGAAAACGGCAACGATCGTCAATCAGTTGTGCACAAACGAATGCCGTTCAGGTAAATGTCAGGAACGGCGGGCACGGTCGCGCGCTTTAAAATAGTCAAAGTTGCGCCCTATGCGCTGCGGTCTGCGGTTTCCGACTCGCTTCGCAGGAAACGCCTTGGAGAAAAACATTGGACGATAAAAACATCCAGCCTGGCCGACGAAGCATCCGGCCAGCAATCGGCAGCGTTACACTTTGCCTTTTAACCACGATTTATATCCTTCTTGTGACGAACCAGGCATTTTGGACCAAGGCTTATGGTTATTTTATTGCGGAGCCTGTTGCCTTTGCCGCCTTCGCCATTGGCATCTCCGCGGCCATCATGGCGCTCTTCACGTCTTTCTCCGCCAAATACCTCACGAAGCCGATCCTGATTTTCTTCGTTCTCGTGGCGGCGGTGTCCTCCTGGTTCAACGATCAATTCGGGGTCATCATCGACAAGGAGATGATCCGTAATGCCGCGGTATCGACTGGCGCCGAGGCTGGCCATCTGATCACGCTGCGCTTTGCGATGCATGTGCTGCTGACGGGTGTTTTGCCATCTCTGGTGATTGCATGGGTACGCATCGCGCATCGCCCCCTTCTCAAGAAGCTTGCCTATAATACCGCTGTCATCCTCTCCTGCCTCACCGTCTTCGTGATCGTAGGCACCAGCTTCTACAAGACGTTCGCAGGTGTCGGCCGTGCGCACCCCGATCTCGTGGATATGCTCAATCCAGTAATGCCGATCACCAGCGCCGTGCGCTACGCCATCAACTCGCGCAAGGATTCAAGCATTGTCGCACAGCCTCTGGGGACGGATGCCCACAGGGTTGGCACGACAGATAACGGCAAGCCGCGCGTGACGATCATCGTCGCCGGCGAAACCGCGCGTGCCAAAAACTTTTCACTCGGCGGCTATGGCAAGATGACCAATCCGGAACTGGCGAAACAGAATGTGGTCTACTTCCCCAAGACCAGCAGTTGCGGGACGGCGACAGCAACCTCGATCCCTTGTCTGTTCTCCGTTTATACGCGGGAGCAATATACCCACCTGAAGGGCCTAGAGACGCAGAATCTTCTTGACGTGCTGACCCATGCGAAGGTCGACGTGAGCTGGCTGGACAACGATACGGGCAGCTATCACGTCACCGACCGCGTTCCCTACACCTATCTGCCGACATCGGCCGATCCCCGCTTCTGCAAGGATGGCGAATGCCTGGATGCTATCCTGGTGGACAAGGTCGATAACTGGCTGGACCATGTCAAAGGAGACAGCGTCCTCGTGCTGCATCAACTCGGCAGCCACGGCCCTGCCTACTACCAGCGCTATCCCGAAGAGTTCCGCCGCTTCCAGCCCGACTGCCGCGCCAATGATTTCGGCAGTTGCACGCCGGAAGAGATCACCAACGCCTACGACAATACGATCCTCTATACGGACCATATCGTTTCGACGGTGATCGATAAATTGAAGCAGCGCTCAAATTCGCTGTCCGGCGCAGTCGTGTATTTCTCCGATCACGGCGAGTCGCTTGGCGAAAACGGGATCTACCTGCACGGTACGCCCTATATCATCGCCCCTTCGGAACAGACCCATGTGCCGTTCCTGGTCTGGGTGGCCGACGATCTGGCAAAGACGGGCGGCTATGACATGGCCTGCCTCGGAAAACGCGCCGCTGACGGCACCTATTCTCACGACAATATCTTCCACAGCGTCCTCGGCCTGATGGATGTCGCGACGAAGGTCTACGACCGCAGCCTGGATGTCTTCGCCGAATGCCGCCGTTCGCCGAACAAGCTGGCGCAATTGAATTGACGGCGAGCAGCCTCGAACCCGACTTGCGGTCCCGCTAAGCCGCGATCGCAAGTCCTCCCGCACCGTTCAAAGCCGCGCCGGCTGACGCACCGTGCGCTCATTCTCCACATTGCCGGTATTGAGCGTCGTGTTCCGCTCCAGCAGCAGAACCTCGCATGTCGGCTCCGCCGTGGGGCAATGTTCGACGCCGTGCGGCACGATGATGTATTCGCCAGGGCCGAGGATGATATCGCCGCCATTCTCCTCGCGCAGCTTCATGCGAAGCGTGCCTCTGATAACGAGGAACAACTCGTCCTCCTCCTCGTGATGATGCCAATGAAAGGCGCCTTCGAGTTTGACGAGTTTGATCTGAAAGTCGTTGATGTCGCCGCCGATCCGCGGGATCCAAGGCTCGTTGAACGCCGCAAAGGCTTTCGTGAGATTGATTTTCTTCAGCTCTGACATGCGCCTCCTCCTTTTCCCTCCAACGATCGAATGCCGGGACGCTATTGATGGCGGCCGCGTCAAACGCAACGCCACCACATTACCACACCGGGACCATATCGAATTCTTCGAACGGAATCGCCGAAACTTTGCGGATGGTTCGCGCGGGGGAACGGGGGTAAAGGCCTCCCCCTAATGGAATTGCTATAGGCGACGGAAAAATCATGACGGCAAACACTGTCGAATTCGGGCTCGATACCTTCGGCGACGTGACCCAAGACGAAGGTGGAACACTGGAATCCCACGCACAGGTCATCCGTAATGTGATCGAGGAAGGCGTGTTCGCGGACCAGCTCGGGGTCGATTTCTTCGGCATCGGCGAGCATCATCGTCAGGATTTCGCCGTCTCCTCGCCGGAAACGGTGCTTGCCGCGATTGCCGGCCGTACATCGCGTATCCGCCTTGGCTCCGCAGTCACGGTTTTGAGCTCAGACGATCCTATCCGCGTCTTCCAGCGTTTTTCCAGCCTGGATGCGGCCTCGAGCGGGCGCGCCGAGGTGATCCTCGGCCGCGGTTCGTTCACCGAATCCTTCCCGCTCTTCGGTTTCGAGCTGTCGCAATATGAAAAACTGTTCGAGGAAAAGCTCGATCTTTTCGCCGCCCTGCTTTCCAACGAACCGGTCAACTGGAAGGGAACGACACGCCCGCCGCTCAGCAATCAGCGCGTCTTCCCGACGATCGAGAAGGGTAGCCTAAAGACATGGATTGGCGTTGGCGGCAGCCCGGCTTCGGTCGTCCGCGCCGCACAATATAACCTGCCGCTGATGCTGGCGATCATCGGTGGCAGCCCTTACCGCTTCCAGCCCTATATTGATCTCTATCACAGGGCGTTCGCGCAATTGGGCGGTACGGTTCAGCCGATCGGCATCCATTCGCCGGGCTATATTGCCGATACGGACGATCTGGCCCGCGAAGAACTGTGGCCGAGCTACAAGGCGATGCGCGATCGCATCGGCCGCGAGCGCGGCTGGCCGCCGATGACGCGCAACGAATTCGATAGCGAGATCGAAAGCGGTTCGCTCTATGTCGGCTCGCCCGAAACCGTCGCCGCCAAGCTCGCACCGGTCATCAAGACGCTCGGCATCAGCCGCTTCCAGTTGAAATACAGCGCCGGCATGCTCAGCCACAGCAAACTGATGCATTGCATCGAACTTTATGGCCAGAAAGTTATCCCCGCGGTGCGAGCGGCGATAAGCAACGAGAGCTGAGATCCAGCTTTTTCAGCGGAAGGCTCGCCCTTCGGCGATCAGGCCGAAATCTCGTGGAATGTCATGGCAACGCCGTTCATGCAGTAGCGCAAGCCTGTCGGCTTTGGCCCGTCCGGAAAGACATGGCCGAGATGGCCGCCGCAGCGGCTGCAATGCACAGCCGTACGCGCCATGCCGAAGGAATGGTCCTCAGTCGTTCCGACTGCACCGTCGATCGGCGCCCAAAAGCTCGGCCAGCCGGTGCCGCTGTCAAACTTCGTGCTTGAAGAGAAAACATCCTGCTGGCAGCCGGCACAGGCGAAATTGCCCTTGCGCTCCTCATGCAGCAGCGGGCTGGAAAAAGGATATTCCGTCCCCTCCTCGCGCAGCACGGCATATTGGTCCGGCGTCAGCAGCTTGTGCCATTCTTCGTCGGTGTGGGTAACGGGAAATTTCTCGGCCGCAACGACCGGGCCTGAAGCCAAACCAAGTCGGGCCGCAACCGCCCCGAGGCCAGCGGCGATGAGGAGAAGTCGTCTGTTCAACATGTCTGGAACTCCCATCGAAGGGACGATCACCTGTCCCGCAAAATATACGGCGCTGGCGCGGATTTTGTTACATATCTGCGCGTGAAGCACCGAAACGTGATCATGAATGTGACTTTCGGCATGGTCTTACCCGAAAAATTCGAGCGGCTTTCGGATAAGATCATGCAAAATCGACAGCTATCCGTTGCCCAGGATTCACTGCATGAACAGTCTCACACCGATCCTTTCCACCATAACGGCGTCCTTCCTTGGCTCTTTCGTCGAGGTCGTGGAAGCTTTCACTATCGTCCTTGCCGTCGGCGTCACACGGAGCTGGCGTCCGGCGCTGACCGGTGCCGCTCTCGCGCTTGCGGTGCTTGCAGCCCTCGTCCTCATCTTCGGGCCGCTGTTGGCGCTGGTGCCGATTACCACACTGCAATTCGTTGTCGGCGTTCTCCTGATCCTGTTCGGCATGCGCTGGCTGCGCAAAGCCATTCTGCGCTCACTCGGCGTAATAGCCCTGCATGATGAGGAAGCAGCCTTCTCCAAGGAAACAGCGGCGCTCCGGCAACAATCCGAGGACCTGCGCGCTGATTATCTCGCCGGCCTTGCTTCGTTCAAGGCGGTGCTGTTGGAAGGCGTCGAGGTGGTCTTCATCGTCATCGCCGTCGGCGGTGCCCATGGCCTGACGCTCTTTGCCGGCCTCGGCGCTCTGGCTGCGTTCATCCTGGTGATGCTGATCGGTCTGCTGGTCCATCGCCCGCTCGCGACAGTGCCGGAAAACACGCTCAAATTCATCGTCGGGCTGATGCTGACCAGCTTCGGCATTTTCTGGACCGGCGAAGGCATCGGCGCGGATTGGCCAGGCGAAGACCTTGCGCTTATCGCCATCTTCGCAATCGTTGCCCTGGCGTCCTTCGCCATCATCCGCAGCCTGCGCGGCTCTATCGGCAAATCCACAGCAAAGGCAGTCCAATGAACATTATCCGCATCGCCCTATCCGAACTTATCGGCATGTTCATCGACGACGGCAGCCTAGCGGCCTTTTCCCTGATCCTGGTGATCGCGGTCGCTGTCGCGGTCAAGCTTCTCGCATTGCCGCCGCTCATCGGCGGCCTGCTTCTGCTACTGGGCTGCCTCGCCATCCTCCTATACAGCGTTCGCCGCGCCGTGAAACGATGACATGACTATTCCTCTGCGGGCACCGGCATGCTCCCTCGACAGAGGGTCTCGCAGATGCGAAGAATTACGGGAATTTCAGCGCGATCGAGAGGCGTTCAGATGAGCAGCGCGTATCCGGAAATCTATCTGGTTCGGCATGGACAGACGGAATGGAGCCTGTCCGGCCGGCACACTGGGCGAGCCGATATCCCCCTTACCCCCGCCGGTGAAGAAGCCGCCCGCAAGGTGGCTGGCCGCCTGCCCGCCATCGATTTCGCTACTGTTTGGTCGAGCCCGTCTGAGCGCGCCAAAAGCACCAGCACGCTCGCCGGCTTCGGCGATGCCCGTGCCGTCAAGGACGATCTGGCGGAGTGGAATTATGGCGCCTATGAGGGCATCACCACCAAGGAAATCCTTGCTCAGCGCCCCGGCTGGCAACTCTTTCGCGACGGATGCCCTGATGGCGAAACCGCAGCCGATGTCGGCGCAAGAGCCGACAGGATTATCAGCGAGCTACGGCAGGTGAACGGCAACGTCCTGATCTTCTCCAGCGCGCATTTCCTGAGGGTCTTCGCCGCCCGCTGGCTCGGCCTTCAGCCGCAAGGCGGCGCACATTTCGTGCTCGACACCACCAGCATCAGCATTCTCGGCTATGAACACGATCTGAGCGAACCGGTCATCCGCCGCTGGAACCAGGTTTAACGGGACGTCGATCGATAGACATCGAGCGGCAATAGGGCCGCTCGATCAAAGCTCCGCGACCACCTTTACCAGGCAGTCAGCCCCAGCAGTTTTTCGCCCAGCGGTGTCAACACCGCCGTCTCGGCATTGTGTTTTTCCCACTTCCGGGGATCACCGGGAAACGCGTCACGCATCGGATGATCGCGCTCGCGCCACAAGCGGATGCGTTCTTCACGCTCGGCAACATTGCCGAACTCGGCCGGATGCATCGAAATATACTGCGCCATGCGGACGCGGTTTTCCGCGTGGTTTGGGCGGACTCCGTGAGCAAGCAATGAATTGAAGATCATCAGATCGCCCGGCTCCATGTCGATGTTGACGACCGAGAGGCCGGCCATGTCGGGGTGCATGGGGTCCCGATCCGCGGGCTGGGTTTTTTCCCATTCCTCAAAGTGCTCGAACAGCTCCGGCACGCACTGAAAACCCCCGACATCCCCGTCCTGCTTCTTCAGGCTCAAGACGCCCTGCACGCCTATCGGCAGGGGGCGAAGGGACGTGTCGACGTCCCAGTGAATGAAGCCGTTCGGATTGCCCTTGATCTTCTTCGGGGGATTGAGATTGGCGCGATCGATCGTCACCCACAGGTCTTCGCGGTCCCAAATATCAACGAAGGCGCCATAGATGCGCGGCTCCATGCGATTGTCCCAAAGGTACTGGTGATTGTAGATCTCCAGCATGCCGGTGTTGTTGAGCTCCTTCATCTTGTGCTCGCGGCGCTGTGGCGCATACCAAGTCGATGGATCATTCGGGTCCTTCTCGTCGAAGGTCCAAAGCACCTCTGCAAGCCGCTCGACATTTGCCGGGGGGACAGCCTGCCGCACGATCACATAACCCTTGGTGATCCAATGCTGCCAGTCTTGTTGCGAGAGAACCCGCAGCGGCAATGTCTTCCTTATGTCCTTCAACTGCGTCACGGCCGAAGAAGCGGTTGGATGCGCGTCCCGTTTCAAACTTTGCTGCATATGAGTCTCCCATCTGGTTATCCCTGTCACGTCAGGCGATGCTCGAGCAATAATGGGATGTCGGCAGTCCGTGTTGCTTGGTCCTGGCTTTTTCTGATACTATTCTGGCTTCTGTACTCTAGTTGACGCCCGATGAGACCCTATCTTGAGATATTGCCGCAGTCGCCGGAAACGTCGTGGAGCATGCTCAACCGGCGGCTCGACGATGTCATCCCCTTTCAATGGCATCATCATCCCGAATTCGAACTCACGCTCACGCTGAACTCGATCGGTCAGCGTTTCATCGGTGACCATAGCGGCGATTACGGCGACGGCGATCTCGTGCTCGTCGGACCCAACCTGCCGCATACATGGGCCTCACGCGCAAAGATCGATGAGCATAAGCCGCATGTCGCCCTTGTCTTTTGGTTCCATCGCGAATGGCTGTTGCAGATATCAGGCGGTGCTGTCGAATTTCGGCCGATCGAGGCGATGGTGATGCGAGCCGATAACGGCTTGCAATTTTCGAAAGAGATCGCCGCGGCGGTACGGCTGGAATTCGAAGCAGTCTTTGAAAAACCGCCCGTCGAACGGCTGCTGTCGCTGTTGAGCATCCTTGTCACCATTGCCGGCGACAGGCAGGCGATGCCGCTTGCGAGCGCACCAGGCCAATCGCAGGAACTGAGGGAGAGCCGGGAACGCATCGACCGTGTTCTGACACACATGCATCTCAACTATGCGCGCGCCGTCAGCCTGGACGAATTGGCCGATATCGCCGCGCTCAGCGTTTCCGGTCTGCATCGGATGTTTCGCCGCCACACCGGCACCGCCATTTCCGACTACCTCATGCGTATGCGCATTGGCGACGCCTGTGCTCGCCTCTCCTCCACCAATCAAGCGGTCCATCATATCAGCGATGCCGTCGGCTATAATTCAATCGCCAATTTCAACAGGCAGTTCAAAACCCTGAAAGGCATGACGCCACGGGAGTACAGAAGATTGTTCGTCAGACGGTGACTCAGGGAACTCGAAGCAGCGCGGCAATCCTTGCCGCCGCGGCGTCCGCAGCCTCGGGCGCCATGCGTGCTATGCCGAACAGCAGTCCCGACCGCGGAGGGCCAAGATGCAGCGCGGACATGGAGCGAAGCGCAAAGCCCTGAGCGTTGATCCTTTGTAAGGCCGCCCGGTCATCCGTGCTGGCGTTGCGGAACCATGTCGCCAGTTGCAGCCCGCCGGTGCCCTCGCCGATATCGAGCCAATCTCCGCAATGACGGCGCAACGCGGAAACAGCCGCTGCCATACGCGCGGCATAGATCGCGTTCATGTGCCTCAGATGCGCGCGAAAACGGCCTTCGCGGATAAAATCGGCAAGCGCCGCCTGGATGTGGATCGGCACGACAGCCCCTCTCAGCCGCTGCGCGGCCGCGGCCTCGGACACGAGCCAGGACGGCACGACTGCGTAGGCGACGCGCAGGCCGGGGGCGAGCGTCTTCGAGAAAGTTCCGAGATAGGCAACCACTTCGCCGCGATCGATGCCCTGCAGCGCGGCGATCGGGCGGGAGGCATACTGGAATTCGCTGTCATAATCGTCTTCCAACACCACCGAGCCGTTGGCGCGGGCAAATTCCAGCAGTGCCAGACGGCGCGGCAGGCTCATCGTCACGCCGGTCGGATATTGATGCGAGGGCGTGACATAGATCAGCCGTGGCGGCGGACCGGCGGCTCTTGCGACATCGATGCCCGCCTGGTCGCATGGCACCGGCGCGAGGTCCGCGCCTGCCATCCGCAGCAACGCCTGCGCCGTGGCATAACCCGGTTCCTCCATCCAGGCGATCCTCCCATCTGGGCGATCAGGCTGCAACAGGACGCGCGCCAGCAGATCGATGGCGGCTCCGGTGGAGGGAACGATGAGGAGTTGTTCGGGGCGGGCAGTCACGCCGCGCGTGGCGGAGATATGATCGAGGATAGCCTCGCGCAACTCGCGAATGCCGCTATGCGCGCCGTAGCCGAGATCATGCACCCGCAGCGAACGGCCGCGAGCGCCGAGGCATCGCGCCCAGGCGGCGTGCGGAAAAGCTGAAACATCCGGCACGCCCGGCTCGAACAGGCCGCCTGCGGCACTCTCGGTCATCGGCATCGGACTGAGCGGCGTCGACGCAGCTTGCCCTTGCAGAGGCGGTGTCGTGAATGCGGCGACGCGGGTCGCGGCACCCGTCGCCGATTGCAGATAGCCCTCCGCTTTCAGCCGCTCATAGGCGTTGACCACGGTGGAGCGCGCAACACCAAGCGAAATCGCGAGCATTCGTGTCGACGGCAGCCGCTGTCCCGGCGGCATCTGCCCCTGGAGTATGCGATCGCGCATCACGCGATACACTTGGCCTTCTAGGTCGCCCGCCACGCGATCGAGCGCCGGCCATTGTGCAATCGCTGCCATGACATCTCCAACTGGTCTGCTAGAAATACAAAAACTGGCTATTTATAACCTACCTCTTTGGCGGCATAGATCAAAATGATACCAGTGAGGAAACGATGGCTGACCTTTACCCGCCCCAAGCTGACGACTATCCGACCACCGAACGCTCGCGCGTGCGGCGCGAACATCATCGCGGCAGCCATGCTCGCACGAATGTCCATGCCATTCTGGATGCATCACCCCTCTGTCACGTCGGCTATGTCATCAATGGTGCGCCCTATGTGACGCCGACGCTGCATTGGCGCGAGGGCGACCATGTCTATTGGCACGGTTCGGCGGCAAGCCGCTTTCTGCGCGCGGCTGAGGATATGCCTGTCTGCCTCACCTGCAGCCTCATGGATGGTTATGTGCTTGCCCGTTCCGCCTTCAACCACTCGGTCAACTACCGTTCCGCCATGGTTTTCGGCACGGCCCGCCTTCTCGAGGATGTCGAGGAGAAGGCCGATGCGCTCCGCCGCTTCATCGAAAATCTGTTCCCCGGCCGCTGGGACGGCCTGCGACCGATGACCCGCCAGGAGGTGAAAGCGACATCGGTCCTGAGGATGGAAATAGACGAGGCGACGGCCAAGGTCCGTAACGGCCCGCCAGGCGATATTGACGAGGCGGATTTCCCCGTCTGGGCGGGCGTCCTGCCGGTGCGAAGCCATCTGGCTCCGGCGGAAGCGGCACCGGGATTGCCGCATGGGATAGAGCTACCCGAACCGCTGGCGGCACTGATACAATCGGGCCGGATTAGATAGATTATTTTTTGATTTGATACCAAAGGACTTCGATATGGACCTTGCGAATTGGAATGGCGTGCCGCGCCCGGAACGGATCACTTTGGAAGGCCGCTATGTCCGGCTGGAGCCGCTCGACCCGGCGCGCCATGGCGCTGATCTCTACGCCTCGGCGCAAGCGCCCGGTGCCGAAGATCGCTTCCGCTATCTGTTCGAGAATGCACCGGCCGATCTCGCCGCCTTCACGCCATGGCTCGAAAAGGCCGCTTCCGGCACCGACCCGCTGTTTTTCGCTACGATCGACAAGCGGACCGGCAAGGCCGAAGGCCGCCAGGCGCTGATGCGCATCGATCCCGTGCATGGCGTCATCGAGATTGGCAGCATCCTCTGGGGGCCGGCGATCGCGCGCAGCCGCGTCACCACCGAAACGCTCTATCTCTTCGCTTCCTATGTCTTCGATACGCTCGGCTATCGCCGTTTCGAGTGGAAATGCAACAATCTCAACGAGCCATCGAAGCGCGCTGCGGAGCGTTTCGGCTTCACCTTCGAAGGCATCTTCCGCCAGCACATGGTCGCCAAGGGCAAGAACCGCGACACCGCCTGGTACGCGATGATCGACGCCGATTGGCCGCGCCTGAAGGCCGGTTACGAGAGATGGCTGTCTCCTGAGAATTTCGACGAGGCCGGGCAGCAGAAGATCAGGCTGACGTTCGACCGCTGATCGCGCACCCGGCGGTCGCTCCGATTCGAGAGATGACCGCCGGCCACATCGGCCTTGTCAGACCGCCCGGAACGCGTTCTGCAACATGAGAGAAACGCAAACGCTTCCGACGAACTCAAGATTTCGCTTCCTCGCCCACAATCATCGCGGTACATATCGCGCATATTTTAAGCGCCACCCCACCCCGATCGATTAGAATCCGAGGATAATGGCATGACATTTCAAAACAGTTCGCGTCTCTACGCTGCTGTTTCATCCTTGTTGTGGCCGGTGATCTTTTGCGCCGGACTGACAGGCTCCTATTTCGCGTTTCAGTCGCCGATGCGGCTCCTTTGGTTCAATGTCGTCTACCTCTCCATCGTCGCGACGATTGCGCTTTTCGAGCGGCTTATGCCCTATGAGGAGACCTGGCTGGAACGCGACGGCGAGACGATCAGCAATATCGCGCACACGCTTTTGAGCAAAGGCAGCGTGCAGATCGCAGCAGCCATTGGCACGTCATTTCCGATGGCGGTGGCGACCGTGGCGCAGCCTCTCCTGAGCCACCAGGCCCATATATGGCCGGAGCAATGGCCGCTGGCCTTGCAGGTCGTGCTGGGGTTGATCATCGCCGAATTCGGCCTCTATGCCGCCCATCGCCTTGCGCATGAGTACCTGACGCTTTGGCGTTTCCATGCCCTGCATCACAGCGTCGAGCGCTTGTGGGTCATCAATACCGGGCGTTTCCACATCATTGATTCGCTGTTCAAGATCGCGCTTGGCCAGATCCCGCTCTATCTCCTTGGTGCGCCGCTGCCGGTTTTCCTGTGGATTGGCGCGGTGACGGCGTTTATCGGCCTCCTCACCCATTGCAACATCGACGTGCGCACCGGCCCGCTCGACTGGTTCCTCTCGACGCCGCGCCTGCACCGCTGGCATCACTCGAAACTGCTTTCCGAGGGCAACACCAATTACGGCGAAAACCTCGTGATCTGGGACCAGATTCTCGGAACCTACTACAATCCGCCGCGCCCCTCCTCCACCGACATCGGCATCAGCGGCAAGGTTGCCAAGGGCTTCCTTGCCCAGCTCGTGCAGCCCTTCTCCACCAAGGGACGCAGGCAGATCATCGGGAAAAAGCCGAAGGAGCTGGTGGCCAAGGAAAAGCTGGCAGCAAGGAAGGCCTCCGTTCGTAAGCAAGCCGACGAGCCGATCCGAAAACGGGCTGAAGGAAGATGATGAACGGCATCCATCGGTTGGTGTCGAAGCGCGCTGGCAATGGCCGGAAGGCATAGACTTTTTTCATCGAAACCGGCGCCGCCAAATGCGAGGATGCAACCAGTGCTCGGAAACCTATTTCAAACCGAGAAGATATTGTCATCTAACGTGTATTGAAAAAGATACCCCACGGCGTTACCTATCCGACGCAAATTGATGGTCATGACAGATTAGGAAAATCATTGAAATGGAAGGGAGATTTACCCCAGATCATCTCAAGCAACTTCATAGAATATTTTTCACATCGCGTGAAATAGACCGGCTTGAACGAGAATTCATCAAGCAAGGCATAGCACATTTTCACGTTTCCGGTGCCGGACATGAGTCGACGGCGCTGCTCAACGAATTCCTCCATGATGACGATTGGTTGCATCTGCATTATCGCGACAAAGCCTTGATGCTGGCGCGCGGCATGCCCATTCGTGAGTTTTTCTCCAGCCTTCTCGCCACGGCCAATTCCCATTCCGCCGGCCGGCAGATGAGCGCGCATCTTTCCTCCCGCGCTCTCAACATCACCTCCATCGTCGGCCCCGTTGGCAATAATGCACTGCATGCCGTCGGCGTTGGCGCCGCGCTGAAGCACAAGTCCGGCATGCCGATTGCCGTTTGCTGCGTCGGTGACGGCACCACGCAGCAGGGCGAATTCGTCGAAGCCGTGGCCGAAGCCGTACGCAGCCAATATCCCGTCGTCTTCATCATCGAAGACAATAGTTTCTCCATCTCGACGCGCACCACCAAGCAGACCTTCTTCGACCTACCGACCGGGCCCGCCTCTTCTTTCTACGGCCTCGATATCATCCGTGCCGATGGCGACGATCTGCAGGCATCGCGCGAAGCTTTCCGCAAAGCCGTCCGCCACAGCCGCAACAACCGCACGCCGAGCCTGGTGATCCTCAACGTCGAGCGCCTATCCGACCATACCAACGCCGACGACCAGAAAACCTATCGCACCCAGGATGAGATCGAGACCGGCTCCGTCCGCGATCCGCTGGTCAATCTGCGTGCCGCCCTGCTGAAGGCAGGTGTCGATGCCGATGCGCTGGAAAAGATCGAGAGGGACCTGACTGCCGAGGTGCAGGCCGAAGCAGCCCTTGCCCGCAAGGAAGATGCGCCGCATGTCGAGCCGGAGGCGAAAGCGCCGTACCCGGCTTCGTTCGACAAAACCCCCGAATACCGCGGCGGCAAGAGCGCGGTCACCCTGACCATGCGCGAAGCGCTGAACGGCGTGCTCGACAAGCAGCTTGCCGACAATCCCGATGTCGTCCTCTTCGGCCAGGATATCGAAGATCCCAAGGGCGACGTCTTCGGCGTCACCCGCGGCCTTAGCACGAAATATCCCGAGCGGGTACGCAACGCCGCGCTCAGCGAATCTACCATTGTCGGCACCGCGGTCGGCCGGGCGCTTGCCGGCCAGCGCCCGGTAGCTTTCCTCCAGTTCGCCGATTTCCTGCCGCTCGCCTATAACCAGATTGTCTCGGAGATGGGCAGCATGTTCTGGCGCACCCAAGGCGCCTGGGAATCGCCCGTCATCCTGATGGTGAGCTGCGGCGGCTATAAGCCGGGCCTCGGACCGTTCCATGCGCAGAGCTTCGAAAGCATGCTGGCGCATACGCCCGGCATCGACGTCGTCATGCCCTCCAGCGCCGGCGATGCCGCTGGCCTGCTCAACGCCGCCTTCGAGTCACGCCGCCCGACCGTCTTCCTTTACCCCAAGGCGGTGCTCAACAACTCCGACGGCCGCACATCCACCGATCTCGACACGCATTTCGTCCGCCCCGGCCTGTCGCGCTATGTCGCCCGCGGCCGCGACCTGACGCTGGTCACCTACGGCAATACGGTTTCGCTCTGTGCCAAGGCGGCGAGCGCCTTCGAAGCCCAGGGTTTTTCGGTGGAAGTCATCGACCTTCGTTCGATCTCGCCCTGGGACGAGAAGGAAGTGCTCGCTAGCGCCAAGCGCACCCGTCGCCTGATCGTGGTGCACGAAGACAATCGCACGGTCGGCATGGGCGCCGAAATCGTCGCGACCGTCACCGAGAAAACCGACGTGCCCGTCATCGTCCGTCGGCTTGCCCGCTCGGATGCGCATGTACCCTTCAATTTCCGCAATCAGTTGGAAACGCTGCCGTCCTACAGCAAGCTGGTCGATCTGATGGCCGAGGTTCTCGAATGCGAGGTCACCTGGCATGAAGAGGACAAGTCCGGCCCGACCGCAGCCATCAAGGCTATCGGCTCCGGCCCGGCCGATGAAAGCGTGCTGGTGACCGATATGCTGGTCAAGCCCGGCGATACGATCGAGGTTGGCCAGCTCGTCGCCGTGGTCGAGGCGACCAAGGCTTCGGTTGAAATCTGCGCTAATATCGGCGGCGTTGTTCAGGAGGTTTTCGCCAAGATCGGCGATCAGATCGCCACCGACAGCGCGCTTTTGACTGTCGATGCCAACCGTGACCTGAGCGAACGCAACTTCGCGCTGGCCTCTGAGACCCACAATAAATTCGTGCTGCGTCGGTTGAAGTCGCATTCGATCCCGGCGCTACGCCGCCATTCCGGCAATTTCACCGAAATTGCCGTCAGCGGCATGGGCTTTGCGACCGGCGCCCGCCGCGTCAGCAATGAAGATATCATCCACAATTGGCCGAACCGGCGCGCCGAGGAAATCTTTGCCCTGACCGGCATCAAGAGCCGCTTCTGGGTCGGCCCCGACGAAGGCACGTTGAGCCTCGCGACCAAGGCTGTCCGCGATCTCCTGCGCCAGACCAATATGACGATCCACGATATGGATCTCGTCATTGCCGCCACCGGCACACCCGATATCGCCACGCCGTCGCTCGCAAGCCGCGTTGCGGTTGCCGTTGCCGAAGACGGCGTGCGGCCGTCGCTTGCCGCTTATGACATGGGAGCCGCCTGCTCCGGCTATCTCTACGCTTTGCAGCAGGCCTACGATTTCATCGCCCAGCAGAACGATGCCAAGGTGCTGATCGTCACCTCGGAAGTGCTGTCGCCGCTGCTCGACATGAACGATTTTTCCACCGCCATCCTGTTCGGCGACGCCGCTACGGCTTGTCTGGTCACCAGCCGCGACATGGCCCGCAATCCGCTGTTTGCCGCGAGCCGTCCGGTCATCAGCGGCCGTCCGGAGCCGGGTGACCTTCTCTACGTGCCGTTGCCGGACGAAGGCGTCATTTCGATGAACGGCCGCTCGGTCTTCACCGAGGCCGTGCATTCCATGTCGCGCTCGATCGAGGACGCTTGCGTCGATGCCGGGCTTGAGCTCGCCAATCTCGATCTTCTGGTGCCGCATCAGGCGAACCAACGCATCATCGACACCATTGCCAAGCGCAGTGGCCGGCCGGCACTCAGCGTCATCGAGACCTACGGCAACACCAGCTCGTCGAGCATCCCGCTCGCCATGATGCATGTGGCCAATGAACGCTCTGAGCCGCTCAACCTCGGCCTCGTCGCCTTCGGCGGCGGCATGACGTCGGGCGCAGCCATCGTGCGCACGATAAAATAACTGTAACCGGCTTCAGACCGACCAAAACAAAACTCCGGAATCCTCTTAGGATCCGGGGTTTTCTGTAAGATCTATACGCGCTGTACCCTATGCCTTCGGGCGATTTCTCAGCGCCTCGGCTTCGGCATAGAACTTCTTTTCCCATTCTTTGTGATTGTCGAGGCCTTCGCGGATGAAGGGCGTGAAGATCGCCAGGTTCATCAGCGCCCAGTTGACAATGCGGGCCGGGAATTTCAGCGGCTTGACGAAATCGACGAAGAGCACCACGCGGGTCTTGTCGGTGTGGTTCCAGGCCTCGTGCTCATAGGCATCGTCGAAGATCAGCGCCTTGCCTTCCTGCCAGTGGCAAACCTGCTTGTCGACACGGATGGCAAGTTTGTCGTTCGGCTCCGGCACGATGAGGCCGACATGCAGGCGCAGCACACCATTGTAAGGGCCGCGATGAGCTGGAAGATGCTTGCCTGGCTCGAAGATCGAGAACATCGCCGTTTTCAGGCCCGGAATTTTCTGCACGGCCGCCCAGGTATTTGGGCAGGCCTTGATGTTCTGCTCGGATTTCACGCCGAAACCAAGAAGGAAGAAAGTCTTCCAGCGGCTATCCGTCGAAATGGTCTTCACATCGGTGGAGATGTCCTGAAAGGTCGGCAGTTCGCTCTGTCGCTGCAGCACTTTTTCCAGCTCGGCGCGGATCGCGGGATAATCCTTCTCGATCTCGGCCGCCCAGGGAAAGGTCGCATTGTCATAGACCGGCGGATTGCCGAGTTTGGCGTATTTTAGATTGAGGCTTTCGGCCCAGGCGACGATGCTCATGAAAAAGCGCGTCATTGCGCTGGGGCGATCCATCGGCGCGATGCCGGCCGTGCCGAAGGTTTGCTCCGGAGCACGCGGCTCAGTGGTTGTGGGAGCTGGTACGCTCAAAGTGCTCTCCGTCATGTCTGTCTAATAGGGGCTATATTGGGAGGGAGGAAATCTTGTCTCAGAGGAAGTTGCGTGGAAATCTTGGGAGGGCGATAGGTCCGACAATTGCAGCCTTTGTCTGGCCCATCCTTGATCGGCGCGCGACTCCTTTGTTATGCAACGATCATAATAGGCGATTATATGAGTTCGTTAGTCGAATTCCGCAAGGGAAACCGTTCGTGAGAGCGGCGTCTTGTCGTGCGATGAAATCCCAACGAATTCTCCGAAATGCTGCGCTGCGGAATCGGCAAAAATACGGCCGGCAGCGACGCCTTTTGCCGCAGGCAACTTCACATTTTCGATAGCCGCGCCTTATCGAGCGTTCACCCCTAAGCGAATAGTTTATGCCGTCTGGCTTTGCGCGAGCAGCCGAATAATCATGAGCCCGGCCACCAATGCGCCCAATGACAAGGCGACCGAAAGCGTGACATAGATCAATGACGTCGCCCATTGGCCCCGGTCCCAGAGCGCGACCGCATCCAATGAAAAGGTCGAGAATGTCGTGAAGCCGCCAAGGATACCTGTGGTCAGAAAGAGCCGAAACTCCTGCGACAGGCCGCTGCGGAGAACGAAATATTCGGTCAGCAGGCCCATGATCAACGAGCCGACAACATTGACCGCGAGAGTTCCGAATGGAAAGCCAAGGCCAAACAAACGGATGGTCGCCTGATTGACACCGAGACGAAAGGCGCCGCCCAATCCAGCGCCAAGGAAGACGATCAGATAGTTCATGAAACTCCCCTGGTAAAAATTAGAACGGCAAGCTTGTCGCTGATCATGGCTCCGAACCTTTCCCTTGGGATTGCAATGACGTCTGGCGAACTTTGCCGATCATGTCGCCGAGTGAATTGACGCCGAGATCGCGAAGATGGCGAAGGCTGACGTCGGGGGGAATGGGATTGGCGGCGGCACTCTTCGCGATACCGATACGCTGCGACAGGTAGATACTGGTGTGACCGCTGCAGATATAGGCAAGAAAGCAGGCGACGGCGAAATAGACCGTATGCGTCGCGCCGAAGAGCTCAATGCCCATGATCATGCAGGCGAGCGGCGTATTCGTAGCGCCTGCGAAAACCGCAATAAAGCCGAGAGCCGCGAAGAGATCGACCGGCGCACCGAGAACGGCGGCAACGGCGTTGCCGAGCGCAGCACCGATGAAGAACAGCGGCGTCACCTCTCCGCCTTTGAAACCGGAGCTGAGCGTCACAATCGTAAAGACCGCCTTCCAAAACCAGCTCCAATAGTCGATGCGCGCCGGATCGAAGAAGCCGAGAATGGTTGCATCGTTGGCATTGGGCGACCAGACACCGAGGCCCAAATATTCGCGGGTGCCGAGCACATAGACGAGGCCGATCAGGATTGCGCTGGCGATGACGGGCCTGAGCGGCGCGTAGGCGCAGATGCTCTTGAAGGCAGCCGACATCCCGTGGGAAAGTTCGCTGAAGCAGCGCGCCATCAGCCCGAAGAGCACGCCGGCGATGCCGACTTTCGCCAGTAACAGCGTGTCGAGATGAAACGTGCTCGCCGGAGTGCCGGCAAGATAGACGATATGATACTGAACATGTTCGATACCCCAGGCATGGCATGTCCAGTCGGCCGCAATCGCCGCCATAAGAGAAGGGATCAAAGCTTCATACTGCATGCGCCCGATCGTCAGCACTTCCAACGCAAAGACCGCGCCGGCAATCGGCGTACCGAACACCGCACCGAAACCGGCGGCAATGCCGGCCATCAGCAGGATACGAACCTCGGCGTGGCTTAATCGGAAAAGCTTGGCAAAGGCGCTGGCAATACTGCCGCCGAGCTGTACTGCCGTTCCCTCGCGCCCCGCCGAACCGCCGACCAGATGCGTCAATACGGTCGAGACGAGGATAAACGGCGCCATACGCAGCGGCACGCCGCCGCCGGGCTCATGGATCTGCTCGACGATCAGATTATTGCCGCCCTCCGAGCCCCGGCCAAAGCGCTGGTAGACCAGCACCATCAGAAAGCCCGCGACAGGCATCAGAAAGATCAACCAGGGATGATCGAAGCGCGCCGCCGTCGCCCGGTCGAGGCTCCACAGAAACAATGCACAGAGCGACCCGACCACGGCAGCCATCGGCACTACCAGGATGATCCATTTGAATATGCTGCGCAGTTGCTGAAAGCGATAATGAAAAAATGAGAATGCGGACATCAGTTCGCCTCTCCCGGAAGACCGGCGGTGGGCCTGTCGGGGACAATGATCATTGAACAAGAAAGCGGTGACAACAGGATTGCGGACATGACTCTACTCCATCGCCCGTCAGGCGTATTGAGTAGGAGTCATTAGCGACCCTGAAAATTCAGAGCAGCGGTTCGGCCACCATGGCCCGGCAGAATCCATTACCGTTCGATTTTCCATACAGATAGGCGAATGCCCCTGTCAATCCGGCGTCGCAAGCACGGTCTTCATCAATCGGCTTTGGCAACCATTTCGATAGGAGCGAGCAAGCCGCCTCCGACCGATGTGCTGACATTGCCCATCCGCTCCGCCGCCCTCGGCCCCATCAGCGCGCCGAGGCTCAGCCCCTGCCCGCCGTTTGCGGCGCTGGCGCGCATCTCCTGCGCCATCCGGATTGCCAATGCGCTGCGATCCTGTTCGAACTCCACCGTGAAGCCGGCCCCTTTGAGCAATTGACGATAGGTCATGGGACTGCACACGAAACTTGTTTCCGGCGTCATTGCCCAGGGCATAGGATAAGGCACCGCGCCGTCGCGAACCTGCATGATCTCGTAAAGGCCGAACCGGCCGCCACGCTTCAGCACCCGCCGTATTTCAGCAAACAACGACGCCTTGTCTTCGATGTTCATGCCGACGTGGATCAGCGTTGCGCGCTCGAAGCTTTCATCGGCAAAAGGCAACGCCAGCGCGCTCGCCTGGTGGAACGACACCTGCATGGTCATGCCGCATCGCGCGGTCAGGGCATTGGCGACGTTGACGAATTCCTCGGTCAGATCGACACCGGTGACGATACAACCATACTCGCTGGCTATATAGCGCGCCGAACCGCCAATCCCTGATCCGATGTCGATAAGCCGCATGCCATCGAGCAAATCGAGATCTTTGGCGAATTCCACCGTAGCCTCGCGCCGCCCGAGATGGAATTCATCGACACCGGCGAGATCGTCGATGCTGAGATGCTCGATATCCTTGCCGCTGGCCGTGAGCCCGCCGAGAATCGTCGCCTCCAGTGATCCACGCGTATAGTGGCTTGCAACCTGTTCTTCGGTGGACATGACCCCTTCTCCCATGACCCGCATTCACACGATCATGGAAGAATGCTGCGCCCCCGCCCCCGCTCCGTCAAGCGGTTGCAGCGACACGACGTATCTGGTGGCCCGGCAAATGGTGCATAGGGCAAGATCGGGATCGAGCAAGGGTTTGCGCAGTTCGATGTAACTGGGCAGAAATCCCATCGCCTTCAGACACGACATTGACCGCGCCACCCGGCCCTTCGTTAAGGCTCAGGGCGTTCGTCGGCTATGCCGACTGCTCCTCACGCCATCCTGATCCCTGCAAGCAGTAGGGAGAGTTCCGGTTGCCGGTTGGTGTCCGTCTTGCGATAGATCGATTTCAAATGGGCGCGGGCAGTCTGATAGCTGACGGTACGCTGGGCGGCGATGTCGTGCAGTGTCATACCCTGGGCAAGCAGCAGGGCAATTTCCGCCTCGGCGCGGGTCAATCCAAAAAGCTTGGTCAGGGTTGCCGGGCGCTGGTGGACTTTCTCCTCAGGGTCCTCAATGGTCGCAAAGGCACAGGAATGACAGAAAATATCCTGCATGCCGCCATCGAGACGCTGCATGCGCACGATAAGCGGCCGCCTGCCTTTGCGGCTGAGCAGCAGGATATCGGGCTCCCCCGTTGTCAGCAGGTTGTCTTCGCCCAATACGACCTTGAGCTGCCGGTCGAATGCGTTTGCGTCATCCTTGCGGGTCGGACGCATTTGCCCCTGGGTGATCTGCAGATCGGGGCCGAGCAATCGGCGCATCTTCTCGTTGACGGTGGTCACAAGGCCCATCCGATCGAAAAACACGCAGGCGACGTTGGCCATTTCGAAGGCGGCCGCCATGCCCTTCACTTCACTTGCGGATATGTCGCGCATAATTCTCGCCGTGATCATAAGTTTCTGACGAATGCGATATAAATTTCTTGCTTCTTCTCGGCTGTAGGGACCGTCCTTGATCCGCCGCTGCAAGGCAAAAGCCAGGAGATCGTCACCTGACGAAAAACCTATTATTGCCGACCAACGCAGGCCGAAACGTTCTTGGGAATGGTAGAAGTCGAGTGTTTTGAACTCGTCCTCCCCCGCAAAATCCTGCTCGACCATCACTCCCGCACGTCTCATGATCGGCACGTTCTGTCTGCGAAAGTCCTGCTTGTACCACTCTTCCGCGAAATAATTCTCCATCGCGGGAATAAGACTTTCGGTGACGATGAAGGTATTCAGCAACCGACCTTCGATCGGCGCGATGTTGACGCCGTAGGATCCGGTCGCGGCCGAGACCTTCTCCAGCACGACCGGCCACAGCGTCGGATCCAGCGCAGCGCCGAAAAATCCGTCCGTTGCCCGGTCTAGCGCATGGAGATCAAACCGCATTGTCCCCTCACCTCGGCCTGATCGGCCGATCCAAGCACTTCACCCACCATACCCATAAGTATTATGTGCGAATCAGTTTATTGATATAAATTCTAAATAATTCAAGAAACATTTTTGGTATTAGCGATATTTTATAGAATATTCTCAATATATGATATGTCTAATATATAGAAAATAATCAACGATATCATCGTTTTAATAATAAAAACAAAATATACCTTGGAATTGTACTGTCTTCAAAAGAAACGGCCGCCCGAAGGCGACCGCGTGAACGTCGAAGGTAAAAAAGAGGTGCCGTCAAACCTTTAGTTCGCGTCTCTCCACTTCCGTGACCATCGCAAGATCCAGCACCCGCTGCAGGTTGGCGGCATGGCGGAAGGTCGGGTCCTGATGGCTGCCGGTCATGACGGCATCGGCGAAACGCTGATAATTGGTCGGCACCGGCGGAACCTCGATAACCTTCCACGTCGCCGTTTCGGTATCATCGCCGAGGCAGGCACGCAGTTCGGAGCCAACCGGACTATGGGAAATTTCCAGCCCGCCCCTCTCGCCATAGATACGCAGCTTCAGCTCGTTGAGATGCCCCGTTGCCCAGCGGCTGGCATGCACGACACCGAGCGCACCATTGGCGAAATCGACTGTCATCGAAAAGCTGTCGTTCGCGTCGAGCGTGTATTCGCCGATGCGCTCATCCGGCGCCTTGTTGAAGGTCTTCAGCCGGGCAAAGACATGGTCGATATCCGTCGCCGCGCCATAGGCGGCGAAATCGAGGATATGGATGCCGATATCGCCAAGCACGCCGTTCGAACCATGACCGGTCGACAGCCGCCACAACCACTTGGATTCGCTGCGCCAATCGCCCCAGGCCCTCGAGACGAGCCAGCTTTGCAGGTAGGAGGCCTCCACGTGCTTCACCGTGCCGATCTCGCCCGATATCACCATCTCGCGTGCCCTCTGCAGCGGCGCGACATTGCGATAGGTAAGGTTCACCATATTGACGACGCCGGCGCGTTCGGCCGCCTCCGTCATTTCCAGCGCCTTGTCGTAATTCTCCGCAAGCGGTTTCTCGCAGAGCACATGCTTGCCGGCGGCAAGCAGCGGCAAGGTGGTCGGATTATGCGCCCGATCCGGCGTGACGTTGGTCGCCGCGTCGAACTCGCCCCAGGCGAGCGCTTCGTCCAGCGACGAAAAGCGCTTCTTGATATCGAACATATCGGTGAAGGCCGTGAGCCTCGTCGCATCCGTATCCACGGCACCAACGACCTCGACACCTGGAATACGGGCGAAATGCTCCACATGGTTCTTCGCCATGCCGCCCGTGCCAACAACTATGAGACGCATATTGTACCTCAGCGATAACCGGCTTCGCCGGCCTGGTGGAGTTTCGGGCCACGTTCGACGATCGGCTCCAGCGCCTTTTCGACCGGGACATTCGGCGCATCATGGATGCTCGCCTGCGTGCCGAGCGGATTGTGCGCCCACTTGACGCCGTTGATCAGCACCTTCTGCACGGTCTCATTGTGATAGGTCGGATAGGTCTCGTGGCCGGGGCGGAAATAGAAGATATTGCCCGCGCCGCGACGCCAGGTCATGCCGGAGCGGAAAACTTCGCCGCCCTGGAACCAGGAAATGAACACCGTTTCCAGCGGCTCCGGAACGGAGAACTGTTCGCCATACATTTCCTCGTTTTCCAGCTCGAAATGCTCGCCAAGGCCGGCGGCGATCGGATGGCGCGGATTAATGACCCAAAGACGCTCGCGCTCGCCGGCCTCGCGCCACTTCAATGCGCAGGGCGTGCCCATTAGCCGCTTGAAGATTTTCGAGAAATGGCCGGAATGCAGCACGAGAAGGCCCATGCCTTCCCAGACGCGCTTGGCGACACGCTCGACGATTTCGTCCTTTACGGCGCCGTGGTCCTTATGCCCCCACCAGACGAGGACATCCGTGTCCTTCAGCCGTGCCTCGCTCAGACCATGCTCGGGCTCCTGCAGCGTCGCAGTCGTCGCCTCTATGCCGGCATCCCTATTCAGCGCCTTGGCAATCGTCGTATGCATGCCTTCCGGATAGATCTCAGCGACGACCTTGTTGGTTTGCTCATGGATATTCTCCCCCCAAACGACGGTGCGAATGGTCATTTCGGTGCTCCTCTAAAAACACACTTAATGGAATAGGTTAGCCGATCCAAAGCGCTTTGAGAAATAGCCGCTCAACTCTCCTCTCGGCCTCCTGAGCCAAAGACATAGCCGCTCATTAGCGATTTGACAAAGGCAAAATCGCCGCAACCGAAAACGTTTTCGGTCATATGATATAAACCGTGAATGTAAGGTGTGTAACGCGCTCTAATGCGACACGGATTTCGAAAAAAGATTGACCACGAGCACACCGGCGATGATCAGCCCCAAGCCGATAATGGCAGCCAGATCGAGTTTCTGGCGGAAAAATACCAGGCCGACAACAGAGATCAGCACGATGCCGAGCGCGCTCCAGATGGCATAGGCAATGCCGACCGGAATGACACGCAGGGTCAGCGACAGGAAATAGAAGGCGGCAACGTAACACAGCACAAGCACGATCGAGGGACCGAGGCGGGTGAACTGCTGCGACATCTGCAGAGCCGTCGTACCGATCACTTCCAGTACAATCGCCACCAGCAGCATCGCATAGACAGATGCATTCGCCATTACGGTCTTCCCTTGATTTCTAAAGCTGCGTGAGTTCGATCAGCCGGTCGATCAGTTTTTCACGGGCGCTCTCATCCATCTCATGGCTGCCGAGAAGGTCGGCGAGCCAGAGCCCATCGGTCGCAAGCCGCACGATCGCGGCATCCGCCGAGGAGTCCGTGCCGACATATTCCTCGCTGCGCTCGCGCACCCAGTTCCGCCAGCGTTGCCGCAACTGCGGTTCGCTGAGCAGCACCATCGTCACCTGCGCCCAGTCCTTTGTTTCCTGTGGCTGGTCGCGAAGCGCGAGGCAGGCGCGGAGGTAGCCGCGGGTAAAACGCCCATGCGGCAACGGATCGGCCCGCATCGCCTCTTCGATGGCCCGGTCTAGGCGCTCGAGCAGGCTGTCGAATAACGCCTCCAAGAGGGTATTCTTGTTGGGAAAATGATGCAGCAGCCCGCCCTTGCTCACACCGGAGGCACCGGAAACGGCATCCAGCGTCACCGCCGTCATCCCCTTCTCCGATGCAAGCCGCGCCGCCACCTCCAGCAACTGCTGGCGGACGAGCAAAGGCTGCTTCTTTCTGTGGTGCGCGTCAGACATGCCAACATAACATACCAAATAGACGGTTTCGTCAATGGCAGGTTTGACACTCTGCGCCGGCGGCAGCAATTATTCTCGGCTGCTAGTGCGTACTCTCGATCGCGGAATGATGGGCGACGTCGTTCTGGTCGAAGATTGTCAACTTCGCACTGTTGACCGTAAAGGCGATCGGCGCCCCCGTGGCGATGGTCGTCATGCCCGGGTCGGTCCCGATGATCTTCGAGCCGTCCTTCAGCCTGACATGGACGAGTGAGCGGTCGCCCAATCGCTCCACCGTCTCGACAGTGCCGGCAATGTCGCCCTTCTCCGCCGTCGCGACCACCAGATATTCGGGCCGGATGCCGAGCGTCAGTTCGGACCGCGTTATACCGTTCAGCGGAACCGACGTCTTGATAACAGATCCATCGGGCAAGGTCGCCGTCGCAAAGCCGCCGGCTTCGCCGACATTGGCTACATTGACGAAGTTCATGCCCGGAGAGCCGACGAATTGAGCGACATAGCGCGTCGCGGGCCGCGTATAGATCTCCACCGGCGTCGCCACCTGTTCGATCTTCTTGTTGTTCAGCAACACGATCCGGTCGGCAAGCGTCATCGCCTCCACCTGGTCGTGGGTGACGAAGACCATCGTTGCGCCCAGTCGTTCATGCAATTGAGCGAGCTCGACACGGGTGCGGGTGCGCAGGCCGGCATCGAGGTTGGACAGCGGCTCGTCGAACAGGAAAACCTCGGGCTCGCGCACGATGGCACGACCGATGGCGACACGTTGGCGCTGGCCGCCGGAGAGTTCGGACGGCTTGCGATCCAGCAGATGCGGCATCTCCAATATCTTGGCGGCGGCATCGATGCGCTTTGCGATCTCCGCCTTCGGCGTCTTGATGTTCCTGAGGCCGAACGACATGTTGTCGCGAACCGTCATATGCGGATAAAGCGCATAAGACTGGAACACCATCGACACGCCGCGCTCGCCAGGCGGGAGCTGGTCGACGCGCTTGCCCCCGATCCAGATCTCGCCGCTCGTGATCGATTCAAGCCCCGCAATCATCCGCAGCAAAGTCGACTTGCCGCAGCCGGACCCACCCAGGAACACGACAAACTCTCCGCGCTGAATGGTCAGGTCTATGTCGTTGAGAACCTGCACCGCACCGAAATGCTTGGTGAGGGATTTGATGTTGATACCAGCCACTTTTTCCTCCTCCAGGAGAATTGAACTTCGTCAGACCTGCCTTGTCCCTCGGCCTACTTGACAGCGCCGACCGCTACGCCACGCGTCAGCGTGCGTTGGAAAATCAGGAAGAAGATCACCGTCGGTGTGACGCCGAGCAAGGATGCCGCCGCAATCGCGGTCGGATCCTGGGTATTGGCGCCGGACAACACGCCCATGGCGACGGAGACCGTTTGGTTATTGTTGGAGACCAGGAAAACCAGGGGGATCAGGAACTCGTTCCAGGTCCAGATGAAGAAGAAGGTTGCCAGCACGGCAAGCGTCGGCCGCAGCACCGGTACGATCACCATCCAAAGGATCTGCCAGCGGCTGGCATTGTCGATCTGCGCCGCCTCGATGATCTCCCGTGGGAACGTCGTCAGGACCGATGACAGAAGATAAGTGCCGAATGCGGTGTGCAAGACGCCGATGATCAGGATCACGGAAAGCATCGAGTCGAACAGACCGACCTGCTTGGCCATGTAGTAAAGCGGATAAACCAGTGCTTCCTGCGGGGCCATGATGGAAATCAGCAGGACCACCAGCAATGCCTTTCCGCCCCGCACGCGCCCGATGCCGATGGCATAGGCATTGAGCAGGCTGAGGACGACAGCCAGTATGGCCGTGCACCCGCTGATCAGAATGCTGTTGAAGAGCTTGCGGGTGAAATCGACCGTCGTCCAGAAGTTCTTGAGCGCCGTCAGGTCGAAACTATGCGGCAAGGCAAGCGGACCATTGGCTGCATAGTCCGTCGGCGTCTTGATCGCGTTCAAAGCCGCCAGCAGGAACGGAAAGAGCGTAGCAGCTAGGAAGACGAGCAGGATAGCGAGGACGATCCAGCGGGCAAGGCCCTTCTTCTGGCCGTGATGCACATGCATTTCCGATGCAACCTCGGTCGAAAGCGAAGCCGTGGTCGTCATGTCAGCGTCCTCCCTCTTGTTTCGACTGCATGCGCAGGAAGACGATGCCGAGGACGATCGTCATTGCAGTCTGCAAGGTCGCGATCGCCGCTGCATAGCCGACGCGGTTTGTCGTGAAGAAATGATAGTAAGACAGGTAGGAAGGCACCGTCGTCGCATTGTCCGGGCCGCCGGACGTCAGAACGTAGATCGGCGCGAAGACCTTCAGTGCCGCAATCAGCGTCGTAAGCGCGACGACAAAAATCTCCGGCATGAGCATAGGGATCGTGATGTAACGGAAACGCCCGAACCAGCTCGCATTGTCGAGTTCGGCAGCTTCATAAAGCGAAGGATCCACGCGCGCCAATCCTGACATGAACACCACCAGGCAATAGCCGACCTGGACCCACACGATGACGGCGGAAACGGCCCAGAGGGCATAGCTTGCATCCCCCAGCCAGTTCTGCGCCATGAAATCGAGGCCAATCCCTTTCAGCACCGCATTGATGATGCCGATCGGATTGAGAATCCACGCCCAGAGAACGCCCGCTGCCGTCAGCGGCAAAATCTGCGGCAGATAGAAGCCGGCCCGGAAGAAACTCGACCAAGCCTCGCTGAATTGGGCGCTGATATAGTCGAACAGGACCGCCGCCAGAACCAACCCAAGAAGAATGGGCACGATCGTCATCGAAATGATGAACAGGAGCGTGTGCTGAATCGAACCCCAGAACGCCGCATCAGCGAGCAGCCTTTGGTAGTTCTCGAACCCGACATAGCGCGGTGCGATGTTTCCGCCTTTCCAGGTGGTAAAGCTGATCGCGAAGTTGGCGATCAGCGGCACGAGCACCACCAGGATAAATCCCAGCATGCCCGGGATCATATAAAGGTAGTATCCTGCTCTCCCCGCGTTCTGCGACTTCTCCATCGAATTCCTCCAGTTCGATACGGCGAGGCGGCATTGAAGCCGTCCCGCCGCCATGAATTGCCGCCGATGGTTTTATTGAGCCGCCTGCACGTCGTCGTAGGCCTTCTTCAGGCGCGCGACGAACTGATCGGGCGTCGCCGAGCCATTCACCAGACCGGTGGTTGCCTGGATGAGAAGCTCGTAATAGCCAGGCACCGGCCAGTCCGGATAGAAGCCGAGGCCACCCTTGCTGGAAATCTGGTTGAAAAGCTCCACGTTGCGCTTGCCGACTTCATCGGTGATGGCGGCCGGATCGGCGGCAATGGCGACACCGCCAAGATTTGCCTGCGCGTTCTGGTTTGTCTTGCTCAACACCAGATCGATGAACTCATAGGAAAGATCCTTGTTCTTGGCGCTCTTCGGCACCATGAACATGCTGCCCGTGGAGCCGGTGCTGTATTTCGGCGTCGGGAAGATGAACTGGCTCCACTTGAAGTTCTTGATATTGGTCGCGAAATTGCCGTTGTTCCAGGTGCCGCTGACAAACATCGGCGATTTACCGGACGAGAACAGGTTATCGGCACCGCCGGTGCCCTTGAGACCGGTCGAATCCTTGGAGATGTAACCCTTGCTGACCCAGTCGACGATCTTCTGAGCAGCAAACAGGAAGGGCTTGGTGTCGAGCGGCGCCTTGAGGCCCTGGTAGTTCTTGACCCAGGTGTCATCCGCCTGCGTCAGCGCCAGCGTGTAAAGCAGATGCTGCGCGTTGGAATCGACCGTGCCATAGGCGAGCGGCGTAATGCCCTTCTTCTTGAAAGTATCGAGAGCGGCCTCGAACTCGTCCAGGGTGGTGGGCACCTTCACGCCATTGGCCTGGAACATGTCGATATTATAGAATACCGAGACGAATTCGGCGTAGGCAGGAATGCCGATCATCGGGCCGGAGCCATAGATGCCGTTCTCATCATATTTGCTGAGCTGCGTATTGGTTTCGTTGAGGATCTTGTCCCAACCGCGCGACTTGAATTCATCGTCGAGCGGCGTCAGCAGCCCCTGCGAAGCGACGAGGCCGGCCGTGGCGTTACCCTTGTTATATTCGAGCACGTCCGGCGCCTGATCCGAATTAAGGATGAGGCTGCCAGCCTTCTGTAGCTGCTCGAAGGTCTTCTGTTCGAAATTGATAGTGATGTCGGGATGCTTGGCTTTCAGTTCGCCCAGCGCCTGCGTCCATGCCTTGGCCTGGGCAGTATCCGGCAGCTCGTACCACCAGACGTTAAATGTCTTGCCCTGGGCTTGCGCCACACCGGCAGCCAACAGGAGCGACATGCCGGCGGTGAGCGCCAGCTTCGAAAACATGTTCATATATTCTCCTCCACTTCGCGAACCTGACGGTACCCGTCCGACGGCATGGCTCGCGATGCCTGTCGGCGCGTTCCTCTCGACTTTACGTCTGTCCGCCAACCTAGCCCGGCAAACAGTCTTCAGACCTCTCAACGCTCCTCCGTTTCGATGTCCGGGCCGGTCTGGAGCGTTACAAAGCGCCGCTCCAGCCCCTCGATTAACGCACAACTCTTTTCTTAAATCGATCCCGATCCAAACGGTCGCGTCCTATTCGACGAATTCGCCACCGCGACTCTTCTTCAGATAGTTCAGACCGTGGATCTGGCCAGTCATTTCCAGCGCATCGCGATAAACCGGATCATGCCAGCCTTCGATGTCGATCGAACCGGACCAGCCGGCCAGGCGCAGCTCGGAGATGATGTCCGTCCAATTGCTGTCGCCAAAGCCCGGCGTGCGCATGAAGACGAACTTCTCCTTGCCGAAAATGCCGTGTTCGCGGATGACGTCCCAGCGGATCGTCGCATCCTTGCCATGGACGTGGAAGATCTTCTTTGCCCATTTACGGATCTGCGGCAGCGGCTCGATCAGATAGACCATCTGATGGCACGGCTCCCACTCCAGGCCGAGATTGTCGTCGGGCGTCTCGTTGAACATCAATTCCCAGGCATCGGGGTTATGCGCGATGTTCCAGTCGCCGGTGGCCCAGTTGCCATCCATGGCGCAATTTTCAAAGGCGATCTTGATGCCTTTGTCAGCGGCGCGCTTGGCAAGTTCGCTCCACACCTGCTTGTAGCGCGGCAGGCTGTCGGTGAGCGGCTTGTTGCGGATGCGGCCGGTAAAACCTGCAACGCAGGTGGCGCCGAAATGATGGGCGTTGTCGATGCAATCCTTCCAGCCCTGCAGCGTCTGCTGGTCGAGCTCGGTGCTTTCGAGCGGATTGCCGAACATGCCGATCGTCGAAATGGTGATGTCGCGGTCGCCGATGGCGGCGATGCAGCGTTTGCCGAGTTCCGCAAGGTTCTGGCCGTTGGTCGTCTGCCAGAAGAAGGGTTCAAAGCTTTCGAAGCCCAGATCGGCGATCTTGGCGATGCCCTTGGCGGCATCCTCGTTCGTCGCCCTGATCATCGTGCCGATGCGGATGGCCTTTGCCGGATTTGTCATGATGTCACTGTCCTTGTGCTGAAATATCGACGCGCCGGCCCGTCTGGGCGCTCTCGATCGCGCCGAGAACCATGGCGAGGCTGCGAATGTTGTCACTGCTTACGGTCTCGGGCGGCTTGCCGGTTTTGATCGCTTCGATGAAGGAGGCGATAACGCTGGCATGGCCATGCGTCTCTTCTTCATGCTTCGGGCCGAGAACCTCGATCGGGGTGAAGCCATGCAACAGCCCCGGTTCGTTGCCGGCGACACTGGCTTCGAAATGCTCCTCGCCGTCCCAGGTCAGCATGCCCTTGCTGCCGGTGAGGCGCCATTGGCTCTCCCAGCTCGTACGCTTACCTTCGGCACACCAGGAGCCGCGATAGCTGAAGACGACATCGTCGGAAAAATCGAAGAGAGCATGGGCCGATGCGCCATGCTTGTACCAGGACCCCACCGGGTTCTTTTCTACGCAGTAGACCGAGACAGGCACCTTGCCGGAAACGAAGCGGGCGGCATCGAAAGTATGGATCGCCATGTCGAGCAGCAGCACATTGTCCATCTCCTCACGAAACCCGCCGAAATGGGGGCCGAGGAAGAAATCGCAATGGACGCCCGTAAGTTCGCCGATCGCCCCCTCCTCCACAAAGCGTCGCATGCGGCGCACGCCGGAGATGAAGCGGCGGTTCTGGATGATGGCATGCACCCTGCCGGTCTCGGCGGCGAGATCGATAAGGGCGGCGCCCTCGGCGAGCGAGGTTGCCATCGGTTTTTCACTCAGGACATGGCAACCGGCCTTCAGGGCCGTCGATACGACACCGAAACGGGCGGCGGGGATGACGACGTCGAACACCAGATCGGCCTTGGTCGCGGCGATAACCTCGGCAAGGTCCGAGCCGATGACGGCATGTTCAAGACCAAATTCCTTCGCAAGACCTTCCGCCGTCGCCCGATTGAGGTCGACCAGGCCGACGATCTGAATGGATTCGGCAAGCGCCGGCGTCAAGGTGATGGCCCTGAGCCAGCCCTTGGACATAGCTCCGCACCCGCACAAAATGGCATTAAATTTCACGATGTCCTCCAGCGGGCGGTGCGTAACCCCTCATGACACGCGCTCCGTAAACGTTTACGATACTATGCGAAAAGATTTTCCTGTGTCAATAGAGGAGGACTATGGAAAATGGCGCATGGAGGAAGACCGCAGCCGATGAAGGGAATTCGTCAGCTTGCCGAGCATCTCGATATCTCGATCGGCACAGTATCACGCGCGTTGAACGGCAAGCCTGATGTCAACGAGGAGACCCGCAAGCGCGTACTCGCCGCCGCAGAACAGCTTGGCTATGTGGCGAACCAATCAGGGCGCAGCCTGCGGCAAGGCACGACGAACGTCATTGGGCTGATGATCCAATCCAGCAGGGAGACTGTTGAAAACAGCGATAATTTCTTTTTGACCGTAACAGGCGGGCTGCAGAGCGTATTGTCGCGCCACAAGCTCGATCTGATCATGTTGCCCTGTCCGCATGACGAAGACCCCTATGAATATCTGAAGCGCATGGTGGCGAGACGCATCGCCGATGCGCTCATCATTTCGGAGACGCATCGCGTCGACAAGCGTTTCGACTTGCTCGCCAAGGCGAAGATCCCTTTCGTAGCACTCGGGCGCAGCCTTTCGGGCACGCAGCATCCATGGGCAGACCTCGATTTCGACGGCGTCGTCAACTGCGCAGTCGACCGGCTCGTGGCGCATGGACATCGCCGCATCGCCATCAGCGCCCCCGCTAGCGACATCAATCTCGGCTTCGTTTTCGTGGAAGGCTATCGCCGCGCGCTGGAGCGGCATCGCATCGCCTACGACCCGGCCTTGGTCATTCGCGCCAAATCGAGCGAACAGGGTGGGTATCAAGTCGCCGACGAGCTGTTGCGGCTCGAACAAAGGCCAACGGCCGTGATCCTGATCTACGAACTGATGGCTATCGGCCTCTATCGGCGCATGATGGAAGCCGGCATCATTCCGGGACGCGATATTGCCGTCGTCAGCTTCCGCGAGGCGCCGCGCGCCAAATTCCTGCAGCCGGCGCTGACCTGCTTTCGCACCTCACTGCACGACCTTGGCGTCGAACTGGCCGAAATCCTGCTTTCCGGCATGCCCGCCTACAGCCAGGAATATCCCAGGAAGACGCGCCAGACGATCTGGCCGCTCGAACTCATCCCCGGGGAAAGCGACAGTTTCCATCTGATGGCGGCCGAATAACGCACGATCTCGGAAGATGCGGAGCAGCTTTTAAACAAGATCATGCCACCGCAGCGCCGAAACGCCGCATGCAGGCTATCGACAGTTGCAGCCAGCCTCACGAGTTGCCATGTAGAGCGCAGCGAATGGGGGCCGGCATTTGAGCGAAGAGACCATCACACTTTACCAGGCAATCGGCGGCGACCGGACCGTGCGGGCGCTGACGGCGCGCTTCTACGAACTAATGGATACGTTGCCGGAAGCAGCAAACTGCCGCGCCGTGCATCCGCCAAGCCTCGAAGGCTCCGAAGAAAAGCTCTACGAATATCTGACCGGCTATCTTGGCGGACCGCAGCTCTATATCGAAAAGCGCGGTCATCCGCGCCTGCGCAGCCGCCATTTCGTTGCCGCGATTGGGCCTAGCGAACGCGACGAATGGCTCCTCTGCTTCCGCCGCGCCATGGACGAAACCATCGAGAACGAGAAGCTTCGGGCCATCATCTGGGAGCCGATCGAGCGCCTCGCCTTTCATATGCAGAACCGGGAATGAGAAAAGACATGAGCTTCAGCGCCACAATCCGTCCGCTCACCCTGTTTGTCGCCGGCATTCTCGGCGGCGCCGGTGTCGCGCTTGCGGCGGCAGCATCCCATGGCGGCGATGCGCATTTTCTCGGCTCTGCCGCAACCATGTGCCTGGCCCATGCCCCTGCCCTGCTTGCCCTCTATGCCGGATACGATCGCATCCGCACCGCGCCGGTGGCGGCGGTGCTGCTTGGGTTGGGAACACTGATCTTTGCCGGCGATCTCATCAGCCGCCATTTCGGCGGTGACTCGCTTTTCCCATTGGCCGCACCAACAGGAGGGCTCGGCATGATAGCGGGTTGGGCTGTGGTGGCTCTGGGAGCGTTCTTTAAAAGAGCCGTGACGGAAGCTTGAAGAACCGCCGATTATCTCGCCTGACTGATATGTAGCGACGCCGTCAAACCCCGGCGACCACATTGAATCCCTCGAAGCGAGGCGGTCCCCAATAGAGCGCCTTGTTATCTCCGGCGTTGCGGTGCGCCATGCGGAAATTCTCGGATTTGGTCCAGTTGAGGAAATCCTCTTCGGTGCGCCAGATCGTATGCGAGGAAAACAGCGTAAAGCCCTCTTCCACATTTGTGCCGCCGCGCAGCAGGCGGAATTCTACGAAACCCGGGACCTCTTCCAACCGTGAATCGCGACCTTTCCAGACGGCTTCAAAAGCGCTCTCGGAACCGATGACGACCTTGAAGCGGTTCATCGCAATATACATGGCTGGATCTCCCGACAGTCAGACCTTCTTGCGGCGCTCGGCAGTTTTGCCCGGCTGCTGTGTAAAGGCAATGACATTCGTGCCGTCGCGCGCAGAAATGCCGAGCGGCGTCTCCGGTTCTTCGCCTGGAAGCCGCGTTTGCCAAAAGGGAAAAGCCGTCACGTTCGGAGCCTGCCGTCGCTCTTCGGCGCGGCGCATCAGCAGCTCGTAGAGTTCCGGCACCAAGCCGTCGCCCTTCTGCGAGGCCAGCCTGTGCAGGCCGATCATCATGAACCCGTCAGGGCCTTTGTCAGTCATCGGGAATTGTCTCGTTCGTTCATCGTCTGTAGCGCCCGCTCGAGGCTCGACTTGCTGCCGTTGCGCAAGGGTATGAAAGCCTTGCCGAATTTCTTGCAGCCGGTCTTCACCCGCAGGCAGGCATCGTGACTGATACAGTCGATCGGGCAGAAGACGCAGTCGACGGAGGGCAGCACGGTGTCGATGCGCGACACGGCCTCGCGCAAGCCGCCGTCGTGGTGGATCAGCTCAGCGCCAAAACTGCTGGCGATCTGACGAAGATGCGCCACCTGGCAATCCCGGCCGCCGACATAAAGGAAACTGCGCCCGTCGAGACTGGATCTTGCCGATACCTGCGCCGGCGTTTGCGCCTCGCTGCTATCGCGGCCAAAATCCTTTTTCCCCTTACGCGCCATGCATCACCCGTTTGCTGGTTGCTCTTGCGCGCTCGATTCCGGCGAGCGCAAGCGGACCATATTAAAGTTGATTTTTGCAGTAAAGTATAAAGTTGATAATTTATGTCATATTTTATTGCTGGCTATCGCCCTGTCACCTGAACCTCTTGCGTGAAGGACCAGCTAGGCTTGCCCCATTCCGGTGGCAGCGGCGGAAACGGCGCGGCGCGGCGAACACCATCGGTAACGGCTTCATCCAGTTCAGGAATGCCGGAACTCCGCGCTACGGAGAGGGAACTGAGCTCACCGCCCGAACCGATCGTCAGACGCACACGAACCGTTATGCCCTTTTCGTATTTCGACGACAGGCGGACAGCGCGGCGAATGCGGGACTGCACTTTGCCTGGATAATTGGCAACGGCCGCACTGCCTGAGCCGCTGCGCTGGCCATCGGTTAGCGAATTGGTATTCGACTGCGCGGTTTCGGTGCCTTCTGCAGAACCCTTCTTCGAATCCTGCTCGCTCTCACCGCCCGAGCCGGCCTTCTTTACGGCCTTCGGCACCGGCTTCTTGACGACGTCTTTCGGCTTCTCGACAGGCTTGGCTTGTTGAGCCGGTTTTTCGACCGGGGTCACCACTTCAGTGGGCGGTATGGCCGCTTGTGCAGTTTCCGTCGGCTGCACTTCAACCGGTTCCGCGGGTCGGACTTCGGTAGACTCAGCATCTGTCGGCTGGACAGATGCCGTCATCGGCTGAACCACTGTCGTCTCGGCCGGCGCCTGCGTCGCCAGCACCTCCGGCTCCGGGCTGACGACCGTTTCCGGGGACACCTGTTGCGACGGCTGTGCGGCCTCCATGGTTTGAGGCATCGGCTGAACAGCTTCCGTTTCTGCGGGCGTTACATCGGCTGGCTGCACCGTCTCCGGCTGCACGGCATCTGCCGTTATCTCTTCGGGCTGCGGGTCCTTGCTTTCCTCGCCTGCCGACATCTGGTCCATATCGGAGCTGCCGAGCATGATGACGCTGACGGTATCGCCTGCCTCTTCCACAGCATCTTCGGGCGTTGCAACCATCGTCACCAACAAAGCGGCGACAATGGCAGCGTGAAAGAGGAAGGAGCCTACGCAGGCGAAGGTGACTGTTCTCTTACCCAGCGCGAGGACGCGATCCGGTCTCTCCGCCGACAGATCCATGCTGGGCGGCCCCGACGCATCCGCCACGGGCTCACTCGGATGGGCAGGAAACGAACCAATCTGGGCAAAGCGGCTGTAATGAACAACCGCCTCGGCGGCCGGCGGGCTCGGCAGGCCGTCAAGGCCGGCTAGCTCGTGGCCGGGAAGCACACTCGGATTGTTGTCATTCATGTCACCGCCGGCGCGGCGACGCTCGATGGAAACCTTGACCGAGCGCGAGGCCATAGTCTCAGCCTTCGAAAGGAACGGAAAGCTGTGAACGCGTCGTGAGCGCGGCCTTACACTGCCCCGCCGCCGGACCATCGCACACCGGCGTATCGTTGATGATGATGCGGCTGACACTCTCGCACTTCACACCGGGCATATCAAATTGCCGCACCCGCTTCTTGCCGACCGGCAGGTCGCGAAAATCAAGAACGGTCACGCGGTCGACCGCATTCTTGTCGTTGAAGAAGGCAAGCTCGAAGGAGATCTTGCCGATCGGTGTTGCCAGATCGTTTTCCGCGACGAAGGTCATCATGCAGCCCTTCTGAGACGGCACGAGCGCATTAAGTTCGACACTGAGCTTCGGCGCATTCGCCGAAGCCGCGGTCGCATCTTGCGCGAAGGCCGGGAGGCAGGAGGCAATGGTGAACAGCCCGCCGGCAGCCAGCGCCAAAATCGTTTTCGTCGGCATCGGCAATCTCTCCTGAATATCTGCTGGCGGACGCGAATCGAACATCGATGCTCCTGCGCGCATCGCCCAAAATTTAAACTTGACTCTTACAGTCTTCTATTGCGTCTTTAGAAAACATTGAGTATGTGAGTCAAGATAAATCTGGCCGGACCAGAACCCGGCTTCCTATGAATTTTCAGGCCAAACCAAGCAGGATGATTGCTGAGAAAACACCAATACAGCCGGTGCCGCCAACAGCCGCACCGCACATTAGAATTGTCGAGAGCACGGATATTTTTCGTGGCCAGACTGAAATCATGATCAGGCACGAGGGCATCATCTACCGGATGAAAATCACGCGCCAAGGCAAACTCATTCTCAACAAATAGGCATTGCAGATGACTGAGACGACTAGAGAAACGATCCGATTGGCCCCAGCCGATATCCGCGCCTTCCGCGCCGAAAATTCGAAAATGCGCGAGCGCGATATCGCCGCTCGATTGGGCGTTTCCGAAGCGGCGCTAGTTGCCGCGGAAGTCGGCATTTCCGCTATTCGTATCGATGCCGATGCCCACCGGTTCCTTGCCCACGTCGCTTCCCTCGGCGAAGTCCTGGCGCTGTCGCGCAACGAAAGCGCCGTGCATGAAAAGATCGGGGCTTACGAAAACATCAAATCAGGCGTGCAGGCGGCCATCGTGCTCGGCGAAAACATCGATCTGCGCATCTTCCCGAAGCGCTGGGCGCATGCCTTCGCCGTCACCAAGACGGATGGCGACCAGCAGCGGCTCAGCCTGCAATTCTTCGATAAGGCCGGCGACGCCGTTCATAAGGTGCATTTGCGCCCCGCCTCGAATGTCGAGGCCTATCACGCCATCGTCGCCGAACTGCGGCTCGAAGATCAGTCGCAGGATTTTTTAGAGGATCGCTCGGGCTACGATAACGGCGAGATCGACGGCGATGTCAGCCGGGACGAACTGCGCGACCACTGGAGCCGCATGACGGACACGCATGAATTCTTCGGCATGCTGAAAAAGCTGAAGATCGGCCGCCAGGCGGCGATCCGCACGGTCGGCGACGATTATGCCTGGAAGTTGGAGACGAACGCGGTCGCTGAGATGATGCATGCTTCCGTTCGCGAAGGTCTGCCTATCATGTGCTTCGTCGCCAATGACGGCATCGTGCAGATCCATTCCGGGCCGATTTTCAACGTCCAGGCCATGGGGCCCTGGATCAACATCATGGACCCTACCTTCCATCTGCATCTGCGCCAGGATCACATTGCCGAGGCCTGGGCCGTGCGCAAGCCGACGAAGGACGGTCACGTCACCTCGCTCGAAGCCTACAACGCCAAAGGCGAGATGATCATCCAGTTCTTCGGCAAGCGGAAGGAAGGCTTCGACGAGCGTCCCGACTGGCGCGCCATCATCGAGAACCTGCCGAAGGCCGACGCCAGCGTCGCCGCGTAAGGATCGGGCCATGACGATGTTGAAGAACCTCAAGCGCATCAAGCCGTGGGAAATCGCGCTGACGGCGCTGGTGATGACTCTACCACTGGTCCCCGCAAGCCCGGTCAAGGGCGGCTATAGCCTGGTCGAGCGTGCCCATGCCGCGGAAGCGCCGAAGATCGACACGTCTCGCCTGGTCTCGATTGGCGGCGATGTCACCGAGATCGTCTACGCACTCGGCGAGGAAGGCAGGCTGATCGCCCGCGACTCCACCAGCATGTATCCGGAATCGGCAGCCAAGCTGCCTGATGTCGGCTATATGCGCGCGCTATCGCCGGAGGGCATCCTAGCCGTCAATCCGACTGCCATCATCGCGGTGGACGGCTCCGGCCCGCCGGAGGCTCTTACGGTGCTGCGCAATGCCAGCGTGCCTTTCGAAACCGTACCGCAAACTTATGACCGCGACGGCATCTTGAAGAAGATCGACGTCGTCGGCTCGCTGCTCGGCGTGCCGGATAAGGCGAAGGCGCTCGAAGACAAGGTTGCCGCCGATCTCGACGCTGCGATTACAGACTCCGGGAAACGCCCTGAAGCCGAACGCAAACGCGTGCTATTCATCCTGAGCAACCAGAACGGCAAGATCCTCGCTTCCGGCGGCGCCACCGCCGCCGACGGCATCATCAAGCTTGCCGGCGCCATCAATGCCGTCGACAGTTTTTCGGGCTACAAGCCACTGACCGACGAAGCGATCATCGAGGCCAAGCCGGACGTCATCCTGATCATGGATCGCGAAGGTCCGCTGTCGATAAAAGAGGACGACCTCTTGAAGCAGCCGGCGATTTCGCTGACGCCCGCGGCGAGCCACAAGGCGATCATCCGCATGGACGGCCTGCACCTGCTCGGCTTCGGGCCGCGTACCGCCAGCGCCGTGCGCGAGCTGAACGCCGCGATCTACGGAGGCTGAGGTGGCGCTCAACGAGGTCATGCCG